>JAZUHK010000018.1:0-19282 GCA_045641645.1 Kiritimatiellia bacterium
GAAAATGAGTGGACGTCATCCATGGTCAGAACTTATGGCTGAAATGCCAGCTGAACGGCGCAAGCGCATCAAAGAAGATGCCGATACTTTGCACCGTGAATACACACTTTCCGAGATCCGTCGGCAAGCCGGTTTGACCCAATGCCAAATGGCCGAGAAGCTAAATGTATCTCAACCTGCTTACGCATCCTTCGAGAAAGGTGGCAACCTGCGAGTGGGAACATTGCAGAAGATCGCTTCCGCATTAGGTGGAGAGTTATCATTGAACATCAAGTTGCATGGTGGTGACGTGAAAGTCAATCTCGCCGGTCGTGAAATGTGAAGGATTTTGCAATGAAAAAGATTAAAGCAGTGTTGGCGCGTTATTTTGAATGTGACTTTGATGGCAAACCCAATCTAACTTACGATCCGCTATTTTCTGCCCAAGATGCGATTGATGCGATCGTCGAAATTGTGAAGGAGGCCGACAATGGCTAAAAAAGTTCAATCCACACGTCTCACGAAACAACATTTGAAGACACATGGAGCAATAGGAATATTTGGCGATGAAGCCAAACTTCATGATTTAGAAGTGTCGACCGTTTCGAAACTGGTTTGCGAAGTACTAAAGACAGAATTTCCTTCACTGACATTTCGCTATCGGGAGGAAGTCTCCAAACGGGAAATCAATGAAGCACTGCGTCGCGTAGATGCCGCGCTGGGCCAAACATTATTTGTTCCTGAGTCAAAGATTAAGCCGGACGGCGGCTTGGTCGAAGTCAGAGACGACAAGGGTAAATGGCGCGTAGTCCTTGTGTCAGAAGCCAAGCATCAGGGTAAGGATATCGAAAATATAAAGGCAGGTGTTTTGGTCGGCAAAAATTCAGATCAGGATCTGATGGTCGCAGGAAATGCCATTGAAAGAGCCCATAAAAACATTGCGGAAATCGGTAACTTGATGCTTGCCGAGTCGTATTTTCCGTATGTGTTATTCTTGGAAGGGTCAAATTTTCTTACGCATAATATTTCCGTAGCCCGCCCTGATGGTAGAGTTGTGACACTGCAATACAATTCAGGGGCACTCAATCGGCTTGATCGTTTGACGGCAGCCAATTTCGGGTTGCCTATTAATACTAATCTTTGCAAGAACAGGATTGTTCTGCATGATGATGTGAGTATTATGCTTCAGGCCGCTTCGATCTACACGCAAAGCGATGGTGGAAAATGGGAGGAAACCGAAATGAAAAATGTGATGATAGAGGTTGCCAGGACATCATTGCAGATGCTTGGACGCGATCTCTTCAAACAATTGTCGGGGGCGCGATAAGTCTCGTGTCGCGGAAGGATATGTCGATTGAAAGTAGAGATGAATTTGCCGTGAGAAGATCATGCCAGCTCGCCCTTATTGGTAGCATCGCGTTTACCAACGAAGGTTTTTTTGCAATTCCATCCGTGAATGAAGATCGGGTGTCTGAGTCAATAGAATGCGCTTCAAATAGTCGTCCAGAGGATGTTGACAAGACTGACTTGAAATCAAGAAAGGATTGCAAGAAGAATCTTGCTGCAGCCAAGGCAGCTAAACGCGATGAATTTTATACGCAATACGCGGACATCAAACGCGAGCTTGATCTTTATTATGAGTTTGATACGGATGTTTTTCGTGGGAAAGTGATTTATTTGCCTTGCGACAATCCAAGGAAAAGTAATTTCAATCGTTACTTCCTTGATAACTTTAAGAGGTTTGGCATTAAACGTCTCATTTGCACTTGCTATAACGCTAACGGGAAGGGAGTGCTGTTTGATTATGATGGCACCGATGGGGCGGTCAAGGATAGGCCACTATCGGAGATCAAATGCGCGGAACTAAAGGGGAATGGAGACTTTAGAAGCGATGAAGTCGCGGAATTGTGCGAGCAATCTGATGTGATTATCACCAATCCTCCTTTTTCACTTTTCAGGCAGTTTTTCACTTGGATCATGTCCTCGCAAAAAAAGTTTCTGATCATTGGAAATGTGAATTGCATTTCCTATAAGGAAGTCTATCCTTATATCATGAAGGATTCGGTCTGGTTGGGACATGGTATTGGGCGATGGATTTCGGGTTTTATCGTTCCTGATGACTATGAGTTGTATGGTACGGAGACCGGCATTGATGAAAATGGAAACCATATAATTGCTTCTAACGGATGCTTGTGGTTAACCAATATTGATCATGGACGACGCCATCAACCTCTTAAGCTGATGACGGAAAAAGAAAATGTTAAGAGCTCAAGACATCGAGATGTTCGGTCGATTGGATATGCTAAATATGACAATTGCGATGCCATTGAAGTTCCGCACACGGATGCGATCCCATCAGACTACAAAGGGTTGATGGGGGTGCCGATTACTTTTCTCGACAAGTATTGTCCGGAGCAATTTGAACTTGTGCGTTTTCGCAAGGGAGACGATGGCAAAGATCTTATGCTAAATGGCAAGCCAACATATTTTAGGATTCTGATACGGGCTAAGAATCGTTGACACCTGACGGAAGAAAAACGGAACATTTATGCGGAGAGGCGGTTTTGAGGGCGAATAGGGACCACTCAAGGGCGGTTTGGGCGTGTCCGCAAGGGGCGAAAATCGAGTGTGAAGCGGTTTTCGGACTTCGTTCCGTTTTCTATTCCACAGGTGTCTAATTTCGGTTTCAGTATCAAAATAGATTATTTCAAGTTGAATGTCTCCGTGAGACACCCAGCATCAGTCTTGATGAATTGGCGAAGCGAATTGGGGTCGGAAAATTCCTGTCAGAATTCGGGGGGCGAATTCCCTATACCGTACGTGAATGTGAAATGGTATAATACCCCAAATATGACGAAACGAGTTTTTTTGACATCTTTTGCGGCTTCCGCACTGCTTCTGGCCGGTTGCGCTACGATCTCGCGCGCCCACGAAACCCAGCGCGCCGTCGCCCCCAGGGGCAATGACGCCGCCCAATCCGCCGCGTCCGCCCGCATCGCCCTCTGCGGCAGTTCGCTCGCGGAACTCGTCGATTTCGCCCTCACCAACCGGCCTTCGGTCGCCGTCTCCCGGCTCGCCGTCCGCGACGCCCGCCTGAAGCTCCGCGAGCTCGCCGCCGATGCACCGCTCCTCGAGAACTGGTCCGATCCGCTTGCCTCCGTACGGCTGGCGCTCTCAGGCGGCTATTCCGCTTCCGGCGAACCGTTTTCGCTCTCGGAGAAACTCGACTTCGATACCCGCGGCTCGGCCTCGGCGGCGCTGTCGCTGGATCTCCTCCTCTGGGACTGGGGGTGCTACGATGCCGCGGCGAAGGCCCAGGCCGAGCGCGTCATTGCCGCCGAGCAGGAGCTTCTGGACGAGCAGTATCGCGTCTTCGCGGAGGTCGCCGCCGCCTATTTCGCGGCGATGGACCGCGATGCGCTGCTGGAAGTGGCGCGTACCAACGAGTTCGAGTACGCCCAGCACCTGGAGCGCATCGAACGGCTCAAAGACGCGGGCGAGGCGAAGAACCTCGACATCCTCCGTGCCCGTCTCGACCTCGCCCAGGCGAAGGAGGCGACGGTCAAGGCGGCGAAGGACGTGCAGACCGCAGGAGCCGATCTCGTCTGCGCGCTCGGGCTCGACGGTTCGCGGGCCGTACGCGAGGACATCCTCGCCCGGCCCGAACAGGCGCTGTCCTATGCCATGCAGGGCTTCGCCGCCACCGACTATCCCGTCGCCGAGGCGTTCGCCTTCGCGCGTACCAATGCGCCGGCGATGCGCATCGTCCGGGCGCGGCTCAGGTCCGCCTCCGCCGAGGTCGATCGCGCCATCGCCGACCTGAAGCCCGAGGTGAGCGCGTCGCTGTCCTTCAGCTGGACGGATCCGGCCGCGTATTTCCGCTGGGGCGTCAACGCGGTGGAGTCGCTTTTCGAGGGCTGGCGCAAGACGACGGCTGTCGAACGCGCGACGGTGGCGCTGAAAGCGGCGGCGGCCGAGGTGGATCGCGCCGAGCAGGAGCTGTCGCTGAAGCTGGAGCTCGCCATCGCCGAACGCGACACGGCGCGCGAAGCGCTGCGGACGGCGGCGGAGTCGCTGCGGCAGGCGAAGGCCAATCTGGAGCAGGTCTCCGAGCAATACGAGCTCGGAGAGGCGAATCGCGTCGATTACACCGATGCCGTCTCCGACTACGTGACCGCGCTCGGTCACACGGTGACGGCGTTCTATACGCGCCAGACGGCAGAGGCCGCGCTCTTTCAGCTGGTCGGCCGCAAGCCCGTCTATGCCGAGCGGAAAATCGTGAAGGAGGAGAAATGAAGGAACTGGTCTTGATGCTGTCGGCGCTGGCGCTGGTCGCCGGTTGCGAAAAGGGGCTGCCGCGTCCGGCCGGTGGCGCGAAGGCGCCCGCCTGGCGGACGACGAAGATCGTGCGCGCCGATATCGTGCGCACGGTGGAGGCGACGGGGACGGTGACGCCGCGCAATTCGCCGAACGGGATTCCCGTCGGGGCGCAGGTGAACGGCAAGATCGTCAAGCTTTTCGTGGACTACAACTCGGCGGTCACCAACGGGCAGGTGGTGGCGCTCATCGATCCTCAGGTCTATGAGGCGAATTACCGCAGCGCCGTCGCCCAGTACCACATGAATCTCGCCAAGGTGAAGCAGGCGGAGGCGGCGAAGGTGCTCTCCGAGAAGACCTTGGAGCGCAAGGCGAAGCTCCGTGCGCGCGACATGTGCTCCGAGGCCGATCTCGATGCCGCCACCGAAGACCGCGACGGCGCGCTCGCCCAGCTCGAAAGCGCCCGGGCCGCAGTGGAGCAGTCGGAGGCGACGATGTCGCAGGCGAAGGCCAATCTCGATTATTGCACCATCCGTTCGCCCGTGAACGGCACGGTCATCGACCGCAAGGTCGAGGAAGGCGAGACGGTCGTTTCCTCGATGAACGCCGTTCCCGTCCTCACCATTGCCGAAGACCTCACCACGATCTGGGTGGAGGCGACGATTCCTGAGGCCGACATCGGCTCGATCCAGGTGGGGCAGGGCGTCTCCTTCACCGTCGATGCCTACCGCCGTCCGTTCTTCGGGCGGGTCAAGCAGGTGCGGCGGGCGGCGACGACCACCAACAACGTGGTCACCTATCCCGTGATCATCGAGGCCGAGAACCCCGGGGAGATGCTCTTCCCGCAGATGACCGCGACCCTGAAGATCGAGACCGGCCGCGCCGAGGGCGTGGTGGCCGTCGCCTCTGCCGCGCTGCGCTTCCGGCCGAACGCCGCGGATCTCGCGAAGGTCGCGGGCGAAGTGCCGCGGGGGCGCAAGCTCTGGTTCGCGCGCCCGGACGGGACGCTCGAATGCGTGCTCGTCACCGAGGGCGTTTCCAACGATTCCATCACCGCCGTCGCCGCCGAGGGAGTGGAGCTGGAAGGGCGCGAGGCGATCGTGGGCTATCCCATCGCCGGGCAGGCGGCGCCCAAGGCGGGCGCGGAGAATCCGTTCATGCCCAAGATGCCCAAGCGCGGCACCAAGGGTACGGCGCCGGAACCGAAGAAATGAGCCGGCTCATCGAGATTCGCGACCTCTACAAGGTCTATGCGCTCGGCGAAGAGCCGGTGAACGCCCTCGACGGCGTTTCGCTGACGGTGGACGAAGGCGAGTTCGTGGCCATCATGGGCGCGTCGGGCTCGGGCAAATCCACCTTGCTCAACATCCTCGGCTGTCTTGATACGCCCACGCGCGGCTCTTATCTGCTGGACGGCATCGAGGTGGCGCGGCGTTCGGCCGCCGAGCTTGCGCATATCCGCAACCGGAAGCTCGGCTTCGTCTTCCAGAACTTCAACCTCCTGCCCCGCCCGAGCGCCACCGAGAACGTGGAACCCCCCGACCTCTATCTTGGGCGGCTCACCCATGCGCGGCGGCGGCGGCGGGCGCTGGATCTCCTGAAGCGCGTGGGGCTCGGCGGCCGCGGCACCCATACGCCCGCCCAGCTCTCGGGCGGCCAGCAGCAGCGCGTCGCCATCGCGCGCGCGCTGATGAACGAGCCGCCGGTCCTCTTCGCCGACGAGCCCACGGGCAATCTCGACACCCGGAGTTCGGTCGAGATCATGAACCTCTTCACGGAGCTTTCCAACGAAGGCATCACCATCGTGATGGTGACCCACGAAGACGACATCGCGGCGTATGCGAAGCGCCATGTGGTGGTGCGCGACGGGCATATCATCAAGGACGACGGGCAATGAACTTCTGGATGATCTTCAAGGTTTCGCTCCGGGCGATCTTCCGCAACAAGACGCGTTCGCTCCTCACCTGTCTCGGCATCATCGTCGGCATTGCGGCGGTGATCGCGGTGATGGCGATCGGCCAGGGCGCGCAGACGATGATGGTCGCCGAGATCTCGTCGATGGGCAATAACCTCGTGATGGTCTTTCCCGAGCGGAACAACCGCGGGGCGGTCTCGGTGGGGATGGGACAGGGGCAGACGATGACGGCGGGCGATGCCGAGGCGGTGAAGAAGGAGCTGCCGCACCTCGTCCAGGCGGTGAGCCCCCAGGTGCGCGCGAACGTCCAGATGATGTACGGCGCGAAGAACTGGTCGGGAAACGTGCAGGGCGTGGGCACCGACATCACCTTCATCAGCAACTGGACGGTGGGGGAGGGGCGGTTCTTCACCGAGGAGGAGGAGCGGCGGGCCGCGCGCGTCTGCGTGATCGGCACCACCGTGCGCGCCAATCTCTTCGCCGACGATGAGCCGGTGGGACGCACCATCCGGCTGGGGGCGATGACCTTCCGCGTCGTCGGCGTGCTTGGCTCGAAAGGTGCGAACAACTGGGGGCAGGATCAGGACGACGTGATCATGGCGCCCTACACGGCGGTGCAGCGCTATCTCCAGCGCTCGAAGTTCCGGAACATCAACATGATGAACATTTCACTCGTCACGATGGACAATCTCGACGAGGCGAAGCGGGAGATCGCCTCGCTCCTGCGTCAGCGGCACCATCTCGCCGACTATCAGGACAACGACTTCGAGATGCGCGACACGACCGAGATCATGAACACGATCGGCTCGGTGACGGGGCTGATGACGGTGCTCCTCACCGCCGTCGCGGCGATTTCGCTCCTCGTGGGCGGCATCGGCATCATGAACATCATGCTCGTCTCGGTCACCGAGCGTATCAAGGAGATCGGGCTGAGGATGGCCATCGGGGCCACGCCGGTCAATATCCTCTCGCAGTTCCTGCTCGAATCGGTGGTGCTCTCGACGGTAGGCGGCGCAATCGGCGTCATCGTCGGCATCGCGGGCGCGGAGGCGATCGGAGTGCTGAAGGGCTGGCCGATCGTCATTCAGCCGGCGAGCGCCGTCTATTCCTTCCTCTTTTCGGCGTTCGTGGGCATGTTCTTCGGCTTTTATCCCGCCTATCGGGCCTCCAAGCTCAATCCCATCGACTGTCTCCGTTACGAGTAAGATTTTTCCAGTGGGAATATGATATAATATCCCCCAATATGAATTTCTTACGAAAACTGTTGGGGACCAAGAACGAGCGCGAACTGAAGCGCTTGTGGCCGATTGTTCGCGAAATCAACCGCATCGAAGCCGAATACGAGGAAAAGCATTTCACCGACGAGGACTTTCCGCGGCTGACCGCCGAGTTCAAGGAACGCATCCGGAAGGGCGAGACGCTTGACCAGATTCTGCCCGAGGCGTTCGCCCTCGTCAAGAACGCCTGCCGCCATCTCGTCGGTACGACCGAGGAGGTCTGCGGGCATACGCTCACCTGGAACATGGTGCCTTTCGACGTCCAGCTCATCGGCGGCATCGTCCTCCATCAGGGCAAAATCTCCGAGATGCAGACGGGCGAAGGCAAGACGCTCGTCGCGACGTTGCCGCTCTACTTGAACGCGCTTTCGGGGAAGAACGTCCAGCTCGTGACGGTGAACGACTACCTCGCCAAGCGCGACGCCACGTGGATGGGGCACCTCTACAAGTACCTCGGCCACACCGTCGGCTGCATTCAGAATCCGATGGATTCGGAGGAGCGCCGCGCCCAGTATCTCTGCGACATCACCTACGGCACCAACAGCGAGTTCGGCTTCGACTACCTGCGCGACAACGGCATGGCCCAGACGCCGGAGCAGGTGGTGCAGAACGGCCATAACTTCGCCATCGTGGACGAGGTCGATTCGATCCTCATCGACGAGGCCCGTACGCCGCTCATCATCTCCGGCCCCGCGACGATGTCCACCGAGCACATCTATAACGACATCAATCCGATGGTCTCGTCGATCGTGCGCGTCCAGACGGCCCAGTGCAACGACCTCATTCAGGCGGCGAAGAAGGCCATCGAGTCGGGCGACCAGCAGCAGGCGAAGGACAAGCTCTACCAGGTCTATCATTCGATGCCGAAGCACAAGCAGCTCATGCACCTTCTGGAGGATGCGGCGGTGCGCAAGCTGCATGAGGACGTGGAGATGCAGGCGCTTTCGGAGATGTTCAAGGAGCATGCGCTCGCGCTCAAGGAGGAGCTCTACTTCACCATCGACGAGCGTACGCGCGAGGTGGCGCTTACCGACAAGGGCTGCGAGAAGATCTGCCCGAGCGATCCGAAGCTCTTCGTCCTCCCCGATCTCGCGGCGGAGATGTCGGCGATCGACGGCGACAAGTCGCTCTCCGACGCCGAGCGCCTCGCCAAGCGCCGCGACACGCAGTCGGCCTTCGTGGAGAAGAGCGATCGCGTCCACGTGGTGGATCAGCTCCTCCGGGCCTACTGCCTCTACGATCGCGACGTCGATTACGTCGTTCAGGACAACCACGTCTATATCGTCGATGAGTTCACCGGCCGCGTCCTCCCCGGGCGCCGCTGGTCCGATGGCCTCCATCAGGCGGTCGAGGCGAAGGAGGGGGTGGAGATCGAGAAGGAGTCGCAGACGCTCGCCACCATTACCATCCAGAACTACTTCCGGCTCTATAAGAAGCTCTCCGGCATGACCGGCACGGCCGAGACCGAGGCGCGCGAATTCAAGGACATCTACAAGCTCGATGTCGTCGTCATTCCAACGAACCGTCCCGTCCGGCGCACGGACGGCAACGATCAGATCTACCGCACCCAGCGCGAGAAGTTCAAGGCCATCATCGCCGATGTCGCCGAGCGCCATCGGAAGGGGCAGCCGGTCCTCCTCGGTACGGTGACGGTCGATACTTCCGAGGTCCTCTCGCGGATGCTCAAGCTCGCGCATATCCCGCACGAGGTTCTGAATGCGAAGAACCACGCGCGGGAAGCCGAGATCGTGGCGCTCGCCGGGCAGACCGGCGCCGTCACCATCGCCACCAACATGGCCGGCCGCGGCACCGACATCAAGCTCGGGGAGGGCGTCACCGAAGTCGGGGGGCTCCATGTCATCGGTTCCGAGCGTCACGAGTCGCGGCGCATCGACCGCCAGCTCCGCGGCCGCTGCTCCCGTCAGGGCGATCCCGGCTCCAGCCAGTTCTTCATCTCCCTCGAAGACAACCTCATGCGCCTTTTCGGCTCGCAGAAGATCTCGGGGATCATGCAGCGTCTGGGGCTCCAGGAAGGCGAGGTGATGGAGCACAAGTGGCTCAACCGCTCGGTTGAGACAGCCCAGCGCCGGGTGGAACAGCAGCATTTTGCCGTGCGTAAGCGCACGCTCGAGTACGATGACGTGATGAACAAGCAGCGTAGCGTCATCTACGAGTTGCGCGGCCGCGTCCTGAACGGAACTCCCGAGGAGGTGCACGGCCTCATCCTCGACGTGATGAACGACCTCGTCCTCAACCAGGCCGAGCGCTATCTCTTCAGCGAGAAGGACGGGAGCGTCATCGACTTCATGAACTGGCTCGGCGTCACTTTCCCGGTCACCGTCACCGAGGGGGAGATCCGCGCGCATCTGGGCGATCCCGCCGGTGCGGGCGAACTCGTCATGAAGCGGGTGGAGGAGGCGTATGAGGCGAAGTGCGCGAGCGAGGATCCGGCGACGCTGCCGCTGATGGAGCGCGGCGTCTTCCTCAATGTCATCGATCGCGAATGGCAGGAGTACTTGAGCGCGATGGACGAGCTTCGCCAGGGCGTGAACCTCCGCTCCTACGGCCAGCGCGATCCGCTCGTCGAGTACAAGAAGGAGGCGTTCGGGATGTTCGAGACGCTGATGACGACGGTGAAGTCCAAGGTCGTCTCGGCGGAGTTCCGGAGCGCGACGGCGATGCGGATGCAGAACCTGATGGCGGCTGCCGAGCACGCCCGCCGCACGGCCGATCCCGAGGCGCCCAAGGCCGACGCCCCGATCTCCGATTTCGCGCGTTTCATGATGAGCCGGGTGAAGGCCGCCGGCGAAGCCCGTGCCGCCCAGGCGCGGGCGCGCCTCGCGGCGGAGTCGCCCGCGTCTGCGCGTCCGGCGGTGCCGCGCCCGGTGGTGGGGCGTAACGACCCGTGCCCGTGCGGTTCGGGGAAGAAATACAAGAAGTGTTGTGGCAAGGGGATGAACTAAGGAGGAATGAGTATGACGAGTGCGATTATCGTGGCGGCGGGAAAATCGGAGCGGATGGGGACGGGAACCGATAAGGCGTTCCTTTCGCTCGTCAACAAGCCGGTGGTGGCGTGGTCGTTGCTGGCCTTCGAGCGGTGCGCGAGCATCGACCGCATCATTCTCGTGGTGCGTAAGGATCAGATCCTGGCCGCCAAGGCGGTCGCCAGGATGTTCGGGATTTCCAAGCTCCAGACGGTGATCGCCGGCGGTGCGCGGCGGCAGGAGTCGGTACAGGCGGGGCTGGCGGCCTGCGATGTCGATACGCGGATTGTCGTCGTTCACGACGGTGCGCGCCCCTGCATCACCTCGGCCGTCATCGGCGAAGTGGTGAAGCTCGCCAAGCGTGCGGGGGTCGCGACGGTTGGTCGCCGCATGATCGATACCGTCAAGCGCGTCGAGAAGGGGACGACGGTCTCCGAGACGGTCGAGCGCGCGAAGCTCTGGACGGTGCAGACGCCGCAGGCGTTTCAGGTGAAGATCCTGCGCGATGCCTACAAGGCGCTGAAGGCGGGGGTCGAGGTGACGGACGACTGCCAGGCCGTGGAGCTCGCGGGCGGCGAGGTGAAGATCTACGAGTCGCGGGAGCCGAATTTCAAGATCACCACGGTCGAGGACCTGCAGCTCGCCGGAGCGATGTTGAAGTGAGGTTGAGAAGGTGAGCGGGAAGCTGATAGCGGTTTTCGGCGATGTGCATGCGAACCTCGAGGCGCTCGAGGCCGTGCTCGCCGATTGCCGCGCAGCTGGCGTCACCGACTTCCTCTGTACGGGCGATGTCGTCGGCTACGGCGCGTGCCCGCGCGAATGCCTGAAGCTGGTGCGCGATCTCGGTTGTCCCATCGTCAAGGGCAATCACGACCACTATGTCGCCGCGCATCTCGATCTCTCCGATTTCCATCCCAATGCCGCCGCCGTGGTCGAGTGGACGCGCCAGCAGCTGGACGATGCGGAACTCGCCTGTCTCGCCGACTTGCCGTTTTCCGTGGTTCGCGCCGGGGTAGGGCTTGTCCACGGCACGATGGATGCGCCCGAGCGCTTCGGCTATGTTTTCGACCATTTGCAGGCCGAGGCGAATTTCCTCCGGCAGACGGTGCCGCTTACCTTTCACGGGCATACGCATTGCCCGATGATCTACGAAAAGCAGCTCGCCGGCGTCTATCGCATCGATCCGCAGGATTTCCACCTGCCTTCGGGGCGCAAGTATTTCGTGAACGTCGGCTCGGTAGGCCAGCCGCGGGACGGAGATCCGCGCGCCTCCTATCTCCTTTACGATCCGGCGGCGCGGATGCTCAGGTTCCGTCGGGTCGCCTACGACATCAAGTCCGCGCAGGAGCGGATTCTCAAGGCGGGGTTGCCGCAGCGTCTCGCCCAGCGACTGGAGGTGGGGGAGTGAAGGCGCGTCTCCTGCTGGCGGCGGCGTTGCTGGCGGCCTCGGCTTTTGCCGAGCGCAGGGTTGCAACCGTGCCGTCGCTCTTTCCGAAGGTGGCCGAGGGCCGCAAGGGCACGGTGCTTTTTTCGCCATATGCCTTCGAACTCGACGCGGCGCTTTTGAGCGAGGGCTTCGATCCCATCGCCAAGGCGGGAGTGGCCGAATACCTGGGGGTCCTCGTGGGCTATGACAGCGTTTATTTTCCCATGATGGCCCGGTTGGAGGCGGCGGCGACGAACGGCTTTTCGCTCGTGACGGCCAAGGGGTTCGTCGTGCCTTCGTTTCGGGCGGTGACGCCCGACTACCGGCTGCAGCTCCAGCAGGAGTATGCCACCGAGGTCTGCACCTTCCGCCCCAATGCGCGGGGAGCGCTCGCGTGGTTCAAGGCGAAGATGGACGGGAAGATGGAGGATTTCGCGCTTCCGGAAACGAATCCGAACGAAGAGCGGATGGTCTTCTGCGATCTGCTCGCGCTTACCACCGCCTGGGCCGAATCCGCGCCGACGAAGGTGACGCGCTTCAAGGCGGCGGACTTCACGCTCCTCAAACTGCCGCTCCGCGACGAGGCGGCGTTCTATGCGTTCATCCCCGAGCAGGGCGTCGCCTTGGAGACGCTGCGGCGGGAATTCGCCGCAGAGAAGCTTTCCGCGCTGGTGAGCGTCTTTCATTCCGTCACCGAACCGCGGCTCAAGACGGTGGCGGCGAAGGTCTCCCTGCCCGAGTTGGACGTGACTTCCGAAATCGACCTCTTGCCGCTTTTCGCCGCGGCGAAGGTGCCGGTGAAGGGCTTTAAGTCGATCAATTCCGCCTATACGCCGAAGGCGATGGTCCAGCGGATGCGTTTGCGGGTGGAGCGGACCGAGGGAGCGGGGCAGGCGGAGCGGGTCGAGGGGGCGGAGGAGACCTATTCCCTTAAACGGCCGTTTTCGTTCTTTATCTGTCACGAACCCACTCAGGCCGTGGTGCTGATGGGCGAAGTTTACGAGCAGTGAGGAGGAGGGGAAATGCGTAAGGGGATCATTTTGGCCGGCGGTGCGGGGACGCGACTTCATCCGCTCACGCGCGTCGTTTCCAAGCAGCTGTTGCCGGTTTACGACAAGCCCATGATCTTTTATCCGCTCTCGACGCTGATGCTCGCCGGGATCCGCGAGGTGCTGATCATCTCGACGCCGGCGGATTTGCCGATGTTCGAGCGGCTCTTGGGCGACGGCAGTGACCTCGGAATGAAGTTCTCCTACAAGGTCCAGGAGGTTCCGAATGGTCTAGCGCAGGCGTTCGTCCTCGGGCGGGAGTTCATCGGCGACGACGATGTCTGTCTCGTCCTGGGCGACAACATCTTCTATGGCGCCGATTTGCCGCGGCTCCTGAAGGAGGCGTCGGCCTCCGCTTCGCCGACGGTGTTCGGCTATCGGGTTTCCGATCCCGAGCGCTACGGCGTCGTCGCCTTCGACGCGGACGGGAAGGCAGTTTCACTGGAGGAGAAGCCCGCGCAACCGAAGTCGAACTATGCGGTCGTGGGGCTCTATTTCTACCCGAACGACGTGGTGCAGATCGCCGCCGACCTGAAGCCCTCGTCCCGCGGCGAATACGAGATCACCGACGTGAACCGTGTTTATCTCGAGCGCGGCACGCTGACGGTCAAGCAGATGGGCCGCGGCTTCGCCTGGCTCGATACCGGCACCCACCAGTCGCTTGCCGACGCCACCAATTTTGTCCGAGCCATCATCGAGCGCCAGGGGTTGCAGATGAGCTGCATCGAGGAAATCGCCTGGTCGCGGGGGTGGATTGACGACGCGAAGCTCGCGGAGCTCGCTCGCGCCTATGGAAAGTCGAGCTACGGGGAGTACTTGAGAAAGCTGGTATGAAGACGGTTTATCTGGATAACAACGCGACGACGCGCGTAGCGCCGGAAGTGCTGGAGGCGATGCTGCCGTTCCTTGGCGAGCGGTACGGCAATCCCAGTTCCATGCATGCGTTCGGCGGGGCGATCGCCCGGGATCTGGACCGGGCGCGCGAAGAGGTGGCGGCGTTTCTGAACGCGGATCCTGACGAGGTCGTCTTCACTTCCTGTGCGACGGAATCCGACAACGCCGCCATCCGCGGCACGGCCGAAGCCCTCGGGCCCGGGCTCAAGGTAATTACGACGGCGGTGGAACACCCCGCCGTGTTGCAGCCCTGCCGTCGGCTCAAGGCGCAGGGGCACGAGGTGACCGAACTGGGAGTGGATGCCGCGGGGCGGCTCGATCTCGGGCGGCTGGAGGCGGAGTTGGCCGCCGCCAGGGGACCGGTGCTGGTTTCGGTGATGTGGGCGAACAACGAGACGGGGGTGGTCTTCCCGGTTCAGGAGGTGGCCGAGCTTTGCCGGGCGCACGGGGCGGTCTTCCACACCGATGCCGTGCAGGTGGCGGGCAAGCTGCCGGTGGATGTCAAGAAGGTGCCGGTGGACCTGCTTTCGATGTCGGGGCACAAGTTCCATGCGCCCAAGGGCATTGGCATCTTCTATGTTCGCAAGGGCGCGAAGCTCAAGCCGTTCATGCTGGGCGGGCATCAGGAGCGCATGCGCCGCGCGGGGACGGAGAACGTTCCCTACATCGTGGGGCTCGCCAAGGCGTGCGAGCTGGCGCGGGCGGGAATGGCGAAGGAGGCCGTGCAGCTCGCGGCGCTGCGCGACCGGCTGGAGGCGGGCATTCTGGCCGCCTGCCCGAATGTGCGCGTCAACGGCGACCGGGCGAATCGGCTCCCCAATACGCTCAATGTGAGCTTCGAGTATATCGAAGGCGAGGCGATCGCCTATCATCTCTCCGACCTCGGCATCTGCATCTCCACAGGTTCGGCGTGCGCGTCGGGGTCGCTCGATCCGAGCCATGTCATCCGCGCGATGGGGGTGCCGTTCATCGCCGTCCACGGCTCGGTGCGTTTCTCGCTTTCTCGCTATAACACGGATGCCGATATCGACTACGTGCTGCGAGAACTGCCGCCGGTCATTCGCCGGCTCCGCGAACTTTCACCATTTGGTCCAGGGAAAGGAACCTTGAAATGAATAAGTATGTTGCTTTGGTCCTGCTTGCTTGCCTGCTCGGCTGCCGGCGGGAAGACGTGCGGGAATTCACCGTCAGGATCCCCGGGCTTACGGAGGCGAATCAGGGCGCGGTGGTGCAGGCGCTTTCGAAGTACGCCGGTGTCCGCAAGGATTCGTACATTTGGGACTTCCAGGCGAAGACCCTGACGCTCAAGTACGATTCGATGCAGGTGGCGAAGACCAATATCCGCATGGCCATCGAGGCCAAGGGCGTAAAGGTCGATTTTGAGGACAAGTAAGGATTGCGGGAGAAAGAACCGATGAAGCTGATCGAAGAACTGAAGGCGCGTGGCCTCGTGGAGGCCCTTACCGATCCGGAAATCGAAAAGGCGCTGGAAACGCCGCAGACCGTCTATTGCGGGTTCGATCCGTCGGCGAAGTCGCTCCAGGCCGGAAACCTCGTCTCCATCATTGTCCTCAAGCGCTTTCAGCAGGCGGGGCATAAGGTGATCGCGCTCGTCGGCGGGGCCACGGGGCTCATCGGCGATCCCTCCGGGAAATCGGCCGAGCGCAATATGCTCACCGTCGAGCAGGTGGAGGAGAATAAGCGGGGCATTCGCGAGAATCTCTCCCGCATTCTCGATTTCGACGGCCCCAATGCCGCGGTGATGGTCGATAATTACGACTGGTACAAGGGTACGAGCGCCATCGAGTTCCTGCGCGACATCGCCATCAACTTCCGCGTGCCGCAGATGCTGGCGAAGGAGTCGGTCAAGAAGCGCCTGGAGGCCTCGGAGGGCGCGCTCACCTTCACCGAGTTTTCCTACCAGATCCTTCAGGGGAACGACTTCCTGCATCTTTACGACAACTTCGGCTGCACGCTGGAGGTGGGGGGCGCCGACCAGTGGGGCAACATCACCGCGGGGACCGACCTCGTCCACCGGATGCGCGGCAAGACGGCCTACGGGCTCACCTTTCCGCTCCTCCTGGATTCGACGGGCAAGAAGTTCGGCAAGAGCGAGGGGAATGCGCTTTTTCTCAACGGCGAAATGACGCCGGTATTCAACTGGTACCAGTATTTCCTGCGCGCGGCGGATGCGGACGTGATCCGCTATCTCAAGGTCTTCTCAATGAAGTCGCTGGCGGAGATTGCCGCGCTGGAAGCGGCGATGAAGGCGCATCCCGAGGCGCGCATTCCGCAGAAGGCGCTCGCCGAGGAGCTGACGCTGCTCGTTCACGGCGAGGAGGGGCTGAAGGCGGCGCAGGCGGCCACCGAGGCGCTTTACGCCAAGAAATCGGCCGCCGACATCGCGCAGGCGGACAATGTGCCGAGTGCCAAGGTGGCGCTCGCCGATTGCGTGGGCAAGAGCGTCTTCGCCGTCGCCGCGGCCGCCGGGATGTTCAAATCGAACGGCGAGGCGCGGCGCATGGCGGCGCAGGGCGGGCTTTCGCTCAACGATGCGAAGATCGACGAGAAGCGGGTATTCGCCGAGACGGATGTCCGTGACTCGGTGGCGGTGCTGCGGAGCGGCAAGAAGAACTATTTCGTCCTCAGGTTTTGAAAATCCTCGAACGCTACGTCTTCGGCTCCTTCCTGGTGAGCTTCCTGCTCGCCTTCCTGGTGCTGTCGTTCGTGCTGACGATCGGGCTGATGGTGCAGATCGTCGGCTTCATCCTCGACGGCGTCCCCATGCGGCTCGTCGGCGAATTCGCCGCGGTGAGCTTTCCCGAGACCCTGCAGTGGACGATGCCGCTGGCGCTGTTGGTGTCGAGCGTCCTCGTCTTTTCGCGGCTCTCGGCCGATAGCGAGGTGGCGGCGATGCGCGCGTGCGGAGTCCACCTCGTCTCGGTCATCCGCTATCCTGTCCTCTTCGCCGTCGTCTGCACGGTGCTCGGCGCCGTGGTCAACAACGAAATCGTGCCGCGCGGCCATGAGATCCGGCGTTCGCTCAAGTCGAAGGTCTCGGTGGGGACGGGACTGGAGGTGCTGGAGCCGGGGCGGGTCATCGACGACTTCCCCAAGACCAAGCTCTACTTCAGCGGCAAGGAGGGCAACTGGCTTTACGATCTTGTGATCATGGACTATTCCGATCCGAAGGTGGAGCGGATGATCACGGCGTCGAAGGCGTTGGTGACGAGCGAGGGGCGGGACATCAACCTCGATCTTTACCAGATGACGATCGACCCGGTGGATGCGGAGCACAAGTCGTCCATGCATGTCAATCGCTACCGCCATGTCGTCAAGGACGCGCTCAAGGACTCGAAGTATCGCCGCAAGGACAAGGACTTCCGTTTTCGCGAGGTGCTGGAGGAGCTGGGGCGGATGGACGCGATGATCGAGAAGGCGGCGGGTTCGAGCCGTCAGAAGGGGACGGAGCGCTATCTCCTCAAGGTCAAGCGCAGCGATCTCACGGTGGAGCTGATGAAGCGGTTCGTCTTCGCGCTCGCCTCGATTTGCTTTGTGCTGGTGGGGGTGCCGCTCGGCATCAAGTCGCAGCGCAAGGAGAGTACCGTCGGGATGGCGATTTCGCTCGGGGTGTCGCTCGGGTACTATCTCATCGTCATGCTGATGCTTTCGCTGGACGGGAAATTCGCCATTCATCCGGAACTTCTGATCTTCCTCCCCGTCGTCTTTTCGTTCGCCTTTGGCGCCTGGCTTTTACGCAAAAATCTGTAATCTCAATCCCCACACCTTCCCCTACACCTACACCTCTTATGAACATCCATCCTACCGCAATTGTTGAAGACGGCGCCCAACTCGGCGCCGAGGTCGAAGTCGGGCCCTACGCCCATATCGGGCCCGATGTCAAGATCGGCAACGGTACCGTCATCCGTCAGGGCGCGATCATCGACGGCCACACCACGCTCGGCGAGCGGTGCCAGATCTTTCCCTATGCCTGCATCGGGATGAAGACGCAGGATCTCAAGTACCATGAGGGTTCCGTCTCCTATGTCGAGATCGGCGACCGCACGGTGATCCGCGAATTCGCGACGGTGCATCTGGGGACGGCTGACGGCGAGAAGACCATCATCGGTTCGGACTGCCTCTTCATGTGCTACTGCCATGCGGCGCACGGCGTCATTCTCGGCAACCACTGCATCTGCTCGAATTCGGTGCAGCTCGCGGGGGACGTGCATCTCGACGACTGGGCGATCGTGGGCGGATGCTCGGCGGCGCATCAGTTCTGCACGGTCGGCACCCATGCGATGGTGGGCGGTATGGCGAAGATCCGCAAGGACGTGCCGCCCTATATGCTTTGCGACATGCATGAAGGGGATATGCAGGTGTTCGGGCCGAATGTCGTGGGCCTGCAGCGGCGCGGTTTCACGGAGGCGGCGATTAAGGCGCTGAAAGATGCCTATCGGCTTATCTACCGTTCGGGGCTGAATCGCACGCAGGCGCTCGCGAAGGTCGAGGCGGAGCTGGAACCGACGGCGGAGCTGAAGACCCTGCTCGCGTTTTACCGTGCCTCGGAACGCGGCGTGGCCTAAGGGGGAAACGGGAAAGTGGCGGACTTCGTCGGAGCAACGCTCGATTCGCGGCAGGTCAGGCCGGGGATGGCCTTCATCGCCGTCAAAGGCGAGAAGACGGATGGGCACGACTTCATTCCGCAGGCGCTCAAGGCGGGGGCGGTGGAGATCATCGACGGGCTGGAGGCGCTGCAGTCAAGGGCGCGCGAATACCGCCGGCAGCTGCGGGCCAAGGTGATTGCGCTTACGGGTTCGGCGGGCAAGACCACGACGAAAGAGCTTTTGAAGGCGTTTCTCGCCTGCGTCGGCAAGACGGCGGCGACGGCGGGAAATCTCAACAACCACATCGGCCTCCCGCTCACGATCCTCAATTGCCCGAAGGATGCGGATTTCCTCGTGCTGGAGATGGGCACCAATCATCCGGGGGAAATCGCCGCGCTCTGCGATATCGCCGAGCCCGACGCAGGACTCATCACCAACGTGGGGACGGCGCACCTCGAATTCTTCAAGACCCAGGACGGAATCGCCGCAGAGAAGGGGACGCTGGGTGCGCGCGTACGGGATTTCTTCGTCATCGGCTCCGACAACGTCCGCCGCGAGGCGTTGGTCGCGCGCGCGGGCGCGAAGGCCGTCGTCGCCGAGGTCGATCAGCCGTTCCTGCGTGCGGCGCTGAAGGAGGTGCTGCCGGGCGAGCACAATGTGGCGAACGCGGCGATTGCCTATGCCGTGGCCGCACGCTACGGCGTCACGCCCGAACAGGCGGCGACGGCGCTTGCCGACTTCGCGCTTCCGGGCGCACGTTGGCGGCGGGTGGAGAAGGGCGGCGTCCGCTTCATCGACGACTCCTACAACGCCAATCCCGATTCGATGGTGGCG
>JAZUHK010000019.1:0-41791 GCA_045641645.1 Kiritimatiellia bacterium
CGATATCCGTCGCCGGCGCGAAGCTGTATCTCTCGGGGGCGATGTCGCCGGGGGCGCTGATGGCGTCGTCCTTTACCGGTTCGGGGCTCGGTCTGCTGGTCCTTTTCCGCACCAACCGGAACCTGAAGGAGAACCTGCAGATCCTGCTGGCGGTGTACGTCGTCGGGGTCGCGCTCGGCTGTTTGACGGGGCCGCTCCTGTGATTGTGCTATAATACGGGCATGACGCGCAGCAGAGAGGCCTGGATCCTGTTCCTGATGACGCGGGCCGTGGGGCTCGTCGTGGACGGCGTCCTGCTGGCCTTCGCCTATTACGGCGCCTTTGCCCTGCGGTTCGACTTCCATCGTCCGTGGTGGGGGTGGCGGGCGGTGGCGCAGTCGTTTGCGACGGTTTGCCTCGTCCATCTGGTCGCCCTCGTCGCCTGCGGCTGTTACCGGATCGCCTGGCGGCGGTTTGCGCTCGGCAACCTGCCGCGGTACGTGCTGGCGATGGGTCTGGCGTGCGCCCTGCTGACGGGCTTGCGCGTGCTGATGCCCGTGGAGGCGTTTCTGCACGTCCGGCCGCCGTATTCGATCACGTTGATGACGTTCGTTCTGTCGACGATCGGCATCGTCGGCTGGCGGATCGTCTGGAGCTGGTACTCGCTTTCGCACGTTCAGGAGAGCGATCTCCTGGAGCGGGCGGTGCGGCGGATGGATTCCGTCGCCGCAATCGGCTTTCTCCGCGGCAAGACGGTTCTCGTCACGGGGGCGGGCGGGTCGATCGGCTCGGAGATCGTCCGCCAGGTCGCGCTGGCGTCGCCGAAGCTCGTCCTGCTCGTCGAGCGCTGCGAGAACGCCCTGTACGAGATTGACCGCGAGATGCGCCAGAAGGGCTCGTCCGTCGAGATGAAGCCGCTGATGGTCGACATCAACGACCTCGAACGGATGGAGGAGATCTTCGCCGCCTACCGTCCGGAGGTCGTCCTGCATGCCGCGGCCTACAAGCACGTGCCGATGGTGGAGCTCAATCCGCGGGAGGGCGAGCGGAACAACACGGTCGGGACGCGGAACCTGGCGGAGATGTCCAGGCGGCACGGGGTGCGGCGGTTCGTGATGATCTCGACCGACAAGGCGGTGAACCCGATTTCGGTGATGGGCAAGAGCAAGCTGGCGGCCGAACGCGCGATCATGTCCTTGAACGGAGACGGCGAGACGACGTCCTTCTGCGCGGTGCGGTTCGGCAACGTGCTCGGGTCGTCGGGGTCGGTCGTTCCGCTCTTCCGCGAGCAGATCGCGCGGCGGATGCCGGTGACGGTGACGCATCCGGACATGAAGCGCTACTTCATGACCGTTCAGGAGGCGGTCGGGCTCGTCCTGCAGGCCGCGAGCCGAAGCGAGAAGGCGATCTACACGCTCGACATGGGCGAGCCCGTGCGGATTCTCGACCTCGCCGAGGACATGATCCGCCAGGCCGGCTACAAGCCCTATGTCGACATCCCGATCCGCTTCACGGGCATCCGCCAGGGCGAAAAGCTCTTCGAGGAGCTGGACATTTCGGAGAAGTCCGCCTACAAGACGGACATGGCGCGCATCTACGTGACCAAGGCGCCCTCGTCCCCGGAATATGATATACTTGGGGCATGACCTCGAGAAACAAGCCCGTCAAGCTGGCGATCGTCGGCGGCGGCGCCGCCGGGATGTTCGCCGCCGCGGTCGCCGCGGAGCGGCGGCTGCCGTGCGTGCTCGTCGAGCGCAAGGCGCGGCTAGGTTCCAAGGTGCTGATGACGGCGAACGGGCGGTGCAACTTCACCAAGGACATCTCGGCCGAGCAGTTCCTCGCCGACGTCGGGGAGGCGGGGCCGTTCGTCGCCGAGGCCGTCCGGGAATGTCCGCCGCGGCGGATCGTCGCCGGCTTCAAGTCGCTGAACATGCCCCTCCGGCGCATGTCCGACGGGCGGATGTTCCCTGCGGACGGCAAGGCGGCGACCGTCGTCCACGCCTTCGGCGACCTCCTGCGCGACCGGGAAACGCCCATCCTCACGAACGCGCCCGTCAAGGCCGTCGGCCGCGACCCGCGCAAGCCCCATCGCTTTCTCGTCGAAACCTCCGCCTTCACCTTGGCCGCGGAGAACGTGCTGCTCGCGACCGGCGGCTGCAGCTATCCGAAGACCGGCTCCGTCGGCGACGGCCTTAAGTTCGCCGCCGCGTTCGGGCACCGGCTGGTCAGTCCACGGCCGGGGCTGATCGGTCTCGAAACCGCCGACGAGCGCGTCACCCGCCTCCGCGGGCGGCGCTTCGAGGACGGCCGCGCGAAGGTGCTCGCCCCCGACGGCGCCACCCTCTACGACTACCGCGGCGAAGTCGATTGCGAAACCTTCGGGCTTTCTGGCGCGGCCATCTACAACTGCCAGCGCTTCCTCGAGCACGCCGCGCGCGCGGGAAGGTCCGTCGGCGACTTCACGCTGGAGGTCTGGTTCGACCATAACCGCCTCGCCTTCCGGAACCTGCGCCCCCGTCCGCTCAAGGAGGCGATCGTGACCCTGGGCGGCGTCGCCCTCGACGAAATCAATCCGCACACGATGGAATCGAAACTCGTCCCCGGGCTCTACTTCGCCGGCGAAGTGCTGGACATCGACGGCCCTACGGGCGGCTACAATCTCACCCTCGCCTTCGCGACCGCCAGAAAGGCCGTCGCCGCGCTGGAAAACGAAAAAGAAAGGAACACGCCATGGAACGCATCACCCTGCAAGTCGGTTCCTTCGAAGTCAACTGCTCGCTTCTCATCGAAGGGCAAAAGGCGCTGATCGTCGATCCCGGACAGGAGGCGAACCGCATTCTCGCCGCCCTCTCCGAGCATCACCTGATTCCCGAGGCGATTCTCCTCACGCACGGCCACTTCGACCACATCGGCGCGATTCCCGAGCTTCAGGAGGCCTATCCCGAATTGCCCGTCTATGTGGCGGAGGAGGATGCGAAGGTCTTGACCCATCCCCTGAACCGCCTGCCGCCCGACTATCCGCCCGTGCAAGTGAAGAAGCTCAGAAATGCCGCGGAAGCGGCGGCGCTTCCCCTGCACCCGACGGTAATCCCGACGCCGGGCCACACGCCGGGCGGCGTCTGCTATCACTTCCCCGAGGAAAGGATCCTCTTCTCCGGCGACACCCTCTTCGCGGGTTCCATCGGCCGCACGGACCTCCCCGGCGGCGACATGAAGACCCTGATGGAAAGTTTGGAACAGCTTAAGAAGCTACCGCCAGAAACCCAAGTCGTCCCCGGTCACGGCATGGAGACGACGATCGGGCTCGAACTCGAATCCAACCCCTTCCTGCAATAGCGGCGGGCTATCAGAACTCCAGCTTGGCCTGCAGGCCGCCCCAGACAAGTTCCTTATAGTGGCTGTTGCAACCGGCGTATTCGAGCGAATCGCGCGCATCGCCGGAGAGCACCGCCGTATAGGCCAGCACCAGTCCCACCGAGAAGTGCTCGCAAACCTTATAGGCGAGATTGGCCTTGAGCGTGGTGCCGCCGACACCGTCGCTCACGCTCTGCCACCCTTCGTAATCACCAGCGTCCTCATCATAGGCGCCATAGGGAATGACGCCATAGAGGTAGTTTGACGCATACTTCCCAGAGGCAAAGCCAATACTCCAGTCGGCGCCCACGGTCAGGCGATCGAGGATATCGTTCTCACTTTCGAAGAGCTCTGCGAGCGTTGCCTCCTTATTGAGTCCGAGCTCGAAGTAGCAGGCCGACACGGGGTGATACGCCTGGGCATAGAGACCATAGACATTGACGAACGGATTCTCAAAAACCGTCTTCGCATAGAACTCGTAGGAATCGTGGCATCCTTCCATCTGACGATAGGTGTAGAAGTCAACGCCCAGCTCCAGCGAAAGCGCAAAGGCCTCATCGTCTGAAGTCCACAGCGACGAGCCGACATGCAGATTGAAGTCGGTCTCGTTCATCGCCTTCGGCGCCGCACCCGAACGGCTGCCCGTCATATCCCAGTTCTGCCACACATTGCCGCCGAAATAAAACGGCTTGAAGCGCGTAATGTCAAACCAGACGCAGGGCTGGAAAACCAATTCGTCGTTAGCCACCGAGTGACGCCAGACATAGGCCGAAAAGAGGTCGAAGCCCGCCACAATCGAGAGCCACGCCGGCGGCGCGTCATCGGCCGCTTCCGCCGCTTCGACCTGAACCGCAGTTGGCGCAACGGCGACGGCTGCCGTCGCATCCGCGACAGACGCAAAATTGACGAACGGGGTGAAGGCGACAATGAACAGCAGTTTTTTCATTTTAATCCTTAGGTTGAGTTGTTGACATTATACCATATTACGATCGGGTCCATTAGGGTTACTGGACAATGTCCCATTCCCTAAGCGGCTCCACGGGGAGCCCCATGATGTTCTCGTAACTCCCCGTGTAGCTCTCGACGATGAGATCGCCCGATTCGTCGATGTCATACGCGCCCGCGCGGTCCGTCGGCTTCACCCGCGCCACATACTCCTCGATCATCGCCTCGGAAAGCCGCCGGAACTTCACCTCCGACCTCACCACCTTCACCTCGCCGTCGAAGGCGACGCCCGTGAAGACCGTATGGACCTTGCCGCTCAACTCGCGCAGAAACTCCTTCGCCTCGGCGAGATCGCCCGGCTTGCCATAGATCTTCCCGGCAAACCAGACGATGGTATCGGCGGAGAGGACGTTCCCGCCGGAAACCGCCGCGCCTTTCCTGAGCGCGTTCTCCCGCACCGTGCGCTCGGGATCGTGCGGATAGCTCACCTCCTCGGCATCGCTTTTGACGATCTCGAACTCGACGCCCCGCTCGCGCAATATCTTCGCCCGCCGGGGGCTGCCGCTGGCCAAAACAAGTTTCATGGGTTCAAACGCGCCGAGGCATAGCGATCGTGCCCGGCATAGTCCTTTTCGACCTTACCTTCGCAAAAGCCGTAGTCGGCGAAAAGATTCAGGAGCCGGGGCCCCTGATTCTCGCCGATCTCGAAGAAGACCGCCCCGCCGCTCTTGAGGAGATTGAGCGCATCGGCGAGATAGCGGTCGTAGAACTGCAAGCCGTCGGCGCCGCCGTCGAGCGCGAGACGCGGCTCGAAGTCGCGCACCTTCTTTTCCAGCGTCTCGCAGACGGCGCTTTCGATGTAAGGCGGATTCGCGACGATCACGTCAATCGACTCGGGCTCGTCGAAATCGTCCAGCCCGTCGGCGACCGCGAACTTCACGCGCTCCGAAAGCCCCGTGCGCGCGGCGTTTTCCTTCGCCAGCTGAATCGCCTCCTCCGAGATGTCGGTGCCGATCAGCACCGCCTCACCCTTCAGCTCCTTCGCCAGCGCAAGGATGATCGCGCCCGTCCCCGTGCCGACATCGACGACGACGGGGCGGGAGGGCTGGGGGCGGCGGTTCAAGAAGCCGAGTACGCGCGTGACCAGCTCTTCGGTTTCCGGCCGCGGAATGAGCGCGCGACGGTCGCACCTAAGGGTCAGCGAGCGGAAATCCCATTCCCCGAGAACATACTGGACGGGCTCGCCCGCGACGAGGCGCTTCAAGCCCCGCCGCATCGCCTCCAGGCATTTTTCCGGCACCGCCTGCGCGAGGGCCGGCGTCAGGAAGCCGCGAGCGACGCCCAAGAGCCGCGCCGCGAGCAGTTCCGCCGCGGTGCGCGCGTCCTCCACGCCTTTCTCGCCGAGAAAGGCCTCGCTCTTGCCGATGATCTCGCCCCAGGTGGCCATAGCGTCTATTATACCAAAGAACGCCCGCCGTCACTTGCGCCCGAGCGCGGTCTCGGCGGCGGCCTTGGCCTTGCGGTAGATCTCCTCCAACGCCGGCAGGCATTTCCTTTCGCCGCGCCAGAACGGCACGGGCCCGAGGCGTTTCAGAAGCGGCGTCTCAATCTTCATGCGAGTTCCTCCATCTCGACGCCCCGAAGCGCCAGCAGCGTCGCCGGACGCCGGGCGATCTCCTCGCCGAGCAGCAGCAGCACCGCCATCGCGTGCTTGCAGGGATTGGCGTAGTCAGGGCAAGAGCACCTGGTCGTCATATCATAGCGGCCCGGCGCGAGTTTGCCGCCCGGAAAGAGGTGCAGGCCCTCGGCCCTGAAGAACGACTCCACCTCCAGCGGCAGGTCGTCCGCAAGGAGCCGCGCGACGAACATCGGCTCGGCACGGATCGCCGCGGCGATATGCGCGCGCGCCGCGCCCTCCGCCGCGCGGAAGTCCACCGTCACCCGATAGGGTTCCGGCCGCGTCCCCACCACCGAGGCGATGACCCGCGAGCCCTCGACCGCCATCTCGACGACCTGCCCCGAAAGCGCGTAGTTGCGCCCGCGCCCCAGCCGCACGCCGAGCCCCATCGCCTCCAGCGTCTCCTGCCAGCGGCGCGCCCACCAGCTGCGGCCCTTTTCGCCGCGCGTCTCCTGCGAGCGAATGCCCGCGGCCGAACGCGGGATGCGGATCGGGTAGCGTTTCTTACTCAAGCCCCACCAACCTTTCGAATTCCTCGCCATCGCGGATAATTCCCTCCAGCGTCTGCTTGCGCTTGAGGAGCGCGTCGATCCGCTCCTCCAACGTCCCGACGGTAATGAAGCGGTGAACGAAGACCGTCCGCTCCTGGCCGATGCGGTGCGCGCGGTCGGTCGCCTGGTTCTCCACCGCCGGATTCCACCAGCGGTCGAAGTGAATGACGTGGGTCGCCTTGGTGAGATTGAGCCCGAAACCGCCCGCCTTCAGACTGAGCACGAATACCGCCGGTTCCCGCGCCGCGTTGAAACGACGGATCTCCCGCTCGCGCGCCGTCCGCTCCAGGCCCCCGTGCAGAAAGGGAACGGAGCGCGCGAAACGCTCCTGCAGGGCCTTCTGGAGCATTGCGCCGACGCGCGCGTACTGCGTGAAGACGAGCGCGCTTTCGCCCCCGGCGAAGACGGAATCCAGCAGCTCCTCCAGTCGCGCGAGCTTGCCGGCGCCGTCGCAGATGAGCTTGAGCCGCGTAAGGAGCGCGAAGGCGTCGCCCTGCCGCCGTTCGCCCGCCCGGAAATCGGCGAGCGCCGCCTCGTAGTCGGCCCGCGCGGCCGGATCGAGTTCGCAGTACTCGCCGATTTCGCGCTTCTCGCCGAGCTCTGCGGCAATGCCCGGATCGGTCTTGAGCCGCCGGAGGACGAAGGGTTCGAGGGCGTGCGCGAGCTTGGTCGCCAGCGCCGAAGACGGGTCCAGCGCCAACGGCCGCACGAACCGCTCCTCGAAGGACGCGCGGTCGCCGAGGAAACCGGGATTCAGAAACTCCTCGATGCTCCAGATGTCAGCCACCGAATTCTCGATCGGCGTGCCCGTGAGCGCCACACGCTTCGGCGGCATCAGCGCACGAACGGCGCGCGCCGCCTGAGTGTCGGGATTCTTGATCGCCTGCGCCTCGTCGAGGACAAGCGCCCCCCACCGCACTTCGGCGAACGCCGCCTCCTCCCGCACCAGGAGCGAATAGCTCGTGAGCACCACATCGGCTTCGCGCGCCGCCCGGAGAAAACCGCTCGCAAGGTGCCGTAGCCCGCCGTGATGGACATAAACGGAAAGCGACGGCGCGAAGGTCTCGAACTCGTGCCGCCAGTTGGCGAGGAGCGTGAGCGGCGCGACGATCAGCACCGGGTCGCGGAGCGCGGCGGCACTCGCCGACTGCCGCTCGTTCAGAATCCACGCAATCGTCTGCACCGTCTTGCCAAGCCCCATGTCATCGGCGAGCAGCGCGCCGAAGCCGTGCGCGGTCAGAAACGAAAGCCACTTTACGCCGCGCCGCTGATAGTCGCGCAATTCGCCGGCGAAGCCCGCAAGCCGCAGCTCCCCGACCGGCGTTTCACCGCGGGACCTGAGCTCGTTGACCAGCCCTCTCAGCCAGCCGTGCGCGGCCACCTCCGCGATCTCCAGGCGCCCGATCGCGCCGATCCCCATCGCGAAGCCGACCGGCGAAAGCCGCAGCTTCCCCGTCCGCTCCAACGCCCGGAGTGCCTCCTTGAGGAGCGAACGGTCAACCTCGATCCAACGGTTGCGGAAGAAGACGAGCGACGAATTCTGCTCCAGCAGGAAGCGGATCTCCTCGGCCGAGACCGGCTCTCCGTCCACGCGCACGGTCAGCTTGACCACGGGCCGCTCGCGCGTACCCCCGATATCGGCGTCGGCCACCACCGCCGCCGGCGGCAGCACGCCCTCGACGGCATAGCCCGCCTCCCGCAACTCGCCCGCGCCGCGGCGGATGAAATCCTCGGCCTCGTTGCGATCGAGCGTCACCCTAAGCCGCCGCCCGGCGCCATCACCCGTCACCCGCATTTCCCGCAGCCGCCCCCAAACGAACGCCGCCTGCCCCAGCGCCTTCAAGGCCGCGCGGCCCGTCGGCACGGCACAGCTGACGGCAAAGGACTCGCCCGCGGCGAAAACGAAGGTGAGCGCGCGCCGCGCCGCCTCGGCCTCGCTCTCGATGCCGCTCCAATCGCGCAACTCCGCGGCGAAGGCGGCACATTCCTCCGCGTCCCAGCGGATAAGCCCGGTACGGCTCTTGAGCGCCATCATCCAGGCGTCGTGAAGCGTTTCGTGGCGCTGGTATTCGGCGTCTTCGGAAAGCGGCGTCATGGCCGCCGCGCGAACGTATTCATCCACCCAGCCGGCGGCGGCTTGGGCGGCGGGATCGGTGGAGACGGGACGCCACCGCGCATGGTAACCGTCCTCCTCCTCTGCCATGGTGGGGAGGAAGCGGCCTTGGGAGACGATCTTCAGCGCCTCAAGTTGCCTGGGGGTCAGCCGCTTCATCCTCCGGCGCCGGAGTCGCCTCCTCCTCCTTGGCCACCTCGCCGAGCGTCTTGGTGCCCGAGAGGAGCGCCACGACCTGCGCCTGCACTTCCGCCAGGTTCTCCATACGGATGCGCGGATCGAGAATGACAAAGGTGTCGCCGTTCTTGCGATCTTCGTACACGCGGCGAATCGTACCGTCCTCGAGCTCCTTCTGATCGCGCTCGACGAGGATCTTGGAGCGTTCGAGCATCACGGCAAGCACATAGACGACGTTCTTCATCGTGGGGTCGTCGAGCGTAACGAGCTCACGCAGAAGTTCACCCGCGTCCTCCTTCTTGAGCGGCTCGGCGCGCACTTCCTTCACCGGCGCGAGATAGACGCCGTCCCACTGGGAGAACGGCTCCCAATCGCGTTCGTGCGCCTTCCAGCACTCGGGATGGCAGTCCAGCCGCTCGTAGCCGCCGGGCGTCTCCTTGAGGACGCTTACCATCGGCGTCTTGTCCACCAGGGGCTGCTGGCAGACGGAACAGACGTGCCCGCGGCTCCTGATGTTCCATTCCTGACTCATTGCCCGCCGCCCTCGATCAGCTTCTTGAGCTCCTTCGCAGCCGCAGCGTTATCGCCGTACTGGGCGATGGTCCCCTCGACCATGCGGACGAAATCGTCCGAGACCAGCTCCACCCGGGAGGAGGAGCGCGGCGCGGCAAAGGCGTCGCCGTAAGCCGGAGTGAGGACGATCCAGGGTTCGCACTCCTGCAGGTCGCGCATCACCTTCAGTTCGGCGAACTGCTTGCGAAGCGCGTCGATGCAGGATTTCTCGCGCGGCGAATAGTCGCCGTCGCCCATGCCCATCATCACCCAGGTGATGAACGCCTGACGCACTTCGTCGCCCGAAAGGTAGGCGAAGCCGAGCGGCAGCGCCTGCTGGGCCTCGAGGATGAACGCCTTGACGAGCTCGCGTTCGGAGACGCGATGCGAAAGGAGCATCAGGTAGCCGGCGGAGCGCATGGCCTCCTTGAGCGCCGCCTCGGCCGCCTTCGGCGAGTAGCCGCGGCACTTTTTGGCGAGAAGGTCGAAGACCTTGTATTCGGCATCCGTCACCTCGCCATCGAGCGCGGCAATCATGAACGCCACTTTAAGGACGCCGAGATCGGTCTTGCCGATCTTCGCCTGGCGGGACTTGCCGGCGCGTCCGAACGAAAAACCGCTGATAAGTTTGCTAAGCTGCATAACGCAGGATATTTTACCAAATTCCGCGCCACCGTGCCAAAGGACATCCCCCTGTGGCGGCACGGACTTCACCGAAGGGAATCGCACCCGACCGCACGAGCGGCGCAAGCGACTTCCTCCGCCGTGGGCGCGCGCGTTCCCGCGAGTGCATAGGCGAGGCCCAGCGCCTGCCACTTGGCGACGCCGAGCGTATGGTAGGGCAACACCTCCACGCGCCGTACGTTCGTAAGCGTGCGGATGAACGCGCCGAGTTTCGTGAGCGACGGTTCGTCGGTGTTGATGCCCGGTACGAGCACGTGCCGGATCCAGACGCTCTTGCCGATTTCCGAAAGGAAGCGCGCGCAGTCGAGGACGTTCGCGTTGTCCGCACCCGTAAGCTCACGATGCGCCGCTGGGTCGATGTGCTTTAAGTCGAGGAGCAGGAGGTCCGTCGCGTCCATCAGTCGCCGGAACTTCCCGAACCACGGCTCTTCGCGCGTGAACGGACCCGCCGCCGTGTCGATGCAGGTATTGACGCCCTTTTGCTTCGCGAGCTCGAAAAGCTCCGTCAGAAAGTCGAGCTGCTTTAGGGGCTCGCCGCCCGAGACGGTGATGCCACCCTCCGCGCCCCAGTACGCCTGATAGCGAAGCGCCTTCTTAAGCACCTCGTCCGCCGTCATCTCCATCGCCGCAGGCCTCGTCCAGGTATCGGGATTATGGCAGTACTTGCACCGAAAGCCGCAGCCGGAGAGGAAGACGAGAAACCGCACTCCCGGCCCGTCCACCGACCCGAACGTCTCAAAAGAATGAATCTTGCCCGTCATATCGCCATCACCCGCACGCAAATCTCATAATATGTTGTACACGCCAGATGTGACATATTACACCAAATATCCCGTCCGCCGTCAATGCCGCCGAAATTCTTGGGGTCGTCCCCTCCTCCCTCCAACTTCTCTCCCCTTCATCAACCCAATCCCGCCATCCTCACTTGACAAGGATCACTATGCCGGGATGCTTTTCCGAGGTCAACTCAAATTCCTGCGAAACGGCGCTCTCGCCAACACTCGAACGCGCCACCAAGACGGCATACCACGCGCCCGTCTTGCTCTTGTAGAGCTTGCCCGAGCCACTGAGTTCACCCAGCGCAGCATCGGCGGTAAGCACCGCCTCCAACCTCCACCGCGCCTTCGCGCGCGCATTCGGCTGCTCCCCAACCGCTTACCGCGAGCGCGTTGCCGCCGCCCGATAACAGCCCTTAACCTACAACGACTTATGGCACGTCCGCGAAATGACGTCGAGCTGCTGTTCGCGCGTCAGATCGATAAACTTGACCGCATAGCCCGAAACGCGGATCGTGAAGTTCGCGTACTCGGGCTTTTCGGGATGCTCCATCGCATCGACGAGCTTCTCCGTCCCGAAGACGTTGACATTGAGGTGGTGCGCGCCCTTCTCGAAGTAGCCGTCGAGGATCGAAACGAGGTTTTTCACCCGCTCGCCCTCGCTGTGCCCGAGCGCCTCGGGATGAATCGTCTGCGTGTTGGAAATGCCGTCGAGGGCATATTCGTAAGGCAGCTTCGCAACCGAATTGAGCGAAGCGAGAAGTCCGTTCCGCTCCGCGCCATAGCTGGGATTCGCGCCCGGCGAAAGCGGCGCCCCCGCCGGCCGGCCGTCCGGCATTGCGCCCGTCGCCTTGCCGTAGACGACGTTCGAGGTGATGGTGAGGATCGAGGTCGTCGGCTCGGCGTTCCGGTAGATGTGATGCCCCTTGATCTTCGCGAGAAACTCGGTGAGCAGCCACTCGGCGATGTCGTCCGCCCGGTCGTCGTCATTGCCGTAGCGCGGGAAGTCGCCCTCCACCTGGTAATCGACGGCAAGCCCCGTTTCGGCGTCGCGCACGACCCGCACCTTCGCGTACTTGATGGCCGAAAGCGAATCGACCGCGTGCGAGAAGCCCGCGATGCCCGTCGCAAAGGTGCGCCTGACGTCCGTATCGATAAGCGCCATCAGCGCCGACTCGTAGTAGTACTTGTCGTGCATGTAATGGATGAGGTTCAGGATGTGGACGTAGAGCCCCGCGAGCCAGTTCATCATCGCATGGAAGCGATGCATCACCTCGTCGTAGTCGAGGATCTCGGAAGTGATCTTCGGGAACTCCGGCCCCACCTGCGCGCCGCTCTTCTCGTCCTTGCCGCCGTTGATGGCGTAAAGGAGGCACTTCGCGAGATTCGCGCGCGCGCCGAAAAACTGCATCTCCTTGCCGGTCTGCGTCGCCGAAACGCAGCAGCAGATCGCATAATCGTCGCCCCAGACGCGGTTCATCACGCAGTCGTTCTCGTACTGGATCGAACTCGTGTTGATCGAGACCTTCGCCGCATAGTCCTTGAAGCCCTTCGGCAGCCGCTTGTCGTAGAGGACCGTGATGTTCGGCTCCGGCGAGGGGCCCATCGTCTCCAGCGTGTGGAGGATGCGGAAGTCGTTCTTCGTCACCATCGTGCGGCCATCGCTGCCGACGCCCGCGATCGACAAGGTCGCCCACACGGGATCGCCCGAGAAGAGCTCGTTGTAGCTGGGAATCCGCGCGAACTTCACCATGCGGAGCTTCATCACGAGGTGGTCGATGAGCTCCTGCGCCTCCGCTTCGGTGATCTTGCCCGCGGCGAGGTCGCGCTCGATGTAGATGTCGAGGAACGTCGAAACGCGCCCGATCGACATCGCCGCGCCGTTCTGCGTCTTGATGGCGGCGAGATAGCCGAAGTAGGTCCACTGCACCGCCTCCTGCGCCGTCGCCGCGGGACGCGAAATGTCGAAGCCGTAGATCTTCGCCATCGCCTTCATGCCTTCGAGCGCGCGGATCTGCTCGGCGACCTCTTCGCGAAGCCGGATCACGTCCTCGGGCATAGAGCCCATGCCGCAATGGAGGAAGTCCTTCTTCTTCTGTTCGATGAGCCGGTCGATGCCATAGAGCGCGACGCGCCGGTAGTCGCCAACGATGCGCCCGCGCCCATAGGTATCGGGGAGCCCGGTCAGGATCTTCGACTTCCTGGCCGCGCGCATTTCCGGCGTGTAGGTATCGTACACGCCCTGGTTGTGGGTCTTATGGTACTGCGTGAAGATCTGGTGCAGCTTCTCGCTCGGCTGGTAGCCGTAAGTGGTGCAGCTCTCCTCCGCCATCTTGATGCCGCCGTAGGGCATGAACGCCCGCTTCAGGGGCTTGTCGGTCTGAAGGCCGACGATCTTTTCGAGGCCCTGTTCAAGGTAGCCGGGGCCGTACGCCGTGAGCGACGAGACGATCTCCGTCTCCATATCGAGGACGCCGCCTTTCGCGCGCTCCTCCTTTTGCAAGACCTGCAGCTTCCCCCACAGCTTCTCGGTAGCCGCCGACGCCGGCTCCAGGAAGGACGCATCACCCTCGTAAGGATGGTAGTTCAGCCGGATGAACTCAAAAACGTTAATCTCCTTTTGCCAGCGCCCGCCGGCAAACCCCAACCACTCTTGCAATAGCTCGCTCATTGCGCTTCCCTTCCCCAATTTCTTGTTGCCACTTGACGGATATTATACCATATATTGTGACCGCGTGCCGTCAAAGCGGGCACCAGTTCGGATTTTTCAACCGCCCACCATTGGACGGGATGCGATTACGCTTTTTGGTGCGTGAAAGGGACCCCAGTGGTGGGGTCAGCAAAATGCCAAGACCACCCCCGTCACCCGGCGACCACCGCGCGCGCGCAGGTGGATATTTTCGTGCGATCCTCTGCCGAGAAGTACGCCACATAAACCGGCATCATCGGCAAGGTACACGGCGATAGGAACGATGCCAGCCCCTCAAGAAATGTCATAATTACGCTTATCATCAATCTACCTATTTGCTAATTTGTCCTACTTCGATTTACCCGACCCGTCTGCCGGAATTCGGAACGCGAGCTTCTTCCCCGCGCGCGCATTCGGCGCTAAATACGCCTCCATCTCGCCGTCGGCCAGGACGCGCTTGCCCCCGACATGATACGCGAGCTCCGCGCGCGGAATGACGATCTCCACTTTCGCCGTCTCGCCGGCCTTCAGGTAAACGCGCTTAAAGCCCTTAAGTTCCCTGACCGGACGCGAAATCTTCCCCACGCAATCGCGCACATACGCCTCAACAACCTCATAGCCCGCGCGCTTCCCCGTATTCTTCACCTCGCCCGTCAAGACCACTCGGTCGCCCTCAACGCGCACCGCCTCGTTCGTATAGGCGAAGGTCGTGTACGTCAGCCCATGTCCAAACGAATAAAGCGGCTCGTACGGCGCATCCTCGTAATGCGTCGTCCAGAAGGAATCGGGATTGTTGGGCCGCCCGGTCGCCAGCCGATTGTAGTAGATCGGTGTCTGCCCCGAGGTCCACGGAAAGTCCGCCGTGAGCCGTCCGTAGGGCTCTACGTCGCCGAAGAGGAGGTCGGCCATCGCCAGTCCTCCCGAGGATCCCGGATGCCACGCCTCCAAGATCGCGTCCGCCGCCTCGGCAAGTTCGGCTATCGCCATCGGCCGCCCGTTAAAGAGGACGGCCACAAAGGGCCTACCTGACTGCTTGATTTCGTCAATCGCCTCGCGCTGCCCCGGCTGAAGGCGGATGTCGGTGTAGGTGTAGTTTTCGCCCGACATGATCTTATGATAGGAATATTCGCCGAAGCCCGCCACCACCACGTCCGCGTCCTTCACCGCCGCGCGAATCGCCGCGCGGTCGCACGCGCCGGTGATCGTATAAGCCGGCGTGAAGACGAAGTTCGCCCCTCGCGCCTCCAGTCCCGCTTTCAAGGACGGATGATCAAGGTTGTCCCAGTACCCCTGCCAGCATCCCTTCATTTCGCGATCCATCCCCATGATGTCGCCGAGGAGCGCAATCTTCACGCCATTTTTAAGCGGCAGCGTCTCGCGCTCGTTCTTGAGGAGCACGCAGCTTTTCGCCGCCGCCTCCCGCGCGAGCACCCGATCCGCGGCAAAATCGACGCGGTTTGAAGCCGCCACGCCGTCGATGAACGGCTGCTCGAAAAGCCCCAGCCGAAACTTCGCCCGAAGAACATTCCCGACCGCGTAATCGATATCTTCCATCGTCACCAGCCCCTTTGCGAGCGCGTCCTTAAGTCCGTCCCGATACGCAAACGACAGCATGTCCTGATCCATCGTCGCCGTAAGCGCCATCGCCGCCACCTCGCTTACCGTCTCGGCGACTTGATGTCCCGTGCGGCACTCGCCGATCGCCGCGTAATCGGAAATGAGCATCCCGTCGAACTTAAGCTCCTCGCGCAAGATCTCCTTGAGCAGATGCCGATTGACCGAACACGGCACGTCATTGAGCGTATGAAACGCCGGCATCAGCGTGAGCGCCCCCGCCTTGATTGCCGCGGCGAACGGCGGCAGATAGATGTCGCGCAAAGTAGAGTCGCTCATCTCCACCTCGGCATAGTCGCGCCCGCCCACGGCCGCCCCGTAACCGACGAAGTGCTTAAGGCACGCGGCGAGGTGCGTGCCGTCGGCGACGTTCTCGCCCTGCAGTCCCTTCACCATCGCCACCGCGTAACGCGAGGCGAGGAAAGGATCCTGCCCCGCGCTTTCAGCAATCCGCCCCCAGCGCGGATCTCGCGCAATGTCGAGCATCGGCGCGAAGGTCCAGTTGACGCCCTTAAGCCGCCCTTCGCGCGCCGTCATGTCCGCCCCCTTCTGCCACAGCTCCTCATCCCAGGCGCAGGAGAGCGCGAGCGGAATCGGCAGTGTCGTGTAGCATCCGTGAATGAGGTCGTGCCCGACCATGAGCGGAATCCCCAGCCGCGACTCTTTCGCCGCCTGCTGCAGGAGATTGTGGTTCTTAAGTCCCGTCGCCCCCAGGACCGACCCCACCTCGCCGCGCCGAACCTTAGCAAGGAATTCCTCCGCCGGCTCGCCCTGCAGGGAGCTATCGGTTGCCTCGTACATGCCGTTTACCCAGCAGGCGTCCTGAGTAAGCTGCCCGATCTTCTCTTCGAGCGTCATCTTCCCGATAAGCGCCTCCACCCGCTCCTCGACCGTCGCCGCCTGCGCCCTCGCTGCGCCGACCACCCCCAATGTCACCGCCGCTACAGCAACCGCCGCAAATTGATTCATCCCACGCATAACTCATGCCCTCCTAACTAAATGTTTTCCCCCAAAAGTGTTAACCCATCATAAAACCAGACAAATTCACCGCTAACAGCAGTTCAGCAGCAGCATATAGCCCACCGTCCCGGCGAGGATGCTGAGCAGCGGATTATGTTTCCAAACCTGCAAGGCGACCGCCACGCCTCCGGCGGCGTATGGCCACGGGGTCCGCCACGCGAGTCCCACGAACGAATAGACAACCAGTGCCGCGATGATGACGGGCGAAATGAAGCCGCTGACCCGCTCGATCCAGGCCGGAATCGCCCGGTCCTTTCCCCCGAACAGGATAAACGGCAACGCCCGCAGCGCGAAGTTCACCGCGAACCCGACCGCGACAATCCCCAGCATATAAACTATCTCATTCCTCATTCCCTACCCCTAACTTCCAACCCCTTCCTGACCTGCTCCGTCAGGATCACGATGAAAAGCGCCGCCATTGAGAACTCCATGCCGTTCGTATAGCGGCGAATCGCCTCCGGATCAACGGCCATGCCGAGGATGCAGACGATCATCGCCCCGACCGTCACGCCGACGATCCAATACGAATGGTTGAGGAGGGAAAGATACGTGCAGTACCGAAGATTCCGCTTCGGATTGCGGATGGCGCAGGACGATTCCAGCGCGTAGTTCTCGTCGGTCAGCATCAGGATGAGGTAGCACTTCCGCAGGAACGACACGTCCTTCCAGCGCCGCAGGAGCGAAAAGCCGTAGAACGCATAGCGGAAGTTGACGGCGAGCGTCATCAGCGCGAAAACATAGATCGGCACCCGCGCGGCGATTGGCTGCACGCCGGCGATGGACATCGTCCCCGTGACCCACAGCGTCGAGGAGAGAACCCCCCAAAGCGGCGCGAGAACGACATTTCCCTTCGCGGCCAAAAGCACTCCGGCGACGAAACCCATCGCCGAATATCCCATCAGCACCGGCAACGAATTCACGAATGCCAAGCGCAGGATGACCCGTTTCTCCCGCCAACGCCTCATGGGGACAATTATACCACAATCCTTCGATCGCCGCGGCCGGATATCGAGCAACCGATTCGTTTTGCTCGTCCCTCGCAAAACTAACCGGTTGCATAGACCTTTAATTCCGTCGGGCGGCGAGGATAATGGCAACGAATCCGAGGATAGACCAGACGTCCGGCACTTGGGCGAAGAAGAAGTATCCGAATGCCGCCGTAAACAGGATGTTGGAATAGTCGAAAACCGCGATTTCACGGGGAGCAGCATAACCATAAGCGAGGGTGATGCCAAACTGCCCAATCGCCGCACCGATGCCCGCCCCCAGCAGGATCAACACTTGTGCGCAGGTCATGGGATCGAACTCAAGTAGCATAAACGGTACGGAGGCAAGGCAAGAGAAGGCGCTGAAGAAGATGATGATCAACGCCGGGTCAACTCCATGGGTGCGCAAACTTCGCACGCACGCATACGCCCCTCCCGCGCAGGCGCCCCCAAGTAATCCCATCGAAAGCGGAAACGCCGTACTGCCGGCGAACCCGGGCTTGGCGATGAAGATCACGCCGACCAAGGCAAGCAAGAGCGAAAAAACCTGATGTCGCGTCACCTTCTCACCCAGGAGCATCCACGCAAAGAAAACCGTAAAGAACGGTGCCGTCTTATTCAGCGTCTGCCCCTCTGCGATGGTAATGTGCGAAAGCGCATAGAAATTCGCGAAGATGCCGATCGTGCCCAGAAGTGCTCGCAAGACCAGCGGAATCGCCAAGCGACGATTGGGCAGCCAGGTACGCGAACCAGTGCGGCAAAATGCAGTCGCGGCAATCGCCAGCGCGATGACATTGCGGAAGAAACTCTTCTGAAAGCTGGAAACCGCACTCCCGTAATCATCGCAAAGCCGAACGCAAAGCGCCATCAGGGCAAACCCGAAGGCGCTGGCGGTTATCGCGACAATTCCCTTAACCCGGTTGCTCATCATCTAACGGCGTCACGACAAGACCGGTCAAACCCGTCCGCCGGTGTTCATCAGCTGCGCGAGGAGCGCGACCGTCGCCGTGTCGGTGCGGAGAATCCGCGGCCCGAGCGAATACCGCCTGAAGCCGTGCGCTTCCATTAACTCCACTTCCTCATCCGTCCATCCCCCCTCGGGTCCGATGGCCAGCAGCACCCTCTCATCTCCACCTCCACCTCCATCTCCACCTCCACCTAATTTCTCCACCTTCTTCTCCACCTCTTCTCCACCATACGGATGCGCCACCAGCCGACGCGCGGTCGGGAATGCCTCCTCCAACTCCTCGGTGACGAACTTGCGGAAATTGCGCCGCGTCTCCAAGGTCGGAAGCGCCGTCGTCCCCGCCTGCATCAGCCCGTCGATGAACAGCGGTCGGTAGTTTTCCTCCTTGAGGAGCGTCGCCCCCCAGAAGTCCTTCTCCACCTTCTTCGCCCCCACGAGGACGATGCGCCCGACTCCGAGCGCGGCGAGTTGCGGCAACAGCCGCTTCAGGATCCGCGGCCGCGGCGGCGCGAGCACGAGATCCACCCAGGGCGCGAGCGCCGTACTATCGTGCCGCACCTCGACCGTCACCTCGCCAGCCGCGATCGCCTTAATGACCCCAGTGCCGACGGGACCGTTGACGACACCCGTCTTCAGCGTCTGCCCCACCTCGCCGTGAAGGACGGAAAGGACATGCTCCGCGCGCACGCCGCCGAAAGTGACGGTATTGCCGGAAAGTTCGCCTGACTCGAAAAGAATACGGTTCATATCACGTAGTGGCGAAGCTCCTTGCCGTCGAAGTAACCGAAAGAGCGTTGCGTACCGCCCTTGGGGAGCGAGATCGAACCGGGGTTGAAGATTTTCATCCCGCACGCGAGGGTCTTGAGCTCGGGAATGTGCGTATGCCCGTGGGCGAGTACCGTGCCGATGCCAACCGGCGGTAGCTTATACTCGTTGAAAAGGTGACCATGCGTAAGGAAGAAGGTCTCCGTACCCGCTTCCAGAATCGCGTAATCGCTCATCATCGGAAACTCGAACATCATCTGATCGACCTCCGCGTCACAATTGCCGCGGACGGCGATAATCCTGTCCTTGCGAAGATTCAGCATCTCGGCCACCTTCACGGGATCGTAGAAATCGGGTACGCCGTTGCGCGGACCGTGATAGAGGAGATCGCCCAAAAGCGCGATCTTGTCATAACCGAGGGCGGATGCCGCGGCAAAGGCCGCCTCCAGAGTGGAGGGAACGCCATGAATGTCGCTGAGAAAAAGAATTCGCATAAGCTATCTCCGGTTCATCGTTCCAAAAACCGCCCGCCGCGCTCGCCCGTGAACCGGCCGTCACGATAGGCGATGACGCCGTTCGTCATCACCAGTCTGACGCCGCCCGTGAACTGATGCGGCTTATCAAAAGTCGCCTTCGCCTTGAACTCGTCTTCTTTCCAGACGACGATATCCGCAAATGCGCCGCGCTTAAGCACGCCGCGCCCCTTAAGCCCGAAGCGCCGCGCTGGCACCGAAGTCATACGCGCAATCGTCTTTTCGCGCGAAAACCCGAGCGAACGCACGCGCCGGTAGAACTCGGGCATCGTCGCATACGCGCGCGGATGCGGATGGTCCGCCCCCAGGGGTCCCCACGGCGCGCGCAAACTCGCGTCGCTCCCCGGCACGATCCACTCGCGTGAATAGATCTTCGCGAGATTCTCCTCGCACATCGTGAAGAAGAACGCGCCCGTCTTGCAGCCGTCCGCGAAAAGAATGGAGGCAACTAATTCTCCCGGGGATCTGCCCTCGTTCCTCATTATTTCCGCGACCGTCTTGCCGCTATAGCGCTTGTTCGCCACCGCCCAAGTGCCGCCGATCATCACCTGTGACCAGTCGCGCCCGGAGGCATTGAGCTCCCCGACGATCCTCGCACGCAGCTCCGGGTCGGCGAGCCGCACCATCTCCCCTGCCGCCGCTCCTTCCTGCGCCCAGTCGGCGAGCACCACATCGAGGTCGGTACCGGCGGCACAATAGGGATAGCGATCGCTCCCTAAGAGCAGTCCTTCCGCCATCGCCTTTTCGATCTTCTCCAGTACCGCGTCGATCTTCCCCCAGTTTTCCTTGCCGCCGGTCTTCAAATGCGAAATCTCGGCACGGATGCCCGTCGCGCGCGCAAGCTCAATCACCTCGTCGATCGACTCCAGTATCCGGTCGCCCTCCGAGCGCATATGCGTCGCGTACAGCCCGCCCTTCGCCGCCGCCACCTTCGCGAGCGCCGTCACCTCCGCATTCGTCGAATACTTGCCGGGCTGGTAGATAAGTCCCGTCGTCAGCCCCCATCCGCCTTGATCCATCGCCTCGGCAAGAAGATACTCCATCCGCTTCTGCTCCTCCGCCGTCGCCGCTTTCGCCGCATAGCCGACGACCGAGGAGCGCAGGGTATTATGCCCGATGAACTGAACGGTGTTGACCGCCGGCTTCGCCGCCGAGAGCACCTCGCGATATTCGGCGAGCGAACGCCAAGAAAGCCGCTCGCCGAGGATCGCCGCCCAGTCGGAGGAAAGCCGCGCCTCGCCATAGCGCGGCGCAATCGACCCGCCGCACTGGCCGTTCACTTCGGTCGTGATACCCTGTGAGATCTTCGATGGCGCGTCCGGCTCGATCACGAGGTATGCGTCGGAATGCGTGTGCGCGTCGATGAAGCCTGGCGAGACGATGAGGCCAGAGGCCTCAATTGTTTGATTGTTTGATTGTTCGATTGTTTGATTGCCGCTACTTGGAATGACATCAACAATACGGTCATCTTCAATCAGAACATCGCCGACGAACGCCGGCGCGCCCGTCCCGTCAACGATGGTTCCGCCCTTTAAAAGCATCCGGCTCATTCTATTTCGCTCACTTCGGGCTTGAACGGCGAGTTCTCGCTTCCCACGTTCCGCTCCGCCTCCGGACGGAACTTGCAGCGCTCGAAGCGGATCCCGCGCAGGCCGTACTTCTCGTACTCGCCGCCCGTCATCACCGTATAGGCCTCGCGATGGATGGAGAAGTCGCAGTCCCTCGCGACCAGCTTCGACACGTCCACCCCCTCGCGCGGCCACCCGTGCGAACCGCGGATCGTAAAGCCGATCCGCCCGCGCACCGCGCGGCAACGCTCGAAGAGGACATTCTCGACGAAGCCGCGCCCGACGCCCACGCGGCACATCGAGCTCGTCGAGCCGAAGACGCAGTCGCGCACGGTCACGTTCCGGCACGGGCGCGGCACTTTCAGCTTCTCCACGTCCGCGCGAATCGCCACGCAATCGTCGCCCGTATCGATATCCATCCGCTCCAGGAGCACCCGCTCGCAACAATCGACGTCCACGCCATCGGAATTGCCGTCGTCATGCCCGCACCGCACCGTATAGTCGCGCACGACCACGTCCGTACAGCCGTGGAAGAAGAGGCACCAGCTCGGCGCATTGCGGATGGTAATGCCCTCCACGCGACAATTGCCCGATTCGACGAAGGCGACGAGCTGCCCCGGCCGCCCGCGCTTTTTGTCCTTCGCCCAGCGGATGCCGTTCCACCAGCAAGTCGCCCCCTCCTGCATCCATTCGTAATGCGCCTGCGGCTTCGCTTCCAGAAACGCCTCGCTGCTGCCGTCGATCGTCCCCTTTCCGGTAATCGCGACATCATGCTGCTCGTGGCAGATGAGGAAGTGTGCGCCATTCCAATATTCCTCGGGGATGCCGTAGTTCTGCGGATAGGCGTCCATGGCGTTGTAGTCCTCAAGCTTGTCGCTCGCCTTGAGGACGGCGTCCTTTTCAAGGTTGAGTTCCACTCCCGACTTCAGCCAAACCGTGCCCGAACGGAAAACCCCCTTGGGCACGACCACCCGCGCCGGCGTATTCGACGCGGCCGAGTCGATCGCGCGCTGGATGGCCGCGGCGTTTTCGCGCGGCGCCTTGGCCGTGTCCGCTCCGAAGTCCACGATTGAAAAAACTGCGGCAACAAGTAGAAGCATATTCATATAATGGCCTCGTAATCGGCGCGCTGGGCCTCGATGGACTGAACCATCTTGAACTGCGTCCGCGCCCGAACGAGGTTGTGCTCGGGATAGGCGGTATGGAAGTAAACGTCGCCTTTGAGATAATCCGCGAGAAAGCGAATTCCCACCTCGAAGGTCATGAGCTCGCCCGAGAAGACGAGGTTCTCGCGCTCGCAGGCATTGAGGAACTGCGCGCCTTCGAGATAGCCCTTCGCGAGCGCCGCGAAGTATTCCTTCTTCGAATAGACCTTATTTAGATCGCGCTCGTCCTCGGCCGCCGCGGCCGAACTCGTCCGCACCATATCGCCGAAATCGTAGAGCGCCGAACCGGGCATGGTCGTGTCAAGATCAATGACGACCGCCGTGCCGTCCGCCGCGGTCATCACGTTGTTGATCTTGGTGTCGTTATGGGTGACGCGCTCGGGGATGTCGCCCGACGCCATCAGCTTCACGAGCCGGTCGGCGTTTGCGCGCCACGCATCGACGAACTTAAGTTCCTCGCCGACGTCCTTAAGCCGCCCCTCGAAGTTCACCTTCATCGCCTCGTCGAGCTGCCGGAGCCGATCGGGCGTATCATGAAAGTTAGGGATGATCTCCTTAAGCCGCGGCGCGGGGATCTCCGCAAGATCGTTCTGGAACTTCGCGAATGCACGCGCCACCTCATACGCCTCCTTCGGGTCACTCACGACATCGCGCGAAGTATAGCCCTCTAAAAAAGCGTAGAGCCGCCACGGATTCTCGTAACCGATCACCTCCAGCGAAGGAACGCCGCGCGACTTCAAAAACGAAGTGACGCGCAGGATATTCTCCTTGAGGAGCGTCGGCTCAAAGATATCGGTATTGACGCGCTGAAGAATGTAGCGGATGCCGCGCGCCGTCTCCACCTTGAAGGTATCGTTGATGTGCCCGGAGCCATAGCGGTCGATCGCCGTCGCATCGGCGACGCCCAGCCGCACGGCGGCGGCGTGGAGTTCCTCGGTAGAATAGGTGCGTTCGGACATGTTTCTCTCCAAATTAGTCGTTCAAGCTTTCCAATTGCTACATCGGCAGATATTTTACCACAGTCGCCGCGTCGGCGGGCCGAACACTTTGACTCGGTAAAACAACCACGAGGGGGACAGGCCCCATTCCAATCATATTTCCGCCTCGCGCGCGGTGAAAGATCACTTGACAACCTCAAGAATCTCAATGCGAACCCTGAAGAAACTGAGCCCCTCCGGGCGATCGGTGACGAACTGCCCTTCCGGGGTAACCGACAGTTGGCAGACATCCGCGAATCTGCCGCCTGCGGTTTCGGACCCCAACAGCGTCACGCGAAGGTTCGCGCCAATCCTGCCGATTTCGCCCTTCGTGGAACTGATGGCGATGGCACCGGAAATCGTCTTTGCGGCCACGTCGAAACGGGTGATCGTGCAACCTGGCGTCGAAGCCGGGTCAAGCCCGGTCGCCAGAACCCGGTTCAGCGCCGGCGCCGGAATCGGAGCCCTTAGATCAAGCAAGGTTTCCTCAAGCCACTTGGTCTGAGCGTCATTGAGCAGCCCCTCAATCTGATTGCCATCAAGGATGACGCCGACGGCCTCGGCCTTGCCGTCCTCGCCGATGCGGAAGACGAGGTCGTACACCTTGATGAAGCCGGACGAGAGCCCCGACTTCGGCGCGACATAGACCAGCACCTGCGCGAGCATGAACTCCTCACCGCCCATATACGGCAGAAGCTGCGACGAGCCGCTCACGGAGACCATCTTCGTGTTGCCCGCGACCTTGCCGGAGAACGAGACCACGCCCTTCGCGCCGAACTTGAGCGTAATGCTCTCATTCGCGTTCGTGGCGACGAGCTTGAGCGCCTTCGCACCGGTCGGGAAGGACGGGAGGTTCGTCTCCTTCAGCTTCCAGCCGTTCTGCACGCCGTCGAAGATCCCAATGTCGGCGGCATCGTCATCGACGAGCTGCATCCGCCCGAGCCCGGTCACCGGATCCTCGAAGACGATGCCGTTCAGCTCGCGCGTCACGGCCTTGGTCTTCAAGATTCCGTTGATGACGAACTCGCCCGTCTGCTCGTTGTAGCGCTCGAAGCCGGTCACGCTGAAGGTCGCCGTCGCGCCCTTGCCGGTGAGCGCGCTCGTGTACGTGAGCTTGAGCGAGATCTTGCCCGTCGCGCCGACCGTGCCCGTGAACTTGCCGTAGGTGTTCGTGCCTTCGACGCCCGTCATCACGCCGTCGAACGTGCCGACCGCCCAGCCCGGAAGCGCCAGGACCGTCAGCTCGAACGTCTTCGCGCCCGTCCACTTGTACTTGTTCGTCGCGCTCACGACGACCTTCGACGGCGTGACCGCACCCGTCTTCCTGTCGACCTTCGAGACCGCCGTCGGGACGCCCTCGATCGCGTACTCGTAGTGGTCAACAACCTTCTTCTTCGCCGTCGGATCGACATAGACCGCAGTCTTGACGAGCTTCAGTCCGCTCGGCAGCCCCTTCGCCGAGACGGTGGTCGCGACACCGTCAAGACCCAGGGTCGAGATCGGGTAGGAGACCTTCACGCCCGCATAGACGGAAAGGGAGGCTTGAGAGGTTTGAGAGGTTTGATAGGTTTTGGAGGGCGCGTCGAAGGCGATGTCGACCGCGATCGCGTCCGTACCCGCGACGGCGAAGGTCGCCGTCCCCTTCTCGGTCACCTTGCCGACCTTCTTCGTGAAGGTGACGAGGAAGTCGCCCGGCTTCGCAGGCGTGCCCGAGACGAGGCCGGTCTTCTTGTCGAACTTGAGCCCGGACGGCAGGCCCGAGACCGAGCAGCCGACCGTGTCCGCACCGAGATCGACCGATGCCGCGACACCCGCCGTGAAGTCGTAGGCGTCGAGAAGCCGGATCGCATCCGACCTGTAGTTCTCGACCTTGAACGAGTAGTAGGTCTCAACCGTCTTGCGATTCTTGCCGAGCGTCGCCGTAAAGACCGTATCGAATTCCTTAACATGGTGCTCGTTGCCCTTGAGGACCCACGAGTAGGTCTTCGCCTTCGCATCCAGCGTGACCTTCTTGAGCGAAAGTCCGCAAGGGAGGTTCTTCGCCGTCAGCATCGCCGTCGCTGGCGTCACCGTGACGGGAATCTCGACGTCCGTGTTCGGCTTCAGGGTGATGACGCCTGTCTTCTCGTCGGCTCCATCGACGTAAATCGCAATGCCGACTTCCGGCTCGTCCTCGCACTCAAAGGCCACGGACAGCGAGCCCGTCTTACCGTCGGCGTTGCAGGGAAACACGGCAAGGTCGGTGTAAGCATAGCTAACACCGTCGTAAATCGAGTTGTACCCCCTGACGTTCAAAAGATGCGTCTCGTCATCAAAATGATCGATTTCCCTGAATGTCCAGCCGCTTGCCATGAGGCGATCGGTCTGTCTGCGCCATCTCACGACCGCCGAGCCGTCCGCTTCGGTCACGTCGACGTCATGCCTCATGAACACCGAACCGAAGACCCGCGGCTTGCTGCCGTCGTACGGATAGACCGCCTGCACGGCCTCGGCGAGCGTCTGGAACGCGGCCTTGGCGAGCGGCAGAGACGCCTCGAAACTCGACTTCGGCGAGCGGCCATAACGGAAGAAGATCTCGCCCTTCTTCACGCCGAATCCGCTTTCCGCCGTGTTGAGGATATCCGCGCCGAGGATCTGGGTGATGAGACCCTCCGGCACGATGTCCGCGAAGATGTTCGCGATCTGCTTCGCAAGGCGCCCGAGCATGCTGTCATTCTGGTAGCGGAGCGTGTTGTGCTGGGGAGCGATTGAGCCCATCACACGCAAGTAGTCCTTGTCGTCGCAGAGGCGATGCTTGCCCTCAAGACCCGCCGCGAGCGTCGCGTCGAGCACCTTCTGCGACGTCGCCACGATAAGCATCCCCTCGGGGACGGAGTAGGCGAGACGGATCCCGTCCTCGGCGCCTTCGCGGCGGAGGACCATCAGGTTGTCCGTGTTCTCGTAGGCCCAGCCCTTGTCCTTGAGGATCCACTCAAGCGTGCGGAAGGACGCGTCCGTGCCCGCGCGGGCCGCGACCAGGATGCCCGGTGCGCCGTAGATGAGCTTCCCATCGTCGGTCTGCTGGAGGTCCGTCTCGTCGGACGTGATCGCGATCGCGCAGGAATGTCCGTCAAAGCGCTCCGGGAACGTCGTCGCAAGGAGATCTGAGATGTCCTCGAGCCCCAGGCGTGCGAACACCTTGCTGACGGCGCGGATCCACGTCGCCGCATCCGGCTGGAACGCCCAGACCGTGGCCGCGCTGTCGGGGAGGTAGTTCTCGGCGATGTTCTCATCGGCTTCGCCCGCCGCGACAAGCCGCAGGAACGCGGAGTTCTCGTCTGTTGTCCCCACCGACAGCAGCGTCCCGCAGAACTCGTCGCCCGTCTCGGGGATGCCTGACAGCGCGCGAAGCTCCGCCGACTCCGGCCCGTAGCGATAGTCAAGCCCCGTCACGCCCAGCGTCTCGCGGACCGACTTGAGCGTCCCGACGAGATCCGCGATCTTCTTCGATGCCGCCGCGGACGGCACGTATTCGTCGTCGAACTTCACCGTGCCCTTGACGGACGGCAGCAGGTTGCCGACGAAGTTGACACCGAGACGTCCGATCGCCTCCAGGAGCTCCTGCGCGCGCTGCGGCATCCGCGAGATGATGTGGATATGGCTCCCTTCCTCCTCCCGGTCGTCATCCGTCTCGATAATCGAGAAGTCCCAGAACTCCTCGAGGTCGAGGATTTCCTCCGGAAGCCCGAGGAGGTCAAGCGCCGCCTTGCCTACGGCCGGGATGAAGTCCGGCGAGACGTACTTGAACCCGCGGTCCGCACGGCTCAGGAACGGCCCCGCGCACTTCAGGAACGTCGGGTCGTTGATGAGCAGCTGCTGATCCGCCCGGTCGTCGGGATAGACGTACATGGCCTCGTCCATGTAGACATTCGTGGACGAGTGGTAGGCGATCTGGTACTTGCCCTTGTCCTCTCCGTAATACTCGCACTTTCCAAACGAGAGGACCGGCTGGCGTCCGCCCATGAGCTCCGCCAGGACGCCCTTCGGGTTGAGGTACACGTCCGCGTCGCCAAAATCATTGATGCAATCGACCCTGACGATGTCGTTGAAGCGCATGAGACGGTTCGTAAGCGCGTGCCAGGTCTTGATGTTCTTGACGCCCGCGAGGAGCTTGCATCCGAGGCCGGTCTTCGCCTCGCCGTCCGGCACGATGGCCGTCGCAATGCCGCCGCTGATGCCCTCGGCAAGGTCGCCGAAGACCGAAAAGAGGGCGGCGATATCGGGGAAGTCCTTCCCCAGCGCGTCATTCGCATCCTTCGCCCAGGCGAGGTCGCAGTTGCACACCGTTGCCATCAGGCAGTTAGCCGGCAGGTACTTTACGATGTTGCTGATGACGGTGCTCGGATCGGGTTCGAAGTCGAAGAACTTGCGCAAGGACGAGTCCTCGGTCGTGTCGATGTCGATCCGAGTGTGCACGACGCCCTCCGTTTCGCTGGCGTGCGGCTCCTTGACGACGATGTTGGTGATGCCGAGATCCACCCAGATGTTGCTGACCGCCGCGTCGATCGCCGCGGGCGTCAGGCCCTTGCCCTTGTCCCCGAAGTCGGGACGCCGCCACGCCTCACGCAGAATGAACGAATGCGAGTTGCGGCCAGCGGCGGGAGCATCAAAGCCAAATACACCCTCCGAGGAGAGAATGAACTTCATCTCAATGCCCTGGTAGGTGATCACATGCTGCGTGACCTTCGTCCGATCCTCGGGCATCGTGATCTCGCCGTCAATCGTCAGCGCCTGCTCGTCTTCGGTTCCGCGGCGGGTCATCCGCACGCGGCACTTCCCGTTCTCGTCAACCGAATCGATGTTGAGCGTGACGAGCGGCGAGCCGAACCTACGTGCGCGGGTGTAGTCGTAGGGATACGCAAGGGACACGCTCTCGGCGAGCGCGGCGATTGCCGCGTCGAGAATGCGCTTGCCCTCCTCGTAGAGCGACGAGGACGCGCGGCCCTTGTGGATGTAGATCGCCTGACCCGAGAGGAACTCATCACCCCTCAACTCCACGTTCCCGACGCCGGTGGACCACACCGCCGAGACGTCAAACGCGAGGAGCGCCTGGGTGAGCGACTCGGGGACGAACTGCTTCAGCACTTCGCCCAGCGAGAGAACCAGATCCGCATCCGCCTTCGGGGCGACGTAGCGGAAGGTCTGGTGGGCTGGGAACTCGCCGCCCATCTGGGCGAGGAACGTCTCGCTCTCGACAAGGCGCTTGGTGCCGTCGCGTCCGGCCTCGATTGCGCTCGTGCCGGTCTCATGGCTGGTCGAGAAGAGAATGACGTTTTCATCAGGGACGAAGCAGAACGCCGGATCGACGTAGGGCAGAAGCGCCTTCACCTCGTCCGAGACCGGCAGGTGGCAGATGACGACGCCCGTCTCCTTGACCTCGACCGTCGCCCCGGCCCGCTGGAGCGCAATCTGGATCGACGTCCAGAGGTTCTTGTTGAGAAGCTTCTGCGCGACGACGAAGTTGAGGCCCTTGTGCGTGACGCCGTCCTCGTGCGCGTGCATCGCGTCACCCAACGTGATCGCGAACGCCACGTCCGGCGCGAAGTTCTCGCCGCGGTTCTTGTAGGCCCGGATCTTCTCCGCCGCCTCGGTTACGCCCAGACGGGTGAAAATCGTATCGAGGAACTCGATCGCCGTCTCCGCATCGGGCTGGAAGCCCCAGGCCGCCGCCGCCGTCGCGGGAAGATAGCGCTCGGCGACGCCGTACCCGCTCTCGCCGCTCGCGAGGAGGCGCGCGAACGCACCATCGCGGTCAACGCCGAGGCGCACATCCGTCTTCGCAACGCCCAGTTGCGGACACTCGGACGAGAAGTCAAGCCCCAGCGCAACGCCCAGCTTGTCGCGAAGGAAGAGAAGCGCGTCTGAGATCTGGACGAGACGCGTCTTCGCCTCGGCGGTCGGCTCGTAGTCGTCCGCAAATGAAATGACCGGCGCCAGTTCGGGATGCAGGTTCTCGAAGAAACGGAGCGCGAGGCGCCCTGCCGCCTCCACCGTGCCGCTCGCCCCCTTCGGCATCCGCATCAGGAACTTGACGGTGTCATCCTTATCGTTCACCACCGTCGTCGAGAACATCCAGAACTCACCGAGACCGGAAACAAGATCAGGGTCGATGCCAATCCTCCGGCACGCGCCCTCGCCGGCGATCTTCAGGAAGTCCGGCGAGACGTAGTGGAAGCCGTGATCGGCAAATTTCTTCAGTCGGCCCGCACAGGAATTGAACGTCGGATCGTCAAGAAGAGGTTTGCCGCCCCCAACCAAGGTGGCGACGAACGCATCCCGGACCGCCTTCGACGAATATCCGATGATGAGATAATTCTTCGTGACGACGTTCTGAGCGAACGAGAGATACGGCATGTCCCCACCCAGCAGAACTCCAAGCCGGCTGCTGGGATTCAAATAGACCTCCAACGACTCGGGCAATGTCGGTACATCGATAAGCTCTCCTGCGTTGGAAAGGTCGTTCGTCAGCTGATTCCAGACCTCAATGCCCTTGACACCAACGTGAATGATCCGCCCGAGCCCGTTCGCCGATTGCGCATCCGGAACAGTTGAGATCTGGATGCCGCCCGTCACACCGTTGACGACATTCGAAAACGCCGAGAGAAGGTATGCAACCTCCGGCGCGAATTCATACAAGTTGTCATTGAGCTTCTTCGCCCACTGGAGATCGTTGTTGAGAACCGTCGTCATCAGGGCATTGGACGGGAGACCCGGCAAAACATCATCAAACCCAGGATCGTCTGGCTCATGTCCGTAGAGATCGAGCAGAAGGGATTTATCCGTGGTCTTGACCGTGATGCAGCTCAAGATATTTCCATCCTTGCACTCCCACGGCTTCTCGACGGTAATCGACTCAATGCCCAGATCCCTCTTGATCTGCTCGGCGTCCGTCACGACGCGGTACCATCCCATGGGAATGCCCGTCTGGTATTCGACGCGGGCGAGCGTGCTCGCGGCGACGATTTCCTCGTTCTCGGTCCAGTTGTACTTTGCAGCAAGCCGCGTCTCCTTATCCTCGACCGATGGCAACTTCATCGAAATGAGAGGCGCCGTCTTGCCATCCTTGCCGACCGCCACGATCTGCGCGCCGTTCTTAGTCACCAGCTTGTTGTCCCTGCCGCTGACGACAACCGGCTTCGCAAGGTAGCCGTTGCTCCAGTGGGTGATCGTATTGGAAATGGAGGTGTTATTGAGGACAAGCGTTCCGTTATCAAGCGCAAACTGCTCGCCGGTGATGGCATCGAGCGAATCGTCGACACCGTCCGTCACGCCCCAGAAGTTGTTCGGGTTCCAGAAGCCCTTCACGTTCTTCAGCACGAGCGTCGAACCGTCCCCCACACGAATCGTGTTCTCGCTGCCGTCGCCCTGCCCGTCGAGATAGGAATCCCTGATCACCAACTTCGAATCTCCGTAAACACAGATCATGTCGGCAATCGCCGCCGCGAAAATGACGCAGTTCGAGACCGTCACGTCCGATCCGTAGCACGGGCAAAGCGCACGCTTGTCGTTTGCCGTGAGCGTCGAATCCTCGCGCCAGGTCGTTCCGAAGAGGAATCCGTTCTTCACCGTCACATTCGTCGCGTTCGCAAAGGACATGAGGAAGTAGTTCACCTTCGCCGTGGCATCCAGACCGACGAACTCGTCGCGGGCGATGGATTTCGTGAGCGCCCGGTGCCGCAAATCAACCGTCACGTTGCTGTTCGTGATGTCGAACGGGCAGTCAACGGAGACCGGGTTCAGGTTGGTCGCCGCGAAGGTCGCCTTGTCGCCCGCGACGAGCGGCGCGAGCGTGTCGCCGTCCCGCAGTTCGGCGAGCGCGGACGAGAGCTTCTCGTACGTGGTGGTCACTCCTGCGCGGACGATCGTCCACTTGTCGTTATCCGAGACCTCCGCGGCAAAACCCGCCGAGAACATGACCGCCGCCGCAATCGCGACGACCCAACGTTTGATTTGTGTTTTCATTTGTGTTTCCCTGTTTCGAGTGAAATCAAAATCTTCCATAGCAGATCACCGACCGAGTCACTCCGACTTGAACTCAATCGCATTCAAGAGCGTCACTTCCCTGAAGTGCTTCTTATTGCCGCTGAGCAGGGTTTCACCCGTCTCGCAGGCGGTCGCGAATATGAGCGCATCGCACACTCCAAGATCGCTCTTGAGCGCAGTTTCTTCGAGAATCGCCATGGCGCGGTTGGAGATGTTTGCGGTAATCGGCAGGGTGGAAAACGAAAGTTTGGAAAGAAAACGCTTCATCTCGCGCATCTCGCCCTTGTTGCGGACCCCCTGCAGCAACTCCATGTACGTCACTGACGAAATGGCCCGCGTGTCCGCCTCGTCAATCGCCTTAAGTGCCAGCAGATTGCCGCGAAACGCCCAGATCATCACATCCGAGTCAAAGATCACGGGAAAGTCCTCCTCGCACGGAGCTTGCCCACGTATTCGGTCGGATTCGCCAGATCGTCACGGTCGGCCCACATGCCCGCTGCCGCGAACTCGCCCGCCTTGGATGTCTCGGAATGGCTGTCCTCCCACGCGACAAGCACCGCCCACGGGCGTCCATGCGACGTCACGGTTACACGCTCCCGCCGCGAGACCGCCGCCTGTATATCCGCCATCCGGTTCCTGAAGTCAATCATCGCCGCTTCCATAACCCTCCAATGTGCACAATTAAACTGTGCATATTATATCATATACCCGACCGGCTATCAACAGGGCCTCCGTCACCGGAGCAACCGGTTAGTTTTGCTCGTCCCTCGCAAAACGAACCGGTTGCGCGCGATTCTCTTAAAAGCCGTTCCCTTTCGCCGCCGAAGCCGACTAATTACTTAGGTCGGACGCGCCGTAGTAATCGAACCATCGGGAAGCTGCCAGACAATCTTGCCGTTGAGAACATAGACATTCGGAATGCCCTTGCGGCGATTCTCCTCCTGCGCAGCATGCACAGCGGTGTTGCCAATCCGCGTCATCTTCTCTACTACTTCCGGCATATGCCCTCCGGATTTACATAGACGATATGCTCAGTCGGCAACAGCACCTTGGAAATCGTGCTCTTGCCGCTCCCATTCGCCCCTGCAAGGATAAACAATCGCTTCACGACTCATATTATAGCAAATTGACCTTCACCCGTGCCGTTGGCTGGCAACCGCGGCACTTTCACACATCAAGGCGAGAAGCCCGGCGAGCGCGATTCTCACCAAGCCGTTCTTTTTCGCCGCCGAAGCCACACCGTCTGATCGCTGCCGAAGTGCCGTTGGAAAGTGACTTTCTTAAATCCGAAAGATACAAACCTTCACAGTTTGCCTGTCTTCATGAGATTAATCAAATCAACATCCAATGCAAACCAATAAATTGCAATTGCGCAAATGACCGCTGCAAGCAAGCTCAACAATGTCCCAGCCAGAACATATTCTGTCCGCGGGCCCTCCGTATCATTAAAACGCAAAAGCGATTTCGCCGCAATCGTCAACCCAGCGGCTTCGACACTCCCCATTAAAATGAAACTCAAAATTAAGACGCGCTCCGCAGCTCCAATGAGCATACCACTACGTTTAACATCCTCCGCCGAAATCTTTTTCCCTGCGCGATTAATATTATCCTTCAACTTACAATAACAAATGACTTCACGAACAAAATAATTCGCAGGCCACAAGCAAAACAGGTACGCACAAGCCAAAACAGGTACCGTGAGAGTCAATTGCGAAGGAATAAACGCCCACTGCGTCCACACATATCTCTGACAAAACCATGCTGCAATACAATACAAAAACCCTATATGCACAACCTGATCCAGCGCAAACGCTCGAGGTCCATTTCTTGTAAACCCAACCTTGAGAAAATCAATCACCCCATGTATAACCGCGACAAATAAAGCCAACTGCCAATACGGAAATCCGGCGACTAACCAAGCTACAACACCAACAACTAACACATGCTTGTAAAGCCCCAGACCTTTAAGCTTCTTATCTCGCTTGTTCGCGACCATTGCCCCGCTCTGCAACGGGAAATCTGCCAAGAGATGCGCGAAAAGAAGATTCGCAAACAATACTTCCGTCATATTAACTCCTCATACACTGACAACGCATTCGCTAGCGCATACCATCCAGCACTTCTCAACTGGGCGTTAATAGCAACTTGAGTCACCCCAGCTCGCTCCGCTATGACTTTTTCAGGCATACCCAATATCCGCCAAAACAGAGTCTCACACTGCCGGGATGTGGCATGCGACAGCAATTCATCCGCTAACTGCATCATGGCTTGAATGATTCTAAGCCGCTGCGTCCCCTTGCCAACGATGCGCATATTGGATCGCATTCGCGAAGACATGCGATCCAATTCTCGTCCTGAATTATAAATGGCCTCGCCATCAACAATGCCGTTCAGCCCATCATTTGTTCGGAGCATCCCCAATCCAATGACAATCCGCGTCCCATATCGAATGAACCTCCTATATTGGTAGGCCATTGCCGGATGGCTTGGAACTCTGGCGTTAAATGCCTTAACACGACACTTCAGCAAAAAAGCCACTCGCAAAGCAATGCGTTCATTTGGCAAAACAAATTCAATGCAATCACCACGAACAATCCGCCCCCAACACCCCGAAAATTCACGCTCAACAATGTCTATAAATTCTTTAAGGTAATCCTGCAATTTAACTACATCTTCTTTCACCAAAGATGTACTTTTTATTATATCTGCAGATATTGTAGCATTCATCATGACATTACTTTATAATGTATAAACATTTTATCGACCATATAAAATGCCTACGCATTATATCAACATTTAGATTTCAGCCTACATAAAGCATCCCTTTTCAAAATCTGAATCATTATAGCAGAATTTTTCTTAAAACTCAACCACACACGGAATCGCCTAATCCGTGAAGCGCTGGCCATCGGCGCGGAGACGCGCGCGAAGCGCATTCACGTCGATGTCCTGGACCGCGCGCGAATCCTTCGCCGCTTGAGCCGCCGCCGTCGCGGCGGATTCGCCGAGGATGAAGAAGACCGGCTCCATCCGAATCGAACCGAATGCCGCATGCGTCGCCGAAACCGCGACCGGCACGAGCAGGTTCTCGCAGTCCTGCTTCTTCGGAATGATCGACCCAAAGTCGATCGGATACGGCTTTTTAGGAGAGCAGCCGATATCCCCCTCGTTCTGCACATTGCCGTCCTCCGTCACATAGCGGCGCACGTTGTGCGAATCTAGCGCATACGAGCCCATGCCGATCGCCCCAAGGCGCGTCCCCTGACGCGGCGACGGCCGCTCGCCGAGACAGTCGTGGTCGGCGGTGACATAAACGCCGACCATCCGCCGCCCCTCGCGGACATAGAGATGCCACGGCCAGTTGCCGTTGTCGGTGAATTCGTCCGCCGCGAGGCCCCAGCGGGAGATCTGCTCGCGCGTCGCGGCGGGAACCGCCGGATCAGTCGCCAGAAAATAAAGCATTCCCTCCTGATAGGCACGATGGGCCTTCGCGAGTTCCTCGCGGCGCGCATAGGAGGCCTCGGGCCATTCGTCGGACATGCCGATGAAATCCATATTCATCGGACCATGGTTGTTCGTATCGGTCTTCCCGCCCGGAATGCGGTCGAACTTGTAGAACGTCTCGTCCCAGCCGGTCGCGAAAACGCGGCGCAAGAGCTCGTAGTCATCGGCGCGATAGCCCGCGGGCTTGGCGAACGCGACGCGGTTCGACGCGATGTCCGTGAGGCACAGGCGGTAGCAGTACGCCTGCACGCGCCGGTCGCCGACGCCCCGCTCCCCCTCCTTCGAATCGCCGATGCCGAAGCAGAGCCCCGACTTCGGATCGCCCGGCACGCGATAGGGCGAGACCTTCGCCTTGAACCGGTGGTCATGCGCCGTGCAGAGCGGCTGGTTGCCGTTCCACGTCTCGTCAAATTCGGCGTTCGCCTCGCGCCCCACGCGATAGGGTACGCCCGCCGCCGCCATGAGGTCGCCCTCGTAGGTGGCGTCGATGAAGTAACGAGCGCGGAATGTCCGCCCCGAAAGCGTCCTAAAACCGCGGATGCGACCACCCGCCTTCTCGACGCCGCCCGGTTCGCGATCCAGCAATTCGCCGCGGACGACCTCGACCTTCTTCTCGGCGAGCCAGTCGGCGATCACCTTCTCGGCGACATGCGGCTCGAAGACCCACATGGTCTCGTCCTCGTGAGAGACGCCTTTCGTATCCTGCCCTTGAACATCGACCTGCTGTCCGCGATAGGCCTCGTAAATGCGATGGTAGAACTGGCGGGCGAGTCCGCCGATCGCGGACGTGTTGCCCGAATCGGTGAAGCCGAGTCCCGAGACGGTGAGCCCGCCGATGTGGCGGTCGGGCGAGACCATCACGACATCAAGGCCCAGATCCTTCGCCTTCACCGCCGCGGAAACCGCCGCCGGCGTCCCGCCGTAGATGACAAGATCGCGCTCCCCGATACGCTCGGACGAAGATGCGCCGAAAACCGCGCTCGCTACCGTCACTGCGGCAAAAAATACGATTTGCTTATTCATTTTGACATGGGTTAGGAGTTTGATAGATGGATGGGGTCAGGAGAAGGAGATTTTTGCAGCGATGTGATCAAAACCGCCGCCCAACGTGTATTCCATAGCCGTCGGCGAAAAGCGCTCCTCAATCGTCGCATGAAGGTCGCCCGCGAGAATCGCCTTCACTTGCCTTTCGCGCCGGATGCGCTCGACGAAGGTGAAGGTCTTCGGATACTTCTGAGCCCACGCCGGAGAGCCAGGAAGATGCGCATCCGCTCCCCACATCTTCAGCGACAACGCCTCGGTCTCGGGCGCGTAAAGCGGCATATGAACGAGGATGACGATCGGGAGGCCCTTCTTCACCTCCTGCTCGAACCGGTCGAACACCGCCTCCGGTATCCAGCCAAGCGAATCATCGAAGGCGACGAAATTGACTCCCCCGATCACCCGCGAGGCGAAGGTGAGGTCGAACGGATAAAAGGGCGCGGCCTCGCGCTTGCAGAACTCGCGATACTCCACGCTCCTAATGCGCTGCTCCCACTCGCCGATTTCCCATTCCAAATAGCGCGAAAGCTCGTGATTACCGACGCACATGAGCGCGCAATGCGACGCGAACTTTTCGCGCACATAGCGGAGATTCGCCCGCGAATGGAAATCGACGAGATCGCCCGTATGGAGAAGCGGCAACTGCTCGCGCTGCGCATAGGCGACCATCTCCTCCAATATCTCCACTTGCTTAAAGCCGAACGTCTTCGCCCGCCAATCCGCGAGCTTCATCGCGCACTCGTCATCCGCCTTATCGACCAGGGTGAGGTGGCTGTCGGTCACGTGCAGGACGCTGAACGGACGCTCCACGCCGATCACGACCGAATGATTGACGAACTTAAGTGTCGATGCTGGTCGCGTGAGGCAACCGCCAATCGGCGGCATTGCCGCAAACATCCCCGCCGCCAACATCTTCTCCAGGAATTCGCGCCGTTCGCAATCGCCGGGTCGCTTCATTTCGATCGTCCTCACCATTCGACGAGCGCGAAGGAGCAGGGAAGCAGCTTGAGCTTGAGCGAGCCGTCGCTCTGCAAGACGCCCTCCACCTCGGTATAGGTGCGCACATCGTCCGTCAAATGGCAGCGCGCTTGCGCAAGATCCGCCCCCGGCACCTTCACGAACACCTCGCCCATCTCCAGGACGTTGCGGTCGGAATTGTAGCGCGTCACCAATACCGCCCCGTGTTTCCCGTCGCGCGATTTCGCCGCGGTCGCATGGAACTGGCAGCGCGTATCGTTCTTCGCCGCCGCCGCGACATTGCCGCCCGTCGCCGCATCGACGCGCCGACCGCGCCCCGCGACGAAATCGACCTTCACCTCCGTGCCGAGCTTCACCAACTTCTTCCACGCATAGAACGGATAATACCCCTTGCGCGGATAGTGCGTGGTGAAGTCAAAGAGCGCGTTCATTCCGCGCACGCAACCCGCGTCGTAGAACATCAGAAGGTCGAGCGGCTTCGCTTGGCACTCGCTCATCACCGCGGCGATGAGCGCCGCGCAGATCATGTTGTTCTTTCCCGTCTCCACTTCCAACGACGGCACCCAGTCGTCCACCCAGCCGAGCACATAGTTCCACTCGTTATAGACCGAGAGCGTCTTCGTATAGCCGTAGTCATCCAGCAGCTTGCGGTAGCGGTCGCAGGGAGCGGCCATCGCGAACGGATCCGCCCCATAGCCGTGCCACGAGAAGAAGTCGAGCGGCACCTGATGCGCGCGGCAGTATTCGAGGAACGCCTCCGACCATAGCGGAAGACAGGCGACCGCCGGTCCGCCGATCATCAGCTTCGGGAACTTCCCCTTGAGGTGCTTCGCCACCGTCGCGTAGAACTCGAAGAACTCCGTCGGCGTCCCGCCCCAGGTGCGGGGGTTCTTGGGCGGCGTATCAAGGAGTCGCGAACTGGCGAAATCGAAGCCGTCGAGATCGGGCTCGTTCCAGATCTCCCACCAGACGATGTCGAACTGGTTGGAGAAGACGATGTTCTTGGTGGTAAACTCCCTGTCCGTCGCCCAACCCCAGCCCTCGTTATAGTGGCGGATGATGTGCTCGCAGACGCGCGCCCACTTCGCAAAGTCCTTCGGCGGCAGGACGCCGTACTTCTTGGGCCCGTGCTCGATCGTCTGCCCCAGCCGGAAGAACGGCTTGGTGCCCGCGCGCACCATCGCGTCGAGATAATGGTCGGTGAAGACAAAGTCGTAGCTCTTCGGATCGTTCTCGTCGGCATCGAAATCGGGAAAGACGGCGTCCACATCCAGACAGTGCGCTCCGCCAGAAACGGCGTTGATCGAGTCATGCGTGCGCGCGAGCGGAATCTCCAGCGCCGCGTATTCCTCGAAGTTGCCCTTCTTCTGGTCGCCGCCGACTGGCGACACCGTCGGCCCGTTGTTGACGGCGTTCATCGGCTTGATGACGCCGAGCTCCTTCCCGAGATCCACCGTAAAGGTCGCGGTCGCCGCCGGTTCCTGCGCCAGTAGCGACATTCCCGCCAACGCCGCCGCGCCACACCATGCCCGCTTAATCTGCAATGATTTTTTCATTCTCGCTTTCTCCTTGTCACTTAAGTTAACCCTGTTCGTACGCCCGTCTTACATCATCAATAAGTAATTCTGCGACTCATGGAAGAACCTCAGCACATTGATCTCGTCCAGTTCTGAATCGTACTGGTAAATCATCAGGTAATTCCCGATCTTGGCCTTTCGATATCCCAATTTAGCCAAACGCCGATCCCGACACAACTCAAACACTTCTGAGGTCTCAACAAGAGCATCGTAAGCGGACTCAACTTCATCCAGCAGATTTCCGGCAGCGTGTGGATTGCAAAGCTCGTTGATCAAGTAAGAGAGAATCGAATCAAGGTCCCGATCAGCAGCAGGAGAGACAAGCAGCTTAGACATGGTACTTCCTTCTCAATGTAGCAAGCGCCCTACGGGCATTCTTGCCCTTACCCTCGTCTATCTCGGTCTGTGCCTCTGCAAGCTTGGCATAGATCTCGTATCGACCTATGCACTCCTGATAATGCTCCATCGACATCACGACCATATCACCATAGCCATTCTTTGTAACAAACACAGGACGATTCTCCCTGTGGCAAAGCTCCGAAATCCTGGTCGTGTCCTTCATATCTCGAACTGGAACGATTACTGGCATGGCTTTCTCCTAATTTGTTGTGTGGCCATATTATCCCACGCCTTTGCTTTATTGTCAATACCACTCGTTCCGAACATGCAGACGACACATTGGTGCGAGAAGCCCGGCGAGCGCGATTCTCACAAAGCCGTTCCAATCGCCGTCACGCCACAACGACTGATCGCTGCCGAAGTCCGTTGGAATTGTCCCCTCCAAACGATTACTCTATCACTGACTACTCTATCAGTAGTGCCAGACCCTCTTAAAGTGCAACGAGACTCGCGGCCTTCACTAACATGTTCCAATAAATTTTGCAACGGAAGGTCAGACCTTCTGTTGCATGTTTTGCCGATGACAATTTCGGTCAGACCAAAATTGTCAGTGCGAACATTTTGGCACAAAGGGTCAGGCACTCTGTGCCAATTCGATAAGCGGTGTGAGAATCCCGGCGAGCGCGATTCTCACAAAGCCATTCCTATCGCCGTCACGCCACACCGACTGATCGCTGCCGAAGTGCCGCTTGAAATATCCCCTCTCAATGTCCAAGACATACTGCAATATGTCCCCAAAATTATGCAACGGAAGGTCTGACCTTCTGTTGCATGTTTCAGTTGACCGCCCTTCTTAAAAACCGATAGCGCACGACAGGGTTTACGACATTCTGCAGAATGTTGTAGACAGCGAAGAAAGGCGAAGAAGATCCGCCACTTCAAATCACTCTCCATGCCAATTCGAGAGCAGAACAGCGCCAAACGACGCGGCGGTTTTGCTCATCAAAACGAAAGCCCGGCGAGCGCGATTCTCACAAAGTCGTTCCAATCGCCGTCACGCCACAACGACTGATCGCTGCCGAAGTGCCGTTGGAGTTGTCCCTTCTCCTCAAGACATCTTGAACATATGTTCAAGGCGAACAGGGTCGATGCGCGTTGGGAACACATCACAATACATCCCCAAAAACATGCAACGGAAGGTCAGACCTTCCGTTGCATGTTTTGCCGTTAAGATTTTACTACAACCGTAATCTCATCGCGCGCCTGATTTGCAATCGAACATCCATTACGCGCAGTAAGTTAAACGCTTAATTTACTGCGCGTAATTCGTCACCCATCTTGACGCGGCAGTTTGGCGCGTGGTGTCCGACACCTCGCGCCAATTCGATGGGTGGGGCGAGAAGCCCGGCGAGCGCGATTCTCACAAAGCCGTTCCAATCGCCGTCACGCCACACCGACTGATCGCTGCCGAAGTGCCGTTTGAGTTGTCCCCTTCACCACAAGACATCTTGAACATATTGCAATATATTCAACGCGATGGCAGAAGGAATCTCGAAACGAAAAGTCAGGCCTTCTGTTGCATGTTTTGCCGTTGACAATTCCGGTCAGACCCAAATTGTCAGCGCGAGCGTGTTGGCACAAGAGGTCTGACACTCTGTGCCAATTCGATGAGTGGTGCGAGAAGCCCGGCGAGCGCGATTCTCACAAAGCCGTTCCAATCGCCGTCACGCCACAACGACTGATCGCTGCCGAAGTCCGGTGGAATTGTCCCCTCGCCAGACCAAATACCACGATTAATCTATCCGTCATCCCCGGCCCACTTAATAGCCCAACCAACGACAAGAAACTCTCCCCTAAAATTTACAACAGAAAATCCTCTGTACAAACAGGCACATTAATCCCATACTTCTCACTCAATTTCATACGCAACTTCTGTGAATCCGCCTCCAGATTCTTTCTTGTGCTTTCAAGTCGCTCATCCAAGATTTGTCGCATTAGATTACTATAGAACATTCCATCAACAAAAATACGAATTTTCTCTTGATCTATAGAAAGCGTCGCTCGCCACTCTGGAACGCCAGCCCACTTGACCCATCCAAGTGTCCCATAGTCAACAACATCACAGACCACTAACTGCCCATTAACTGCGACCTGACGCTTCGAGCGAATCATATCATTCGAGTTTGGGAAATCAGGTGTGAGCTCATACTTTTCACCAAATAGGGGCGTGAGTTTTCCAATCAATGATTTACGCAAACTAACCATCTCTTCAAACGAGCCAAATGGTTTTTTCGGCTTCCCAACAAACTCGATCCGATCGACATAAGGAGTGTATTTCCCACCCGCACCACCAGAAACCGTAACTTTCAAACTCAAGTCATTAATTCCGAACAAATCTTTCTTGTATGGCAACGCATGACCATATCTAAAGTCAGAAAACTCGCTTGGAAGCGCCGCACACAAAGTAATACCGCCAATCATTATAAGAGGGAATCGCTTCTCGTCGATGATCTTTCGGGGGAGAACCCATAGTTCCTCCCTTGCCTTCTTTTCCATAGCCAAATCACTCGTACGAAGAATACGCATCGCCTCAATTTTGGCTTCTTCTCTTCTTTTCTCGTCAGCTTTTCTTTCGGCTGCGGCAGCCGCGCTCTGCTTCGCTTTTGCAATCCTTTCTTCTTCTCGTTTGTTCTCGTCGACCTTCCTCGCAAGTGTAGCAGAAGCCACCTGCCTCGCCATTTCAGTTTGAGCGGCAATCTTTGCGGTCTCCGCCTGCGCAATCTTTTCCCTCATGGAATCCCGACTCTCTTGCATGCGCGACCGATTCTCCAACATCTCCCTGCGAAGAATGTCAATCTGCGCATCTCGACTGCAGGATCGGACACAAGAATTTGTCAAAAACAGCACAACCAAACAAGCACCAATAATAATGCCTTTACCCTTGTTGCCACTCTTCCACAGGGCAATTATCTTCATCCTGCCAATATTGGTAGCATCTTTTATCCGCCTCAAGAATTCCTCTTTCGTCATAGAACCCTTTCAATGAATTGATTTTGGTTTGATATATTATATCAAACTTGCTTCTCATGAAGAGGACAGCTCATCATTGAGTATCCGTATTGATAAACATAGTGTTTGACCTGTTCATTATAGCAAAAGATGACTCGTTTAAATTGCACTAGTTTTTAGTGGCGGTTAGGGCCGGTTAAGGCAAAATGCGGGAATGGGATCGGCTG
>JAZUHK010000020.1:0-7710 GCA_045641645.1 Kiritimatiellia bacterium
ACGGAAATGAAATTTCACTTAAACTTTAAAAATGAGCACCATTGCCCATCATGGCGTTGGGCAGTGCCACAATAAATCAAGCTTCCCTCGTAGAATAAAAGAACCGGACCGTTTTTGAACGGACATCAAAATGGGCACTTCATGCAAGACGTCAAAATGAGTACTTCGTGCATGACCAAGGACTCATCTTTAAACCACTTCCCACTTTTCGCGAAAAGTGGGAAATTTGTCTCTAACAACTTTCTCGCGGAACTTCAACCACAACTATGATATTTGCCAGACCGATTCAACCGCAGGCCAAATCCGCACCCCGCATAGCGCCTGCTTTCGCAGCTCGCACCACTCATAGCGACCCCTTCGGGGCGACCTTCGGTCGGTGGATACTCGCTCGAGGGATATATTCCTCCCGACGGCGCACAGTATGAACTATTCCGCTTCCGTTGTCTGTTGGAAATTCATCGGAACCTGATTTATTCAATCCTCATACACCCCTTCGACCTCGACGACATAGACGTCGTGAAGCGAACCCCCGGGCTGGTTGCCATACCACTTCGCAAGGATTGACTTGTCGATGAAGTTGGCTTCCGCCATCGGCGACTTGAAGAGCCTGCGACAGTCGAGGGTGAGCCGCGCCTCGGCGAAAGTCATCGCGCCGCTTTCGAGCTGGATGGGCTTAAGCCCCGTCTCCTTCACCTTGTCGCCATCGCGGCCGCTCTTCGCGCCGCAGAACTGGAGGATGCCGCGGTACTCCCCCTTATAGAAGGAGAGCGTCAACCTGTTTTCGCGCTCGATGAAGTCGTGGGTGTAGCGCTCGGGGCGAATGAAGATAAACGCGACCGGCCTATTCCAGAGCCAGCCGATGCCGCCCCACGACGCCGTCATCATATTGAGCTTCTCCTTGTTCCCCGCCGTCACCAGCATCCACTCCTTGCCGATGAGGTCAAACACGTTCTCGCTCGCGAGCGTCTTAAGTTCCGTCTTCTTCATGCCTTTTCCTTCCTTTCCCAATGAAACTCCCGCCGCCACCGACACACTCAGCGCGGCAATTCCCTGAACAAATTCTTTGCGATTCATTCCTTCAGCCATTTCGCGACCTTTGCAAACGTCTTCTCCCGCTCGGCCACCGTCTTAAGCGCGCACTCCCAGATGACGATGACGTTCCAGCCCTGCTCAGACCAGAGCCGCTCGTGCTCCTGATCGCGCTGGACGTTGCGGCGGAACTTTTCGTTCCAAAACACACGGTTGGTCTTCGGCGCAGTCGCCTGCGGGCACTCCGATGTCTGCACCAGCCTGCGCCCGTCCCACTCCCAGCCGTGGTGATGCCAGAAGCAGCCGCGAATCTCGATGAGCGTCTTCAGCCACGGCAGAACGACGTCGGGATGCCCCACAATACGTTTGTCACAGACGCGGAAGCGATAGCCGTTCGCAAAGAGCCACTTGCGAACGACGATCTCCGGCAGGGTATCGCGCGAATGGATCGCGGACATGATCTGCGAACGCTGCGCTGGGGTGAATTTGTCCATCAGAAGATCATAACCTCGTGCATATTATATCATGTTGGCACCGCGCGGACAAAACGGGGCGCGGCATTTCCGCCGCGCCCCGTCGTCTCAGTTATAGGCAGGTTCGAAGTCGTCCTTGCCGACACCGCAGACCGGGCAACGCCAGTCCGCCGGCAGGTCTTCGAACGCCACGTTGTCATGCTCCGCCGGATCGTAAACCCAGCCGCAGATCTTGCACACGTACTTCTTGTTCATAGCACACCTCCTTTTCGGTTTGTCGTTTACTCGCCTTCCGGACGGCGATAGCCGCACTTCGGACATACCCCGTCCTTCAGCGCGATGCCGCAACACGGACACCGGTCCATCGTCATGCGGGACGGAAACTCGGCCGTCGCCACGTTGACGCCGCTCGTGAAGGTGATCTTCACGATGTTGAGCTTGTCCTTCAGGAGCTCGTACACCATCTTGATGAATCCCTCGACGGTCATGGTCTCCTTCGTGACCACCAGCCGGCATTCGGGATACGCGGTGCAGAGGTCCGTCTTGAACGCCGGTCCCTTCATCGTGTTCGTCGGCGCGCCGTTGCGGATGCCTTGCTTTCCATAGACGCAGAGAACCGCATCAAGGAGAGGATCGTCCTCCCGGAGAACGAGCGCGTGGTCGAAGTTCCTGAGGATGTCCCAGGCGGTCTTCTTGATCTCGTTGCATGGGAAGACCATGTTGACGCCAGGATTGACCGTGTCCTCGACCTCCAACGTCAGCCCGCCGGTATGCCCGTGCAGGTACTGCGCCTCGCCCTTAAAGCCGTAGAACCGGTGGGCGTACTGGATATCGAGATGAGCGACGGACCGAATCGTCTTGCAGCAGCAATTGGCGTTCTTGTTCATAGTGCACCTCGTTTTCTTCTTTCGTTTCGTCTTAAGGATTCCAGGTCGTTCCGGCCACGCGACCAAATCCGCCTTTCCTCCCGACACCGCACATTATGCACTATTCCGCTTCCCGTGTCTGTTGTAAAAACAACGAAAATGAAATTTCGCTTAAACCCGGACGCAACCAAGCTTAAAGCGATCCATCAATGTGAGCAGGAACCCATCCTCGAACCACTTCCCACTTTTCGCGAAAAGTGGGAAATCTCCGGATAACCTTTTCCCCTTCGCGCCCGAGCGCCATCTGAGAAAATCGCGCGTTACACCACAAGCTGATAATAAAGGCGTTGAAGCTCCAGTTCCAGCAGCTCCCCCACCTTGCCCCGCAGTTCCGGCGCCAACTGCGCCGAGGCGCAGGTGAACCGCACGGGAACACCCATCGTCGCCGCAATCGCATCGGCATACGCCTTGGAACCGAGAATCGTCTCCGCCGTGGTGAGCGGCCCGAGATTCGTATTGTTGACGATCCCCGTGAACGGCAACCCGCACGCCGCCTCGATCTCTCGCAACACCTCCACCGCCTCCGCCGGCGTGCGCGTAAGCGGACGCGACGCATTCACCACCGCCAGCATCTCGTAATCGCCGTCCGCGACAATGTCGGGAACATAGCGTCCGAGCGCCAACGCCCCGCGGTCATCTCCGCCCACATCCATCACCAGCTTCCGATCCCGCTCGGCCACCAGCGCGTAAATCTCCTTCGGCAGGGCCGGAAAATCCACATTCGAATTGGCGAAGTCCGAAACCACGAGTTCGATTCCCTCCGCCGCCAGATCCGCAGCGGAATCCTTGGTGCGGAAATAAGGATTGACGATGTCCAAATCGGCAATCGCCACCTGCTCACCCAAGCGCCGCAGCTGCCGCGCATACGCGAGCGCGACATTCGTCTTCCCGCTACCGTAATGCCCGGCAAACAGTGTGATTCTTCTGGTCATTTTCCCTGCAAGGCGAAAAGCCGTTTAAGCCCCCGCTTCGCGAGCGTGAGCATCGCGGCAAGCTCCCGGTCGCCGAAGGGCTTGTGTTCGGCACACCCCTGCAGCTCCACAAACTTGCCCTTGTCGGTCATGATGACGTTGAAATCCACCTCCGCCGTCGAATCGTGCGCATAGTCGAGATCGAGCGTCGGCACACCTTCGCAGATGCCGACCGAGCCCGCCGCCACCTTCGCGACAATCGGATCTTCCGCGATGACCCGCTCCTTCAGGAGCTTCTTCACCGCCTCGCGCAGCGCCACCATCCCGCCGGTGATCGACGCACAGCGCGTGCCGCCATCGGCCTGCAGCACGTCGCAGTCGATGGTGATCTGCCGCTCGCCGAGCTTCGTCATGTCCACCGCCGCGCGCAGCGAGCGGCCGATGAGACGCTGGATCTCCGTCGAGCGCGCATCCTGCTTCAGCTTCTTGATGTCGCGCTCCTTGCGCTCGCGCGTCGAGCCGGGGAGCATCGCGTACTCGGCCGTCACCCAGCCCTTGCCCGAATCCTTCAGAAACGGCGGCACCTTGTCGGAAACCGACGCGGTGCACAGCACCCACGTGTTCCCCCACTTGACAAGCACCGACCCCGCCGGCGCCTCCGTGAAGTTCCGGATGATCTCGACCTTTCTCAGCTGATTCGCCTTTTTCATCTTCCTCCGCACCTTTCACCTGCACCTGAACTCGGCGCAACTGTCCGCCGTCTCCCACACCTTGACGGCGGAAAGACCCGGCAGGCGCGCCTTTAAATCGTTGAAGAAGAGCTTTGCCAGATTCTCCGCCGTCGAACGGAAGGGTATTGCCGCCGTGCGCATCCCGTTCTTCTCCACCACCGCGGCGATTTCGCACTCCCCGGGCGAAGTGGTGTTGTAGATGAAGGCGTGGTCGAAACGGTCGCAGATGACCTCGCTCGCCAGCGCCTTCAGATCCTTGAAGTCGATGACCATGTCGCGCTCGCCTTCAACCCTCGCGGTCACGCTCACGTCCACGCGATAGGTGTGGCCATGGAGATTCTTGCAGAGCCCCTGATGGTTGGTGAGCACGTGCGCCGCATCGAACTTGACGGTCTTGGTGACGGTAATCATCGCTTATGCCGGTCCTCACTTCGCGTCGATGCCGAAGTGGTATTCGGTCGCCGAACGATAGGTCTCGCCCGGGCGGAGCACCGTGGAGGGGAAATCGGGACGATTGGGCGAATCGGGATAATGCTGGGTCTCGAAGACGATGCCCGAGAACGGCCGCAGGCGCCGGCCAGGCGTCTTCGCCGCCAGCTTCGAGGTGAAGTTCTGCGCGCCATAGACCTGCAGGCAGGGCTCGGTCGTGACGATGCGCATCGTACGCCCCGAGGCGCGGTCGCGCATGAAGACGGCGTCGTGCATCTCGCCCTGCTTGCCGTTCAGGACGAAGTTGTGGTCGTACCAGTAATCGGTGTACTTGAGCTCCTCCTGCTGACGCATCCACTTCATGTCCTTGCCGATGCGCTTCGGACGGCGGAAGTCGAAGCCCGTACCCTTCACGACGGCGTTGGTGGTGGGGATGAGTCCGGGCGTCGTCTGCGTATAATAGTCGGCGAAGATCTGCAGCTCCTGCCCGAGCACGGGGCCGCTGTCCTCGCCCGCGAGATTCCAGTAGGAGTGGTGGGTGAGATTGACGACGGTGGGCTTGTCGGACGTTGCCTCGTAATCGAGCCGCCAGACATTCCCCGGCATCACGCGATAGGTCACCTTGGCCTTCACCGTCCCCGGGAAGCCCATGTCGCCATCGGGCGAGACGAGCGAAAATTCAATGCCCTCGACCGCACCCTCGGTAAAGCGCCGCGCATCCCAGATCTTGGAATCCCAGCCCTTGGGACCGGAATGGCAGTTGCAGTGACGGCAGTTGTTCGTCTCGGTGAGGGCGAGCTGATACTCCTGCCCGTCGATGGAGAACCTGCCGTCGGCGATGCGGTTGCCGAAGCGGCCGATGAGCGTACCGACGCAAAAGCCGTTCTGCTCGTATTCGAGCGGCGTATTGAACCCGATCGTCACATCGGCGAGATTGCCGAACTTGTCCGGCGTGATGACGCGCACCACGCGCCCGCCGTAATCCGTAACGTCCAGAATCATCCCGTCCGCGCCCTTCAGGCGCCAGATCTTCGTTTCGCGCCCGTCGGAGAGCTTGCCGAAGCTCTTCGCATCGTCCGCACCGAACACCGCCGCGGCACACGCCGCCGCCAATACTGCTGCCATCAGTTTTTTCATAATGATCCTTTCGTGAGTTAAGAAAGTCAGCGGAGGGATTTGAGCAGGTTGCCACCGCCTTCCACCGGTGCGGAGATATCGGCTTCCAGGATCTCCACCTGTTCGCTTTCGGTCCAGAACTTGATTTTCGCGCCGCGCACCACCTGATCTTCGGCCTTCGACTCGTCACGAACCTCGGCCACGCGCGTTTGATCGCCATAGAGAACGACCATCCCGCTCTGGCGGTAGTAGGAGGCCTTGACGCCATAAGCCCGACGCAGCCCGTTCGTGATCGCCACATTCCCGGTGGCGACAAGGCGCCGAACGGAATTGGTGCCGTCCATAAAGACGTAGGCGTTATCGGCATGCAACTGATAGTGCTCGTCATCCACCGCCACCTGGCCGCTGAAGACGGCAAGACCGTTCTTGCGGTCATAGGAAGTGGAATCGGCCGTAATCTTCACCGGTTGGCGGCCGCCGGAGGGCTTCTTCGGCAAGAGCTGCTCCAGCCGTTCGCGCTCGGCGCGCTCCGCCTCCAGCTCCTCGCGCAGACGCTCTTCCTCTTCGCGATCGACGATGACCCGTTCAACGACATTAGTGACTACTTTCTCGATCTCCACCGGTTTCTCGACGACCTTCTCGACAACATTGGTGACTATCTTTTCAACCTCAACTTCGACCTTCTCAATCTTCTCGACCGTATTGGTCACCACCTTCTCGACCTCCACCGGCTTCTCGACAATCTTTTCAACTTCGACAATCTTCTCTACCGGCTTCTCGACCACCTTCTCGACGACATTAGTAACTACCTTCTCAACCTCAACCTTCTCAACCCCCTTCTTATACCCCCGCTCAAGGATCGACGGCTGACGCGCCGCCGGCCGCGGCGCCGGCTTCAGTTCCAAAAGCGCCGCGTCATCGGCGAGATCGGCGAAACTGACCGCGCCCGCGGCGCTTACGAGGCCGACTGCCGCGGCGAACCCGAGGGCGCACTTCATTTCGCCTCGCCCTCGCTTGCGGTTTCGCCCTTATCGTCATTCTCCTCGCCCTCGCAGACCGAGACGGAGACAAGCGACGCACCCTCGGAAAGCCGCACCAGCTTCACGCCTTGGGCCATCCGGCTCTGGACGCTGAACTGTGCGACGGGGCTGCGAACCATCTGCTGGTCGCTCGTAATCGAAATGACATTCTCGTCATCGCGCACCGCATGCGCTGCCACCACCTCGCCGTTGCGGTCGGCGCCCTTGATGCCGATCATGCCCTGGCCGCCGCGGTTATGGCGCGTGAAATCCTTGAACTCACAACGCTTTCCGTAGCCGTTCGCGGTCGCGATGAAGAGCGTCTTCTCGTCATCGACCACATCGAAGCTGACCACGCGGTCACCCTCAAGCAGCCGAATGCCCCTGACGCCCGTCGCGACCCGCCCCATCCGCCGCACATCGGTGGCGGCGAAACGCATCGCCCGCCCGTTCTTGGTGAGCATCAGCACATCCTGATCAGGACGGACGAGACGCACTTCGACGAGTTCATCGCCTTCTTCGATATTGATGGCGCGAATACCCGACTTGTTGACGTTCTGATAATCTCCGAGGAGCGTCTTCTTGACCGTGCCGCCGCGCGTTGCGAAGAAGACGTCCACATCGCCGTCGAAGGAGCGGATCGGCAACAAGTTCAGCACCTGCTCGCCTTCCTGGAGATTCAGGAAGTTGATGAGCGGGCGCCCGAAGCTCGTCCGCGGCGCCTCGGGGATCTGGTACGCGTCCTTGACGAAGAGGCGGCCCGTGTTGGTGAAGAACATGAGCGAATCGTGGGTCTGCGCGACGAAGACGAGGCGGATGAAGTCCTCCTCCTTCACCTGCGCGCCCCTGACGCCGTGTCCGCCGCGCTTCTGCTCCTTGTACTCGGTCAAGGGCACGCGCTTCACATAGCCGCGGTTCGAGAGCGTGATGACGCACGGCTCGTCGGGGATCAGGTCCTTGATCGAGACTTCGTTCGCGTCCGCCACGATCTCGGTGCGGCGCTTCGAATCCTCCTTGAGGCAGTAGCGCGCCTTGAGATCGGCGAGATCGTCGCGGATGATCGCATAGACCCTCTC
>JAZUHK010000021.1:0-2751 GCA_045641645.1 Kiritimatiellia bacterium
TGCGGCCGTCCGGCATGAGCCAGAACCCCTTTTCATCCCAGATGAAATCGTCCGCCGACGGCAGAAGCTCAAACTCCTCCTCCGCCCAGACGAATGCATCCTCAGGCGGCAGGAGAGAGAACTCCCTTTCGGCGTACACGAAGTTCTCCCCGGCGTTCGCGGACAGAATCCCCGCGCACATGACGAGCGCGGCGACCAACCACTTCTTCATTTTACATGCCTTCATTTTCATCCTTTGGCGCACAGCGGAGGAATCGGCAAAAGCGCACTATTCGGCAGATGATCGCACAGCGCGAACTGTACACCCGCAGCAGCGCTCGATGTCCTTCACAGATGTGTTGGTCGTCCCATGTTCGGACGAGTAGTAGAAGATGAATTCACAAGCGTTGTAGATAGCCGTGCGCGGCGAAGAAGACCAGTAGTGGCCGACCGAGCCAGACTGGAGGAGTTTGGCGCCGTCGCCGGTACCGGCGGCAGGCAGGAAGATGCTCTTCGATGCATAGGCACCCTTGCCCTTGACAATACACCCGGCCTTGCCGGTCCCGTTCCAGTCGGTCGTCCATTCCGTCGTGCAGTTGGCTTTGAGCGCGTCCAGCTCCGCCTTCGTCGGCATCCGCCACGATCCGCCGAGGTGCGCCCTCGCCGCATCGTACTTCGGCCTGAGCTTCCCGTCCTCGCTGTCGGCGTCAATGTAGCCGTTTCCATCGTTATAAAGCTGGTAGATGTACTTTCCGCCGGTCGGACAGTTCGAGCCGAAGACGAACTCGAATCCCGTCGCCGACCCGTTCGCGGCATCCCAGCTTTCCCCGTTACGCACGTACCCCACCGTATCGCCCCACCAGAAGTAGTAGCCGCTCTCCTCCGGCGACGATGCGCCAACGTTGCACTGGGAGAAGTACGGGCCATTCTCCCAGAGCTGGACCGGCGGCATGACCTTTCCCTTTTCAAGCGACACCCGGAACTTCGCCTTCGGGTCCTTCCGCGTCTCGCCGAAGATTGCCGCCGTATCGAGCGTATAGGTGAAAGTCCCGTTCTTCGCGATACCCATCTTGATGTTCGTCGTCACGCTGTACGCCGTCACGTCGAACGCAAGGGTGTAAGTGTATGTGTCGCCCGGTTCCGGAACGTCGGCGACCGTGTAGGTCACCTTCTTGGTCGACCACACGTCGCCATCTTCGATCTTGTCGATCGTCACCGTGGACGCGGCAACCGCCGCGAGCCCGACCGCGGACACCGCGACCGCGAGAATCTTCTTCAGTTTGAGTGCTTTCATTTTTTACTTTCTCCCTTTCAGGTTTGATTGTTGGTTACGAAAATGGCTTTTCAAGACCACAAGTCGCGTGCACAAGACACACCTACTCGTAATCTTGCGCGTATTCTATCAAAATCCTCGCACTCGCGGTGTGTATAAAAAAGGCCTTTTTTTATGCACATTCCAAAACCCGCTTTTGCCACCCCATAATGACATATAAGCGGCAAGATTTCAAAAAGCAATGTGAGAATGTGAGAATATGATTCCAGCTCTCCGCCTACCAGACGAACTTCGCAAGCTGGTCCTTGCGGTTGATGCTTCCCCAGGAACAGCCGCGCCTCCTCGACCCCTCGCTCCGCGAGCCGCTTCAGCCGTTGCCGCGCCCCCGCCGCGTCCACCCCGCATTGAAGCCTCAGCACCGTGCGGGCGAACTTGCCGCGCTCTTCTCCGAAGTCGTTGTCATACTCCGTCGGACACCCCCGAAGCCGCCACTCCAGGCGAATCTCCCGCAAGGTCGGTTTCTCAGTCTCGTGCCAGCCGCCCGCCTCGGCCCGCCACCTCCAGTAAAACGCCTCGACATACCTCTTGCGCCGGAACGCATACGTCCCCAGCTTCGCCATCGCCTCCAAATGCCCCAGCTCCGCCGCCATCTGAATCTTCCGAAGATACTCGCCGTCCTTGATCTCGTCCGGCTTGAATCGGTGCGTCATCCCCCGCGCCTCCTCCCACAGCCGGTTCGCGTCGGCTTCGTTCTCCTTTTCATTCTGGACGCCTTCATTTTCACTTTGCCGCAAAGAGGGGGCACAAGGTTCTTTTGGCGGAGCCCCAGATACAAACCGACTGTCCTTTGTGCCTCCTTGTGCCAACGACGAAGTCGCGCTTTGTGGCAAAGTTAAATTTGAATCACCGCAAGACAACTGCGTTCTAACAACCCACGCTTCCTTCGCCTGCCTTCTCCACTTCCGTAACGCGGCGAACGCCCACGGCAAAACCGTCTCGAAGAGGGCCAACGCCCCCACGACCGCCGCCACGACTATTACGCCCCCGCTCACCAATCCATCCCCTTGACTTCGGCCTTTTGCTCGTCCGTCAGGTCCTTGCGGGCCTTCAGCTGGCGCATCACCATCTTCAGGTGCTCGTAATCCGCCTTCGCCTTCAGGATCCGCGCACGGTCGATCTCGATGCTGACGATCCTCCCCTTCGGAACGCCTGCCTTCTCCGCCAGTTCCTCGGCCTTGGCGAGTTCGCGTTCGCCTTCCTCGGTCTTGTCCGCTCGGATCAGGATCGCCGCCAGCGTCTCGCGCGCCGCCCACGATCCGCCCAACGCCCTGACCGCCTCACGCGCAAACGGCTCCGCCTCGTCGAGCTTCCCAAGCCGGTAGAGCGTCCAGGCGAGGTCGTTCTTCGCCCCACCGGACGCCTTGCCCGTCGCAATCCCCCGCCGCAGATACCGTTCGGCGCGTGCGTAGTCCCCACGCTCCATGGCCAGCGAACCAAGT
>JAZUHK010000022.1:0-15610 GCA_045641645.1 Kiritimatiellia bacterium
ACCAGACAGACAGCACGGACAACACTGCACCCGCCGTGAACACAAGAAGACGAACCCTCCGACTCCAACGCCCGAACACATCAAAAAAACGCACGCGATTGACAAGCACCCACAGCAGCACCAGATGGATGACCGTCAGCAGCATCGTTAAAAGCGCGTTGCCATAGGCCACGAACAGATACGGACCGAACACCGTCATCAGCATTGCCGAGGCGATATACGGCGCCACTACGGACAAATCGTACGACTGCGGCGGCAGCGCCAGCATAAGCGCCGCCAGCATCACCAGGCAGTCCGCCCCGATGATCAGCCACGCCGCAACATTGATTCGCTGTCGTTGTCCCTTCACGTTAAACGGCTTCATGCGGCCCAGCCCTCATCACAAGACCTCCCAATGTCCTCCCTTGTCGGGACCAATGCGACGGAGTCGGCCCGCGGCCTTCAGATTCACAATGTGCTTCTGGATCGCCTGACGCGAAATCCCCAATGCGGCAGCCATCCCGACTTGCGTTAGGTGCGGCTGCGCCTTGAGCAAATCGACCAAACGGTCAACGGTTTTCTGACAACCTTTTCTGACAACCTTTTTCTGACAACCCTCGTTCGTTTTCTTACCGCTCTTTCTTACCGCTTTTTTCTTACCGCTTTTTCTGACCACCAGTGACACGTCGCCATCTCCAAACCTCGGCGGCGGACGGTCAATGCCGATCAGCAGGTAGCGGCTCTTGAGTTCGTTCTTTTCGCCCAGGAGCAGATTGCGGAAGAACGCCTCGAGATAGCCCCACTCGCGCTTCACGCCGCGCGGATAGTCCGCGTAATTGGCCCGGACGAGCGCATTGCGGAAATACCAGGAATTCTCCTTGAACATGTTGTTCGTCGCGTGATAGCCGAGCGAACGAAGATACTTGATGGCAAAGACGGCCGTCGTGCGCGTGTTGCCCTCGCCGAACGGATGCACCTGCCAGACCTGCGCGATGAACCGCGCAAAGTGCGGGATAATCTTCGCCGGCGGCTTCCCGCCATAGTCGTATTCGCGCTCATCGGCAAAGTCGCGTATCAGCGAGGCCTTGAGCGTCGCCTTGTCGCCATAGGTGACCGAATCTTCCTTCAGCACCCATTCGTGCTTGCGGATGTTGCGCGTCCGCAGCTTCCCCGCCGACGGCAGAACTCCGCGGAAGAGCTTCGCATGAAGCGAAATGAAATACTCCGGCGTGAACGCAAATCCCCCGTCATTGATGACGGCCGCGATTCGCTCGGCAACCTTGTCCGGCTCCAGCAGTTCGGGATCCGGCTGATGCTGCTCGTCCTTGGCTTCGTAATAGTCGTGGATGCGCCGCCGCGCCTGCGCCTGAGTAATCCGTCCCTCGATGTGCTCCTTGGCCGTCTCGACCAGGTACCGCGAAACGGAAAGTCCGTCAACCTTCTGCAACCCGATGGCCGTCGCCCAGGCCTCGGCACGTTCCCGTCTCCCCGGCTCCTTCGCCTTGAAGTAGCCGCGAAACTCGCTCAAGCTCGGATCATCGTACGACATCGCCGATATTATAGCACATTCGATTGTGCTACGCTATTCAACAAATCCGCCGCGGGGATTCGGATTTCCTCGTATTGGCGGCGTGCCTCCGCCTGAGTCAGACGATAATAGTCGGCGTCCTTGATGGGATCTCCGAGGTCAAGCGCGTGTTCGCCGCCATCGGGATTCGGATTCACGTCGAACAGCGGCGCAAGTCGCCAGCCCTTGGGCGTCAGGAGAAAGCCGTGATTGCGCAGATGATCGTCCGTATTGCCAATGAAGTAAGAGAAGACCATGCGTCGCCAGAGTTCCTTGAGGTCGGTCTCGGGCGCGGCACTGTTCTGCGACAGCCATTCGGCGATTTCAAGATAACTGCGATCCCCTTCGCCGTCAACCGCGCCGAGCATCGTCATCGCCGACGCATAATGAATGCGCCGCGCTCCTTCTCGGTCAAAGCGCTTCGAGAAGAACGTCGTGCCGGCCCTCGACAACTTCTGGCACTTGGTCTCGGGAACGTTGAGGCCCAATTTGCGCGCCAGCACGCTTGTCTCGTATTCGAGTCGTCCGACGTCGCGCTCGTCCTTGACGGATGGGAACTTGGCAATCCAGAGACTGCCGTCCGGTGCCGTCACATTCGCCTTGGGGCGCGCCCCGCCAAGCGAAGAGCCCGGACGAAACAGGTCATTGAGCCACCGCTCCTCAGCCGCTCCCTTGTCATCGGCGTCAAGATGCCGCGCCGAATCCTCCAACTTGCGCAATGTCGTCCAGGGTGGCGCGGCGTTCTTAATGTCGGCAGACACAAACGGTCCGTCCGGCTCGGCTTTGATACGAATCGCGCCTTGCCGCGTCAAATCGCAAACGCCCAAAATGTAATCGCTTTCCAGCAGAACTCGCTTCTCCCGCCTCCGAATCAACTTGCGGCCCCATCTGTCAGGCGCAATGTCGGACAAAAAGCCAAAGCCCGCGCCGCCGCGGGGAAATTGCGGACCTCGCACGTTGGCGATATCCGGATCAAGCATCGGATTCGACGCCTTCACAAAGGACGGATCATACGCGAACATCCATGTCTCGCGTCCCCGCACGCAGTCGATCTTCACCGTGCCGATCGGTCGATCCTGCAAATAATCTTCCAGTTGTTTCATAGCGCGGCATCCTGCAAGCCACGCCCCAACACGTCATTGGCGGCGACCTTGGCGATATCGTCCTGAAACCCAAGGCAGAAGATCACGGCCATGTAATTGCTCATCGCCACGTGCGGCGAGCCGCGCTCAAGCGACCGAAGCGTCATCAGGGACATGTTCGCCCGTTCCGCCATCATCTGCGCCGTGATTCTGCGACGCTTGCGCGCCAGCCGCAGGTTCTCGCCCAGTGTCTTCAAGGCGTTCGCCGCCTTCGGGAAAAGATGATTCTGCCGTTTCATTAGCTGTTAATCCATAAAACTGCAATTATTATATCACCTTTTCGTCGCCACAGTCAATATGGCCACTCGCCTGGATTGACGAATGAACAGCCAAGGCAAATAGGGCGGCAAACAGCAAAATCGGCAACGTAGCGAGGGCAAACCAAAAAGGATAAGCACAGCAATTTTCATTGGTTTCTCGCAGAGCATGGGGACGGCGAGGTCGTCAAAGAGCCCAAAAATGAAGTAGACCTGCCAGTAATACCGATCGGAGTCGACCTTGCGGAACTCCTCCGCATCCTTCACCGCCGGGGCATACCTGACCATGGCGAGGGACTGCATCGCGTCAAAGCGCTGCTCTTCATCCATCTTCGCGCAAAATCCTTCTGCATCAGCTTCTATGTTCAGACCCCTTTCGAAAGCCAATAGCCGACGAACACCGCCACCAGTCCCGCGGCGACGGAAAGCCCAACATACACCGCCGCCGAGAGCCACTGGTTGTTCTCAAGCAGGCGGAAGGCCTCGTTCGAGAAAGTCGAGAACGTTGTGAACCCACCGCAAAAGCCCACGATGGCGAAGCACCGTATCGACTCGGCGGACGATCCGCCGTGCCGCGCGAGCAGTCCCGAGAGAAGTCCGATCAGCAGCGACCCGACGACATTGACCGTCAGCGTCGCCCACGGAAAGCCCTTCGCTGCTCCGATCCAGCATGGCACGAGATACCGAAGCACCCCGCCCAAACCGCTGCCAACCGCTACCAAGAATATCTTCATCATCCGATCACGCCCTCTCGCATCCGCCCATCGTCACCGCCGACGCCTGGACAGGATCAAGCTTATCTCTCTTTGGCAACCAGCTCATAACTCAATCCGGTCAGTAAGTTGATGAATCTGACAGCAACTTTGATACTCCTCCAAGCCCAGCACGGCAATGAGATCATTGTGATCCGCGCCTTCAACGGCTACAAACCGCTTGGGTTCGGGCGCAAGACCGAAAAGCTCCATGAGCGCCGTGCAACCGGCAAGGATGTCATCCCAGGTCGCGTCGAAATTACCCGTGTACCACGGATCGGCCACATCGCGATTGACTCCCGCAAATTCAAGCATACGCTTGATTTTGCCGCGATCCTCGGGATAGACGAGTCGCTTCAGGTCGGCGATGTTGTAGGAATCCATCCCGATGAGAAGATCGTATTCCCGCGCTTTCGCCGCCGTGAGAAGCCAAGCCGCGCGCGACGAAAACGGAACCTTCATCTCTATAAGCTTCTGCCGCGTCCCGTAGTGGATGTCGTTTCCGATCTCATCCGTATGCAGCGCCGCGGACTCGACCGTGACATCCGTGCGCCCCGCCTTCGCGAGCAAGTCCTTCATCACGAACTCCGCCATCGGACTCCGGCAGATGTTCCCGTGACAGAGGAAGAGGATCTTCATTCCACCCTCTGCATTCCGTCCGGAAGCGGACGATTTGCGATCTCCAGGAGCTTGTCGAGCTTCCCTTCGATACGATCGAGCTTCTGGTCGAGCTTCTGGTAGCGGTCATCGACGACGCCCTGCACCCTCGTCGATTCCTCCGTCACCACCTCGCAGATATCCTCGTGCGTGACCCCCGCGAACTTCAGATACCAAATCGCCGCCCCCGCCGCGACCAACAGCAAAACCAAAATGACGATCAGCTTTTTCATGGTCATGATTATATCATTTTTATCGGCACTGCCCAATGCCGAATTCAGCGGAAGCCAAGCAGCTTATGCAACTGCACCGAGAGCGACCAGCCGTCCAACTCGGCAAGCGCGTCCTTGGCCGTGGCGAAATCCATCTCGCCGCCGCGCTCACAGGGCGAAAGATAGTAATCCGTCGCGACGATCTTCGCCTTCAACCCGCGGCAAAACGGAACAACCGCCGGGGAAGAGACGACGACCCTCACCTCGTCCGCCTCCGTCAGCGCGAGCCGCTCGGGATATTCGGCCTTAGGGGAACAGGCGACATAATCGACGAAGTCGAGCCAGGGTGCCGCGTCCCGCCCGGTAGTTCCGTTCGTCTCCACCGCAATCCAGTACCCCGCATCCTTCAGAGCGGCCACCAGTTCCGCCATGCCCGGCTGAATCGTCGGTTCGCCCCCCGTGAGCACGACGCTCTTCGGACGAAACCCCTTCACCTCCCCGACGAGCTCCGCCAGCGACAGCGAGAAACGCCGTCCACAGTCGGTGTCACACCACGGACAGCTCAAATTGCAACCCGCGAAACGCACGAACAGCACGGGCCGCCCCGTATTGCGCCCCTCTCCCTGCAGCGACTCGAAGATTTCGACCAGTTCGTATTGCATATCTCAGCGGCAGGCCTCAAGCGCCAGCAGCGCGAAGGAAGTGCAGAGCACCGGATCCGCCTCCCAAAAACGGTTGTTGTCGTTCATCCAGCTGCCGTCACTCCGCTGAAGGGAGATGAGCTTCGCGGAAAGCTCGCGCTTCCAGTCGTGACCACCGACTTCAGCGGCTCCCGAAGCGACCAACGCCCGCGCCATGATGTCGTAGAAATAATAAAGCCCCTGCCTGCCCATCCCCGGGTTCTCGTCAACCGACCAGTATTTGGAAAGATACTCGAACGCCTGGCGGACCCGCGGATCGCCACGGTCAAGGCGGGCGCTGCACATCGACAGCACCGCCGCGTAGGTCATCGAACCATAGGCGCGGAGCTGCACCTTGCCCGCCCGGTTCGTCTCCGTCCCGGCTTGCGGCGTCCTCTCGTTGTAAGCGGCCCCGCCGGCATCGGGCCCTTCCCGCTTCATCAGGTTCTCCACGAAGGCAAGCGCCTGTTCCCAATCGAGATCCACGCGCTTTCCCGTCGTGCGGAATTCCTCCAGCGACGCCGTCTTCGCCATCGCGCTCATGGCATAGGATGTATTGGAAAGATCGGCATAGCGCCGACGAGAAATCTTGTCGTAGCCGAAGCCGCCCGCCATCGTGTCATCGCCGGTCAACTGCGAGGAGGCAATGTATTCGCGCGCCTTCAGCAGCGGCGCGGCGTCCACCAGTTTCGAATCGAAAAGCGCGGCGAGACAGACGGAGGTATTGTAGTTGCCGAGCCCCGAGCCGCCGCGCCCCGGCTTGGGCACGTAGAACCCTCCGTCCGGGCGCTGAGTCCCGAGCACGAAATCGGCCGCCTTCCGCCGCGCCGCCGCCGGCGCGTCAGTTCCCAAAAGCGCCCAAAGCGGAAGCGCCGTCAGAGCCGGCATCTGCGCATCGCCCCAATGCCCGTCCGCCGCCTGCTTGGCCAGCAGGTACTCCGCACCTCGCCGGATTGCCGCCGCGAGCTCGGTTTCCGCGGCCAAGCCGCCAGCCAGCATCAGGGCGGCCAATCCGCAAAGAACCGTTTTCACGAGCCCGCGATTCATAGCGCGTTGCCGGGAAAGAAGGTGCCCACCGAGAGACCCTTTAAAAGCGGCACCAGCGATGACTTGCGCCCGTTGGCGACATAAGTGTCGATTCCGGCCTGGACGGCGGCCTTCACCGCCTTCAATTTCGAATCCATCCCGCCCTTCGAAAGATTCCCCTTCTCACCAGGACGGACGAGCCGCGAAAGCCCGCGGAGATTCCCGACCTCGGGAATCCTGCGGCCAGCCGCATCAAGGAGACCGTCAACCGTCGTAAGGAGAACCAGCGCATCGGCCCTGACCAACTTCGCCAGCAGGAAGGAAAGCCAATCGTTATCGCCGAAGGTGCGCCCCTTGAGCTCCTCGTCGGCGACAACGTCATTCTCATTCACGATCGGGACGATGCCGGCGCGCGTGAGCCGCCCGATCGCCGTCTTGACGTTCTGCGCGGAACGCCGCGCCTCGAAGTCGGCGTGCGTCAGGAGCACCTGCCCGATCATGATCCCGTGCGCGGCGAACATCTGCTCGTATTCGCAGATGAACCGCGCCTGACCGACGGCCGCACACATCTGCACCGCGCTCACATCCACCGGCCGCTCCCTAAGCCCCAGGGCCTCGACGCCGGCGGCGACGGCACCCGACGAAACGAAGACGACCTCATGCCCGGCCTTGCGGACTTCCGAAAGCTGATTGACGAGCCGACGGAGGGCGGGACGATCGGGCTTGCCGGACCTGGTGGCGATGGCATGAGTACCAACTTTGACGACAATTCTCATAAGTGGAGGAATTATACCATTATTTTCAGCCCCGCGGGTGATACTGGCGATGCAGCTCCCGGAAGCGCGCGGTATCGACATGAGTGTAAATCTGGGTCGTCCCGATGTCGGCATGGCCAAGCAGTTCCTGAATGGCGCGGATATCCGCCCCATGCGAGAGCATGTGCGAGGCATAGGAATGCCTGAGGACATGCGGCGAAATCCGCTCGGCGGGAATCCCCACCGCCGCCGCGCGCTCCTTGAGGAGCTTGAAGACCCCCTGGCGCGTAAAGGGGCGGCCGAGCCGCGTCAGGAAGACATGCGTCTCGGCGAGCCGGCCGCGCGCGAAGGACTCGCGCCCGTACCCGAGGTATGCCGTCAGCGCCGCACCCGCGCTTTTGCCGATCGGCACGATCCGCTCCTTGGAGCCCTTGCCGCAGATGCGCAAGAGCTCGCCGTCGGCGATAACGGCTTCGAGCTGCAGATCGCAGAGTTCGCTCACCCTGAGCCCGCAGCCATAGAGGGTTTCGAGCATCGCCCGGTCGCGAAGCTCGCGCGCGTCCGAGCCCTTCACCTCCTCAATGAGCGCCGTCACCTCCTGCTCGGAGAGGACGCGCGGCAGCGGCAGGTCCTTGCGCGGCGCCTCCAGCAGCTCCGAGGGGTCGTGCCGGAGCAGCCGCCGCGCCTTCAGGTCCCGAAGCCACATGCGGATGGCCGCCGTGCGTCGCGCCCGCGTGGCCCCGCGCTGTCCCGCCGCCCGCGCCGCGGCGAGATAGGCGTCGATGTGCTCACGGGCAATCGCCGCGACCTCGGTCACCCCCGCGTTCGCAAGAAAGCCGAAGAAGAACCTAAGATCGCTCGCATAGGCCTCACAGGTATTGGCCGCAAGCCCCCGCTCGAAGGCGAGGGCGGCGATGAAATCATCGAGGGTGTCGGCGGGCGCCATCGCTCAGAGCCGGGCGAGGAAATCGTCGATCAGCGCCTTCATTCCCGGCTTCGCCGCCTCGCCGGCGGCCACCACTTCGGTATGGTCAAGCGGGCGCTGCGAAATCCCCGCCGCCAGATTGGAGACAAGCGAAAGCCCCGCCACCTTCATGCCGCACGCGCACGCGAAGACCGCCTCGGGGACGGTGGACATTCCCACGACATCGGCCCCCTGCGAACGATAGGAGCGGATCTCCGCCGGCGTCTCGTAGGCGGGCCCCGTGTTGAACGCATAGACCCCGTCCATCACCCGAAGCCCCAGTTTGTTCGCACTCGCATGCAGCAGCTCGGCGAGACGGCGACGATAGACCTCGCTCATATCGGGGAAGCGCGCACCCCATTCGGGACGGTGTGCGCCGATAAGCGGATTGTCGCGCGTCAGATTGATATGGTCGCGCAGAATCACGAAGTCGCCCGGCCGGAGCGCCGGATTGATGCCGCCCGCGGCGTTGGTCAGGAGCACCGTCTCCGTCCCCATGCGGCGCAGCATCTCGACCGGCAGGACGACCGGCTCCCAGCCGACTCCCTCGTAGTAGTGACGGCGCCCGCACCACGCCGCGACAAGCTTTCCCCGCCGCCGATAGAGGACGAATTCACCCGCGTGTCCCTTTACCGTCGAAGCCCCGAGCGCAGGGATGTCGGCATAAGGAGCGCGGAAGACCACCTCGTCGATCGCCAGCGCCTCGCCCCAGCCGCTGCCGAGAAGAACGCCGAGATCGGGCGCCTGCTTGAAGCAGACATCGGGAAAGTAGGCCGCGGCCCGGTTGAATATCTCCGTCTTCATGGTGTTTCCTCCTTCGGCCAGCAGGTGAACGAAAGCCCGTCATACGGGCAGTTACGGGAGCGAGAGGCGAAGTTCGCCACCGCCACCGTGCGGGAGGCGCCGACCTCAAGGACCGTCGGACGGCGGGCGGCGAGGGCGGCAGCGCAGGACTTCGCGAGGATCGCCTGCGGCAGCTCCCACCATGCGCGCGCCCAATCCTCCGTCTTCATTCCCTCCTCCTCCACCATCACGGCGTAGGTGACGGGAATGGCTGCCTCCAAACCGATGATGCCGTTCGCCGAAGCGAGAAAGCCCTCGCGCTTGCGCGCGGCCGGATGCGGCGCGTGATCGGTCGCGAACATCAATACGCCGTCCTTCACCGCCGCGCGCAAGGCGGCACGGTCCTCGCGCGTACCGAGCGGCGGCGCCATCTTGAAGTTCGCGTCGTCCGCGACCAGGTCCTCGCAGGCGAAGAGCAGATGATGGGGCGTCGCCTCCGCCGTCACCGGCAGGCCCTCGCGCTGCGCGGCGCGAACCAGCTCTACGCCGGCGGCGGTGGAGATATGCTGGATATGGGGGCGGCAGCCCGGCTCGCGGCAAAGGGAAAGATCGCGGCGAATCGCCTTCGTCTCGGTCTCCACGGAAACGACCGGAAGGTTCAGCTGCCGCGCCAGCGGACAATCGCGGATGACGCCGCCGCGCTGCTCGACCGGATCCATCGCATGTTCGCAAATGACGCCGTTGAGTTCATAGACGCGGCGCATCGCCTCCTCCATCACCTTGTCGTCGGCGACATAGCCGCCGTCATCGGTGAAAAACGCCGCGCCCGCTTCGGCAAGCGCCTCCAAGTCGGCGACTTCCCTGCCCGCGCGGGCGCGGGTAATCGCCGCCGACGGCAGGAGCCGCACCGGCGAGCCGGCGGCGGCGGCGACCTGCGCGGCAAGTGCCGCGGGGCTGTCGCAGGCCGGCGAGGTGTTGGGCATGGTCACCACGGCGCCGAAACCGCCGCGCCGCGCCGCCGCAAGCCCGCTCGCCGTATCCTCGGCCTCGGTCATCCCGGGGTCGCGGAAATGAACATGCACGTCAATGAAACCTGGAAATGAAAGCGTCACTGTCAGAAGTCCTCTTGTGCTTGGAGGAGATTATAGCATAACCGACACCCTTCCGCTAATCGGCCGTCCCAGGGCGACGGAAAATTTGCTAAACTATGCGCCACAGATGAAAAGCGTACTCGTCACCGGCGGAACCGTGCGCCTCGGAAAGGCGATTGCCGAACGGCTGAAAGCCGACGGTTGGCGCGTCCTCGTCTCCTCGCATCGGGCGGACGCAGGGGCGGATATCGTCGCCGATCTCACCCAGCCGCTCGGCGCGGCCAAGCTCTATGCCGCCGCACTGGAAAAACTGGGGGGAATGCCGCCGGACGCACTCGTCAACAACGCCGCGCTCTTCACCGGCGAGGAAGCCGCCGTCCGCGCCGTCGGATACGACGCTCCCATGAAGCTGACGATGATGATGGCGGGGCGCGAAACCGGCGTGGGCGCCGTCGTCAACATTCTCGACGCGACCGTCGAAAAGCCCGTCTCCGCCGCCAGCTCCGGCTACCGCGAAGCGAAGCGCGATCTCGCCGCCTACACGCTCGCGAGCGCCCGGCTCTTCGCCGCCTCTCTGCGCGTGAACGCCGTAAGTCCCGGTCCCGTCCTCGCCCCCGCCGGTCTCCACGAACCGGCGGGCGAAACGCTCCTCGATCGGCGTCCGGCTCCCGAAGATGTCGCCGCCGCCGTCGCCTATCTGCTCGCCGCCGAAGCGACGACCGGCGTCGTCCTGCCGGTCGATGCCGGCGCCCATCTCCTCGGGTGACCCTATGTCCGAAACGCGGAAGATCCTGCTCCATACCTGTTGCGGCCCCTGCGCGAGCGCCTGCGTGCCGCGCCTCAGGGATCTCGGCCGCCAAGCGACGCTCTTTTTCGCCAACTCCAATCTCGACACGCGGGCAGAATTCGAGAAGCGGCTCGGCGAGGCGCGGAAACTGGCCGCGGCGGAGGGCGTCGAATTGGTCGCCCTTCCCTACAACCACGCGGAATGGCTACAGGAAGTCGCCGCCGGCTACGAGGACGAACCCGAACAGGGCGCGCGCTGCGCGCGCTGCTTCCGCTACAACCTCACCCGCGCGGCGGCCTATGCGGCCGAACACGGCTTTCCCGAATTCACCACTTCACTCACGGTCTCTCCCCACAAGGCGACGCCCGTCATCTTCGCCGTCGCGAAGGACCTTCCGCCGCCCGCCGCCACGCTTCCGCCACCGGTTTTCCTGCCCGAGGACTTCAAGAAGCGCGAAGGTTTCAAGCTCTCGGTGCGACGCACGCGGGAACTCGGGCTCTACCGCCAGAGCTACTGCGGCTGCGAATTCTCCAAGCTGCCGCGGTGGAAACTGCATCACCGCGCGGAGACCGTCTCGACCAATCTTGACGCGCGCGCGGGCGCGGCATTCGACGCCTTCACCGCCGACTACCAGACCGCGGGACGCGGGCGGCTCGACCACTCCTGGCATTCGCCGCGCGGAGAGAACCTGATCCTCTCCGCCGTCCTGCCCGTCGAAGGCGCGACGGCAGAGGAAGTGGCTACACTCCCGCTCGTCGCGGGGCTTGCCGTCGCCCGCGCCTTCGCCGCGCTCCTTCCGGCAGGCGCGGCAATCGGCCTCAAGTGGCCGAACGACCTCATGGCAAACGGCCGCAAGCTCGCCGGCGTTCTCTGCGAGCGTCAGGACGACCGGGTGATCGTCGGCATCGGCGCCAATGTGGGCACCCGCGATTTTCCGCCGGAACTCGCCGCACGGGCCACTTCGCTCGCGCTCCTTTCAGAAGACGGCGCCGCCATCCCCGGCGTCGCCGTCGTCAGGAACCGCGTCCTCGCCGCCCTCGCCCGCGCCTTTGCCGCCTGGCAGACGCAGGGATTCGCTTCGCTAATGCCGGAAATCTCCGCGCTCGACCTGCTGCGCGGCAAAGCGGTCACGATCCTTCAGACCGATGCCGACGACAGGCCGTTCACGGGGCTTGCCGAGGGAATCACCGAAGACGGCTCACTGCTTGTCGCCGGTCGCCGCGTCTATGCGGGCGAAGCGCACCTCATTCCTGCGGCTTGTCAAACCCAACCGCACGAGAATAGCGCTCGGCAATAAACCGTTCCCTCGCGTCCTTGACTTTCTTCGCCAGCGCCTTAATCGCAACACGCTCGACCGCCGAATAGTCGCCGTCGGCCATCGCCATCCGCTCCAGCAGCTCGAACGCCCGGCTGCGCTCGTCTCTCGTTTCGGTGGCGGCCATTTCGACAAAATCCTTTTCGGCTTCCTGCACGAACGCCGCCGCCAGCTCCTCCTGACCGAGAAAGCGCGACTGAATAAGCAGATAACCGGCACTCCTAATGGCCTGATCCCAGAGCACCGCAAATGACTCGCCGTTGTAGCCGCGGCACTTCTCCGCCAGCTCCTTGAAACGACTAACCTCGTCGGTGGCGATTTCGCCATCCACCGCCGCCAGCATCAGCGCCGTCTTAAGCAGGACGAAGTCCTCTTTCCCGAATTTGTTCTTCCCCGTCAAGTCGGCGAAGAAACCCTTCATCCAATCGAATATTCCGTTTTTGCCCATGGGATTATTATAGCATAATCAGCCACGCGCCGTCCTCAATGCCGGATCGAGCCGATCGCGCAGGGTGTCGGCGAGATGGTTGAAGGCCAGAACGAGAATGAAAATGGCCGCAGTCGTGAAGGTCATCTCCCACCAGACGCCCTGCCAGAGCCGCAGCCGCGCATTATTGATCATCACCCCCCAGCTCGGCTCCCCCTGGACGCCGATACCCAGGAACGAAATGAACACCTCCGTCGAAACCGCCGCTGGGAACCGCAATGAAAACTGCACCAGGATGAGATGCGCCACATTGGGCAGGATGTGGCGGAACATGATTCGGAAATGCGAATACCCGAGCGTCTTCGCCGCCTGCACATACGCGCGGTCGCGATGCTTCATCACCTCCGCGCGAATCGTGCGGCAGACCCCCACCCAGGTGGTAAGCCCGATGCCAAGATAAATGCCGAGCAGCCCCTGACCCACCACCAGCGAAATCGCCAGGATGAAAAGCAGCCCCGGCATCGAGGCAACCGTCGCACACAGCCACACCACCAGCGAATCCGCCTTGCCGCCGAAATACCCGCCCAAAAGCCCCAAGAGGACTCCGAGCGGAATCGCGATCAGCGAGGTCATCACCCCCACGTGGAAGGCGATGCGCGTTCCCTGCATGAGCCGCAAGGCGACCGAACGCCCAAGATTGTCGGTGCCGAGCCAATGTTCGCGCGACGGCGGCAGATACCGCGCGTCGGCATTCACCACATTGTATTCCGGCGTCACGTCGCGAAAGCGGGCGACCCGGTACTGGACCTCCCCGAAAACCGCCGCGCCCAGATAAAGCGCCAGCACGGCCAGCGAGAGCTTCAGGGAAAGCTTCATTTGCGGATAACGCGCTTCGCCTTGCCTTCGGTGCGCGGCAACGACCCGATCGGGAAGACATCGCCCTTCGGCAGAAAGCCGAGCCGCTCCCGAAGGTGCTTCGCGACCGTATGACCCGTCACCCCCGCCTCCGCCTCGACATTGATCGTCACCTCGGTCATCCCGTCACGATCCTCAAGGATGATCTGGAACTCGTCGGCGACGCCGGGAATCTCCTTCAGGGCCTGCTCGACCTGCCGCGGATAGAAGTTGACGCCCTTGAGGATGAGCATGTCGTCGGTGCGGCGGGTGATGCGGGCGATCCTCAGCGACGTGCGGCCGCAGGCGCACTTCTCGCGCGAGAGGATACGGGTGATGTCGTGCGTCCGATAGCGGATGATCGGCATCGCCTCGCGCGTGAGCGAAGTGAAGACGATTTCGCCGTACTCGCCGTCGGGCAGCACCTCGCCCGTCTTGGGGTCGATGATCTCGGTGATGTACTGATCCTCCCAGACGTGAAGCCCGCAATGGTGCCTGCAGTCCTGACCGGTCGTCCCGATGCCGCCCGTCTCGGTCATGCCGTAGATGTCGAAGCATTCGATGCCGAGGCGCGATTCGATGCGGCGGCGCGTCTCGTCGGAGAAGGTCTCGGAACCGAAGATGCCCACCTTAAGCGCCGGCAGCTCCCGCTCGCCCTCCGGCTGGCGATCCAGAACTTCGATAAGCCGCGGCACATAGGAGACGACGGAAACGAAGCCCTTGGTGCGGAAATCCCTCATCAGCCGAATCTGCCGCTCGGTATTGCCCGAAGAGGCGGGGATCGTGAAGAGCTGCGCCTTGCGCGCACCGTGATAGCAGCCGAAACCGCCGTTAAAGAGCCCGAACGTCGGCATGATCTGCACCGCATCGCCCTTCTCAAGGCCTGCCATCGCATAGCAACGCGCCATGCACTCCGCCCATTGGAGAAGATCGTTTTTGGTGTAGGCCATCACGACGGGCGTCCCCGTAGAACCCGAGGACATGTGGAACTCCATCAGGTCCTGGCGCTCCACGCAGTTCATCTTGAGCGGATACGCCTCGCGGAAATCCTCCTTGGTGAAGAACGGCAGCCGGGCGAGATCGTCAAGCGACTTCACGTCTTCGGGCGAACCGACGCCGCCCCGATGAAGCCGCTGGCGGTAGAACTCGTTCGTCCACACGCGATGGAGCGACTTCTTCAGCCCCTCCAGCTGAAGTTTCGCGTACTCGTCGCGGCTCAGCGTTTCAGCCGTACGGTTCCACATGCTCATCTCATCTCCCTGCCGCGGCGCGGCCGAGCCGAAAGGCCTTCTGGTTGACTTCGAGCAGCTTCGCCTTGGGGCCCGTGAGCATTTCCGCCATCGCCTGAAGCCAAAGCTCTTCCTTGAAGGGACAGAACGCCGAAAGCGCCCCCGCGATCACCATGTTCATCGTGCGCGCGTTGCCCACCTCCTCCGTCGCCACCTTCATCGCATCCACGAGGACGAGCTTCCTGAAGGCCTTCTTCACCTTGCCGTCAAGATCGGCGACCGGCGGCTGCTGACCCGACGAAACCGTCACGGGAACGAGAAAGAGGTCGTTCACGAACGCGACGCCGTCCTTCGCCAGAATCCCCTGATTGCGCAACGCCTCGACCTTGTCGAAGGCGACGAGGACATCGGCCGTACCCTCCTGGATGATGGGCGAAGCGACTTCCTTGCCGAAACGCACCTGGCTCGTGACCGAGCCGCCGCGCTGGGACATGCCGTGGATCTCCGACTTCTTCACCTCGTATCCCGCGATCGCCGCGGTCTTCGCCAGAATGTCGGCCGTGAGGATGATGCCCTGCCCGCCGACGCCCACCAAAGAAACGTTAACTGTCTTCATGATTGTTTAGGACCTTAGACCTGAGACCTTGGACTTAAAGGCGTTGAGAAATCACGCTTCCACGCGCTCCACGGTTATCTCGGGGTCGATCTCCTGGAGGCCGACCTCGATGCCCTGCTTAAGGGTCATCATCGCGAACGGGCAGCTGCCGCAGTGACCGACGAGTTTCAGGTACACGACCTTTCCTTCGATCTTCACCAGTTCCAGGTCGCCGCCGTCGGCCTGGAGCCCGACGCGCAGCTCCTCCAGCTTCGCCTTGATTTTCTCTTCCATTTTCAATTCCTCCTTAAATTTCAAATCTCAAATCCTCCACCTCCACCTACTTTCTCCACCTTCTCTCTCCACCTTCCCCCTCCACCTCCACCTACTTTCTCCACCTTCTCTCTCCCCCTCCACCTACTCTCTCCCCTTCACCCCCAGATCGCTCAGCTTCATGGAGTTGACGCGGGAAATGCCCTTCTCCTGCTGCGAGACGGC
>JAZUHK010000023.1:0-3866 GCA_045641645.1 Kiritimatiellia bacterium
TCCTGCACGACCAGCGAAAGGCCATACCGCTCCTTCGTCTTGACCCAGTCCTGCATCTTACCGCGCTCAAGGACGCGCCCAATGACAAAGCGCCGATGTTTTTCGTCATCGAGCGTTTCGCAATCGACGTCCCAAAACAACATGGGCGACAACTTCCCAGCAGATTTTACAAAGACGATTCATATCACAACCTACCTTGTCGCCCGCATCTCTGCTGAAAGCGTTCTTCGCCTTGCCCAATATAAGACTGCTGCGCACAGCGCCCCAAGCGTGTCGCACAAGATGTCCTTCTGCGCATCCCAGACGTCGCCCTGTGAACCGAGGAACGCCGCGCCGACTTCACCGCCGTCAATCGCCGCATACAGCCACTCGACGATCTCCCACACCCCGGCCATCGCAACCGTCGTCACGACCGCGAAGAACGCCGCGAATCCCGCCGACCAGACGCTTTCGACCATCCACACCGTCCAATCAGCCGGTGCGATTCCAGACCACACCATCAGAACCAGCAGCATCACATATCCGAAACGACTGGAATGGCTTGAGCTCATCCTACCAATCCTCTATGCCGCACAATACCGTAGGGATGCACGGACATAGACGATCACGCCAATAGTTCCGGCCGCAAGGGCAATGACCAGAACTGGTCCTTACGGCACGGGGAAGCCCGCGACGAGCTCCGCCGCCTCCCTCTTGACCCGCGCCTGGACCTCGGTGTTCGTAATGTCGTCGAGGACGTCCGCGATCCACGTGCCGATCTTGACCATCTCCGGCTCCTTCATGCCGCGGGTCGTCGCCGAGGCGGCGCCGACGCGGATGCCGGACGTTTTGAAGGGACTTTCGGTGTCGAACGGAATCGTGTTCTTGTTCACGATGATGCCGGCCGCATCGAGCGCCGCCGCCGCGTCCTTGCCGGTGATGCCCTTCGAGCTCTTGACATCCACGAGGAAGAGGTGGTTGTCCGTGCCGCCGGAGACAATCCGGTAGCCGCGGTCCTGGATGACCTTGCACATCGCCGCCGTGTTCTTCACGACCTGTTGCGCGTAGCCCTCCTTCTCCTCGCTCATCCACTCCTTCAGCATCACGCCCTTCGCCGCGATGATGTTCTCCAGGGGACCGCCCTGCATGCCCGGGAAGACCGCGCTGTCCAAGGCCTTCGCCCACTGGTCCTTGCAGAGCACCATGCCGCCGCGCGGACCGCCCAGCGTCTTGTGCGTCGTCGTCGTCACGAAGTCGGCGTAGGGGACCGGCGAGGGATGCGCCCCGCCCGCGACGAGACCGGCAATGTGCGCCATATCGACCATCATGATGCACTGGGCCTTGTCGCAGATCTCGCGGATGCGCTTGAAGTCGATCGTACGCGGATAGGCCGAGGCACCGGTGAGAAGGATCTTCGGCTTCACTTCGAGCGCCTGCTTTTCGAGCGCGTCATAGTCGAGCATCTCCGTCTTCTGATCGACCGTATAAGGAACGATGTTGTAGATCTTGCCCGAGAAGTTGACCGGCGAGCCGTGCGAGAGGTGGCCGCCCTGGTCGAGCGAGAGGGACATGATGGTGTCGCCCGGCTTGATCGTCGCGAAGTAAACCGCCATGTTCGCCGCGCTGCCACAATGCGGCTGCACGTTCGCATGATCCGCCCCGAAGAGCTTGCACGCGCGCGTCCGCGCCAGTTCCTCCGCCGCATCGACGGGGAGGCACCCCGAGTACCAGCGCTTCCCCGGATAGCCCTCGGCGTACTTGTTCATCAGCACCGAACCCGCCGCCTCGCGGCACGCACGGGACGAGGTGTTCTCAGAAGCGATGAGGTTGATCTCCGCGTCTTCCTGTTCGGTCTGGGCCTTGATCGCGGCGAAGACCTCGGGGTCGTCGCGAAGGAGACCCGAGCAGTCGGAAAGGCGACGCGCACGTTCCAGCTTCCAACGGCGGCGTGCGTGACGCGCATCCTCATCGACAGGCGTCGCGAGGAAGCTACGGGCGATTTCGACGGCGGCCTCGGCCGAGACGCTGTCGGCACCGAGGCAGAGGACGTTGGCTCCGTTGTGCTGGCGCGTCGCGACGGCGGCCTCCTTGGTGGAGCACACGGCGGCGCGAACATTCTGGAAGCGATTGGCCGTCATCGACATGCCGATTCCCGTGCGGCAGATGAGAATGCCGAAATCCGCCTCGCCGCCGGCGACCTTAAGCGCCACCTCGACGGCATAATCGGGATAATCGCAGCTTGTCTTATCGGCAGGCCCGAGATCCGCGATCTCCGCCTCGGCGCCAAGCGCCTTGACGAGCGCCGCCTTGAGTTCCACTCCACCGTGATCTGAACCGATTGCAATCTTCATCTGTTTTTGCTCCTTAGAGGAAATAAATGGTGGTATTATACCAAAATCTCCCGAGGAATGGGGACGCAAGCTGCAACGCAAACGGCCGATCACCTTCATTCCGCTATCGGCACGGTTTTACCCCGACGACCCACAGAACCGCCACCGAGAGCGCCATCAGAAGCGCCACGAAAGCGCCGCCGGCCAGCGTCAGATACGGCACCGCGAAGGCCGGCGGGATTCCCCAGTTCGCCATCGCCGCGCGCGTTCCCGCCGTCGCGAGCCACCCCACCAGCGAACCGCACGGTACGGCAAGCCCGATGCCGGTCGCCGCCACCTTCACAGCCTCCTTCACCAGCTCCAGCGCCACTTGCGCGCGCGTCGCCCCCACCGCGCGCAGCACCGCGAATTCGCGCGCCCGGGCGGTGGCGCTTGCCGACAGCATCGCTACCAGCCCCAGCGAAATGACCGCGAGGAAAAAGTAGGGAATGCGCGCCATCGCCCCGATGAGCTGCGCACCGTGCGCCAGCGTCCCGTCGGCCACCTCGTCGCGCGAATGAAGCCGCACAGTATAAGCCCGACTCATGCCCGCATCATCCTGCAGGATCCCGGCAATTTCCCTCTCCACTTCCCTGCCGGCGGCAAACGCACCCTTCGCGGCAAGAAACTCCGGCTCGAAATCCAGCCACAGATGCGTCATCTTCACCAGTTCCTGCGGTCGTGGATCGGCGGCGGCCAAAGTATCGAACGAGACGAAGACAGGACCATCCGTCTGCTGGGGCATCCGGCCAAGTCCGCGCAGCAGCCCGCGACTCGTCACCATATGCCAGTTCAAATCGATGATTCCCGCCACCTTAAGCGGCAGCTTGAACCCCTTGCCGCAATCAAGCTCCAGGCAGTCGCCGAGCCGTAACCGTTTCGCCCGCGCCATCATTGTCGTAACGAGACAGTTGTCCCCTTCCTTAAGCGCACTCTCCGCTACTTCCCGCGACCCGGCCGCAAACTTAAACTCCGGTAACCAGTCGCTCGCAAGCAACAGCACGTTCCTCTCGACCCCCTCAACCCCATCGATCTTCACCTGCAACGGCTGCAACTCGTGAATCCTCCGAACGTGCGGCAGCCTGCCCCGAAGCTTTTCGATATCAAAGCTCGAAGTCCCGCCAGGGAGGAGCGAGACGACGGCATCCGGCCATTCAGGCGACGGCACGAACGACTTCATCAGCGATGCCCCCCAGACCTCCACCGCCACGAACGCCCCGAAACCGAAGGCAAAGGCGACGATCATCCCGAGATGCCGCTTCCGCGGCAAACGGTCGGAAGCGGCCTCCAACGGGCGCACCGCCAGCGCCGGGCGAAGCGCCGCCACGGCCGCCAGCCCCGCCACCACCGGCGAAAGCACCGCCGCGCCCAGCATCGCCTTGCCGCTCAACGCCAGCCCCAGCGGAAACACCGCCGCTTCCATCCGCACGTAAAGTGCGAGCGATCCCACCCCCCCCCCCCACCCCCCCCCCCCTCCCCCCCCAGGGCTCGCCCCCCCCCCCCCCCCAACCCCCCCAC
>JAZUHK010000024.1:0-19823 GCA_045641645.1 Kiritimatiellia bacterium
GTCAACATCGGATTGCGCATCTGATCAGCGAGCTTTTTGCCTTCCTCCTGAAGCGAATCCCCCTCGGACTTGATGATCTCAAGCTTCTTCTGGTAGTCCTTGTCGGTCGAAGTCAGCAGGGTCTTGTTGGAATCGTAATTCGGATGGTTCCTCACCAGCACCATCAGATCCACCGTGCCGAACTTCATTTCCGCCGAGGCGGCCATTGCCATTGCCACCGCCATCACCAACAACATCTTCTTCATCTTATTCCTCCACCTTTAATCTTCAACCTTTAACCTCAGAAGTCATATCCCACCATGAAGGAGAACACCTCTTTCTCGGAGTTCTCCGGCTCCTTGACGGGAATGCCAAAGTCAAGGCGAATCGGGAACATCGGAATGTCAAGACGCGCGCCCGCGCCAACGGTCCAGGCGAAGGTGTCGGAGAAGTCAAGGTCGAATTCGTCCTCGCCTACCGAGCCGAGGTCGGAGAAAACCGCAAAGCGCAGCATCTTCACGACCGGAATCGTGTACTCGAAGTCCATGCAGAAGAGCGTCTGGCCGCCGATGGGCGCCGCATCGCCGCCGTAGGCGCTCTTGATGAGCGGCGAGACGTTGCGGTACTTGATGCCGCGAATCGACCGCGGGCCGCCCAGGAAGAGCCGGTCGTAGATGGCGACATCGCCCGAAAGCGCGTCCATCGTCTCGGCGCGAAGCCCCACCATGAAGACATGGCCGAAACGCTTCCAGGTGGTGAAGTAATGACGGTGGTTCACCCCCACCTTCCAATAGGAATTGTCGCCGCCGGCGATGTCGGCGAAGACGAGCGTGCGCGAACCTGTGGTGGGAATGCGGAAATTATCGCGGTTGTCGCGGCTCCAATAGACGCGGAAGACGCCTTCGGCCGCATCCCCGTCCTTGCGCTCCTGCTCGCGGAAGTACTGCACCTCCCTGCCATGATGCAGATAATAGCCGCTGTCCACATCGTCAAAGCTGATGAACTCGCCCGTCAGGCGGAAGCCGAGCCGCCCGAAGGGATCCCCGCCCTTGGAGAACTTCACGGGATAGCTGAGCCCCACATCGCCGCCCGTACGATAGAGGTCGTATTCATCGTACCAACGACCGCGGCGATAGCCCTCAACCGTAAGCTCCAGCATCCGGTCGAGGAAGTAGGGCTCGGTGACGCTCGCCTCGATCGTCTGAATACGCGGACCCCACTGGACATACGCACGACCCTTCTGCCCGCCGCCGCGGAAGAACTTCGACGGTGCGAAAAGATCGAAGTTAGACTGCGACACCTCGGCCGAAACGTAAACCGAATCGACCGAGCTCGCACCGACACCGACCATGAACGAACCGGTGTTCTTCTCCTCCACCTCATAGACGAGATTGCGATACTCGGCGCCCGTCGCATCCTGCCCGCGGCCCGTCGCCTCCAAGCTGTAGCGCACACGCGAGAAGTAGTCGAGGTTCTCCAGACGGCGCTGGCTGCGCTGGGCGCGGTCCTCCAACATGCGGTCGCCCGGCCCGAGGGCGATCTCGCGGCGAATGACCTTGTCCTTCGTGTAGTCGTTGCCGCGGATGACCACCTCGTCAATCACCACGGGGACGCCCTCGGTGACCTGATAGACGATATCGACGACATTGCTCCCAACCGGAATGTGCCGCACCTCGACGCGCGTATCGGCAAGCCCCGAATCGCCCGAGCCGACGGCGACCTTGATGCGGTTGGCGGCATCGGCCAGCGACTTCGCGCTCGCCACCTCTCCCGCGGGAGGAAGCGCACTCTTCTCCTTCACGGCATCTTCCGAATAGCGCGTAAGCCCCGCGATCGACGACTCGCCCACCGCATACCGCATCCCCTCGCTGACGGCGAAGACGATCTCCTGCCGCCCGTCCTCCGTCTTGATGCGCTGCGCATCCGCCACCTTGACGTCGAGATAGCCGCGGTTGCGATAGACCTCCGCGATCTGGGCGACCGCCTGCGCGAGCTGCTCGTCGGTGGTGGGACTGTCGTTGAACCAACCGACGGGATTCCACCACGGCAAGTCGCCGATCGCCTCCCGCAGTTCGCGCTCCTCGACATTCTCCACCCCGAGGAACGAATAGCCGGCGAATTCGCTCTTCTCGCCCTCTTCGATTGTGAAGACCACCGTGCAGTCGTTGGCCGAGCCGATTATCCTGGGGGCTGCCTCCACCTTCGCCTCGTGAAAGCCCCGCTTCGCATAGACGGAGCGGATCCTGGAGGCGGCGGCGGAAAAATCGCCGAGCCCGTAGAAGTAGCCATCCCGGAAACCCGCCTCGCTCGCGATCTTCGACTCGCTCAACTCAGCGCAGCCGACCACCTCGACGGGCGAGTGGTAGCGGAGCTTGCGATGAACGAAGAACGTCACCTCCACGCCGCCATTCGCCTCCTTCGCATCGACGCGAACATCCTCGAACTCGCCGGACTGGTCGAGGGTCGCGACATCGCGAGTCACCGTCACGGGATCGTAAACCGCGCCCTTCTTGGTCTGACAGCGGCTCAAGACCGAACCGCTGTCGCCGCCGAAGCCGTCCATGGCAACAACCTTGACTTCAACCACGTCAGCGGCAAACACCGCCGACCCGCAAAACGCCAAAATGGCGAAAAACTTTTTCTTCATGAGGTTATTTTATCAAATCCAAGGCGGCTTTCATAGCCCCCCGGTCAGGAATTTCACAAACCGACTTCCCGAGGCCCTTCATGAGCTCGATCTCCTCCGTGCCATGAGCAATCGCCCAAAGCTCCAGCCCGTCCAGGAGCTTGTCGGTCTGGGCGAGGAGATGCCGCGAATGTACCGCACCGTCCATGACGCCGGAATCGGTGAGCGCCTGCACCAAGAGCCGGCGGTCATCCTCGGCGAGCAGCCCCTCCGCAACGGCATAGGTGGCGTCGATGATGATGCCGAGGGCGATGGCATAGCCATGCGGCAGCTTGTAGCCGCTCATCGTCTCCAGGCGATTGGCGCTCCAGAGGGCGAAATCCGTCCCGCCCGCCTTCTTGCGCAGCGCAAAGCAGTCATCCACCATCTTGCCGAGCACTTCGACCTCGTGCCGGGCATAGGCGGCGGCATTCTCCGCCAGCCACTTCACCAGCGACTTGTCACGCACCACCGCAAGGCGCAGGGCCTCGGCGAAACCGGCCTTCCAAACGCCGTCGAGGACGGTGGGGGCGAAGGTCTTGTCCACCAGCACCGCCGCCGGCACCGCCGAAACCGCGAGCACGTCCTTCACCGTCTGTCCGTCGGCAAAGGCGTGCGTCGATAGCGCCGCGTCGATCATCGCCGCCGGAGTGGTGGGAATCCGGACCAGCGGAACGCCGCCGCGCACTATCGCCGCGGCGAACCCGGCCACGTCCAGCACCGCGCCGCCGCCGAGGGCGAGCACCACGTCCTTTGCGCCGAGGCGCGAGGTGACGAGCGAACCGACGACGCTCAAGATCCGCTGGAGGCCGTCGGCCTTGATCTTTTCGCCGCCCGGGAGAATGACCGGCTGCGCCGCCATCTCGACGCCGTGCGTCTGGAAATAGCGCCCGATCTTAGCGCCCAATCCTTCGGTGTGGTGGACGACATTGACATCCGCGACAATCAGCACGCGCGGCGTCTCGGCGCCCGACACGCGGCGAAGCGTATCCGCCAGCACCTTCGAATCTTCGGAAAAGACGTCCTCGACGAATTCAACGGGACACGGCAAGCAATTCTTTGGCATGTTTCCTCACTACTGTGGTTATCGTTTCTCCGCCCAGCATTCGGGCGATTTCTGAAATGCGTTCTTCGCCCTCGACCGGGCGGATTGCCGTGCAGGTGCGGCCACCGACGACCTGCTTCAGCACCTGGAGATGGCGTTCGCCATAGACGGCGCTCTGAGGCAAGTGGGTGATGGCGATGACCTGCCGCGTGCGGGCGACCGCCTGCATCTTGGCCCCCACCGCCGCCGCCGTCTCGCCGCCGATGTTGGCGTCGATCTCGTCGAAGACGAGGACAGAGGGCTGGGCAGGCCGAGAAGACCGAGATGGCCGATGGGGGAGCGCCACCTTGAGCGCCAGCATCACGCGGGCGACTTCGCCCGACGAAGCGATGGCGGCGAGCGGGCGCACCGCCTCGCCGGGATTGGGCCCGAACATATAGACGACGCGGTCCATTCCATACGCCTCCGGCTCCGTCGGCGTCAGCGTCACCAGGAACTTCGCCTGCCGGAAACCGAGATCGCGAAGTTCCTTCGTCACCGCCGCCGCCAGCCGTTCCGCCGCAATCTGGCGCCGCTTCGACAACTCCGCGCCCGCCTTCCTGACCGCCTTGTCCGCGAGCGCGAGCTTCGCCTCCAGTTCCGCGATGCGCTCCTCCCGATGCTCCAGGGCTTCCAGCTTCGCCCGCTTGTCGTCCAACAGGGCCATCAACGCCGGGACTTCCGCTACGCGATACTTGCGCTTAAGCCTGTTGACCAGCGTCAGCCGCCGATCCAGTTCCTCCAGATCCTCGACGCCGACATCCAGTTTCGACGCCGCGTCCGCCACCGTCCGCGACAGCTCCTGCATCCGCACCGTCAGTTCTTCGGCTTCCGCCGCCCATTCCGCCGCCGCCGGCAGGTGCTTCGCCATCTCGCGGAAATGCGGCTGCAGCCGGATGAGGATCTCCGCGGCAGACCTGTCGCCGCCCAGCGCCTCGGTGACCGCATTCGCATTCGCCACGATCTCCTCGGCGTGAGCCGCCGCCGCATGCCGCTCGGCAATCGTCTCGTCCTCTTCCCGCAACTCCGCGTCCCCAAGCTCGCCGACCTGAAAGCGCAGCATGTCCAGCTCGTCTTCGCCGCCCGCGCCGTTAAGCGCGTCCAGCTGCGCGAGCAGCCCCGAACGTTCCGCCCAGGCCTTCGCATAGGCGCCGGCATCGATGTGCCCGCAGTCATCCAAGGTCGCACGCTGAAACGCCTCCTCCATCAGCCGCTGATTGGCGGTAGGACCGTGAATGTCCACGAGGTTCCGGCCAAGCTCCTTCAATTCCGCCACCGCCACCGATTCGTCGTTGATCCAGGCCCGCGACCGCCCCTCGCGAGTCACCGTACGGCGCACCGACAGGCGCTCTCCGCCTCTTTTCCCCACCTCGGGCCCCACCTCGAACTCCGCCTCGACCTCGGCTTCCCTGGCGCCGTCCCTGACGACCGACGCATCCGCCCGCTCGCCCAGAACCAGCCCGAGAGCGCCAGTTAAAACGGATTTTCCGGCACCGGTCTCGCCGGTGAGCACATTCAATCCCGGCGCGAACTCCGCTTCCGCCTTTTCAACCACTGCAAAGTTTGAAACTATCAGCTTCTTTAGCATCCGACTTTATCGCCAATTATGACCGGCTTGGCATCCGTATCCGGCTGCTACGCAACCGCGAAAATGGAGCGGGCGATGGGAATCGAACCCACGTAAGAAGCTTGGGAAGCTCCTATTCTGCCATTGAATTACGCCCGCAGAATCAAAACGTTTGGCGGAGAGAGAGGGATTCGAACCCCCGATACCCTTGCGGGTATGCATGATTTCGAGTCATGTGCATTCAACCAGGCTCTGCCATCTCTCCTGCAACGGGCGGATATGATATCAAATCCACCGCGAAAAAGTCAAGGGGCCGAAACCGCGTAAAAATTACCGCCACACGCGCGCGCGAATAAAGAGTATAATATTTGCCTTATGCGAATTGTCCAACATGTGAAGAAGATGAGCGGCTACCTCCACGGCGAACAGCCCACTGGACGAGGCGTCATCAAAATCAACACCAACGAGAACGCCTACCCGCCTTCGCCAAAATGCGCCGAAGCGCTCGCGAAGTTCGATCTCGCCCGGCTGCGCATCTATCCGCAGGCCGAATGCCTGCCGCTCCGCGAAGAACTCGCCCGGCAGCTCCAGACGACACCCGACCACATCTTCGTCGGCAACGGCTCCGACGAGATCCTCGCCCTCGCCGCCCGCGCCTTTGTCGAAAACGACGAAACGCTCGGCTCGCTCGATCCAAGCTACTCGCTCTACCGAACGCTGGCGGAAATCCGCGACGTCAAGTGGCTGGGCTTCGACAGCGGCCGCCTGGCGGCGGCGCAGCCGGAACTCGAGCGGCAGCGGGTGGCGCTCTTCCTGCTGACGAACCCGAACGCCCCGACCGGCGAATGGACGGCCCCGAGGGAGGTGGCGCGCTTCGCGAAGTCGTTCAAGGGCGTCGTCATCGTGGACGAGGCCTATGCCGATTTCGCCTGCGGCGACTGCATGGCGCTCGCGACCGCCGCCGACAACCGCAACCTAATCGTCATGCGCACCTTTTCCAAGAGCTACTCGCTCGCAGGTCTGCGCGTCGGCTACTGCGTCGGTCCGAAGGACCTCATCTCCGCCCTTTTCAAGATCAAGGACTCCTACAACGTCGACGCCCTCGCCCAGACCGTCGCCCTCGCCGCGCTGAAGGACCGCAAGTACCACGCCGAGACGACCGCGAAGATCATTCGGACGCGCGAATGGTTCACCGCAGAACTCGAACAGCGAGGCTGGGACGTCATTCCCTCGCAAGCGAACTTCGTCTTCGCCCGCCCCCCGGAGGGAATGTCCGCCGAGTCGATCTTCAACACCCTAAAGCGTCAGCGAATCTATACGCGCTGGTTCGCCGCCGGAAACACGCGCACGCGCATCCGCTTCACCATCGGCACCGATGCCGAAATGAAGAAGGTGCTGGGAAAACTGAAGAAGCTGAAGGCCTGAAAGGCGCGAAAACCGATGGACAACCACAACGACTACCTGAGCGTAGAAGAACTGCGCAAGCTCCAGCTCAAGAAGCTGCAGAAACTCATCCCCTACGAATACGAGCGCGTAAAGCTCTTCCGCCGCCGCTGCGACGAGCAAGGCGTGAAGCCCCGCGACCTCGTGACGCTGAAGGACCTGGCGAAATTTCCGTTCATGAAGAAGACGGATCTGCGCGACGAATATCCGCTGGGGCTCACCGCCGCGCCGCTTTCCGAAATCGTCCGCTTCCATTGCTCGTCCGGGACGACCGGCAAACCCATCTGCATTCCCAACACCAGGGGCGACATCGAGGTCTGGGCCGACGCGACGGCACGCGCGCTCGCCATGTACGGGCTCGGGGACGAGGACGTCCTCCAGGTCTCCTACGGCTACGGGCTCTTCACCGGCGGGCTCGGGCTCCATTACGGCGGCGAACGCCTCGGCTGCGCGGTACTCCCCACTTCCGCGGGCAACACCGAAAAGCAGCTGATGCTGATGCGCGATCTCGGCTCCACCGCCATCGCCTGCACGCCGAGCTACTTCCTGCACGTCATCGAAGTCGCAAAGAAGCTGGGCATCGACTTCCGCCGCGACACCAAGCTTAAACACGGCATCTTCGGTGCCGAGCCCTGGACGGATGAAATGCGGCGGAAGATCGCGGAGCTTTCGGGCGTCATACCGCACGACATCTACGGGCTTACGGAAATCTCCGGCCCCGGGGTGGCGGCCTCCTGTCCCTTCTGCGAATCGGAAACTCCCGGGCTCCACATCTTCGAAGACCACTACTATCCCGAGATCGTCGATGCCGAGAGGCTGGAACCGCTTCCCGACGGCGAAGAGGGGGAACTGGTCTTCACCACCCTCGACCGCTTCGGGACGCCCATGGTCCGCTACCGCACGCGCGACCTTTCGCGCCTGCACGCGGAACGCTGCCGGTGCGGGCGCACCATCCGCGTGATGGACCGCATCCATGCGCGGTCGGACGACATGCTGATCGTTCACGGCGTCAACCTCTTCCCGAGCCAGGTGGAGACGGCGCTCCTTTCCGTGCCCGAAGTCGAACCGCACTACCAGATCATCATCACGCCCACCGAGACGCTCGATCTGATGGAAATCAAGGTGGAGATCAAGGCCGAGGCGTTCTCCGACAACATCCGCGAGCTGGAGTCCCTTCGCAAGCGCGTCCTGGCCGCCGTAAAGCAGATCATCGGGCTTTCTCCGAAGATCACGCTGGTGGAGCCCCTTTCGCTCCCGCGCTCCGAGGGCAAGATCAAACGGGTAATCGACTTGAGGAAGAGGAGCTGAGCAGAACGAATCGTGAAAGCATTTTTCAAAGGCGTCAGAAAACACATCGACAAGCTGGACGCGCAGCACCTGCGCGAACAATATACGCTGGTCGCCGATGAGTTCGCCCGCTCGGAAATGCTGCTGCACGCCCTTAAGGAAGGCATCATCCGTCTCGGCGCCAACGGCGAAGTCCTGCAATCGAACCCCGCCGCCCGGACGCTGCTGGGCATGGAAGTCGCCGACATCCTCCCCGACCTCGCCCTCCCGCTCGCCAAGTCCTCCAAGCGCGAAATCACCATCACCTATCCCGAACCGCGCACCCTCGAAGTGCAGACGATCCCCCTCGGCGACGAGACGGTCGTCTATCTCCGCGACATCACCGCCGAAAAGCAGCGCACCGAGGAAGAGCTCCGCGCCGGCGCCACCGAAGCCGTGCGCGATCTCGCCAGCGGCGTCGCCCACGAAATCGGCAACCCCCTGAACGCCATCGCCCTTTCCCTCCAGCTCCTCAAGCGCGACCCCGCCGACCGCGAGACCATCGAGGTCTGCGAAAGCCAGGTCGAACGGCTCAAGGGCATCCTCCACGGCTTTCTCCAGGCGCTCAGGCCCTCCAAGCCCAATCTCGTCGCGGGCAGCGCCGCCGACCCCGTCACCGCCACGCTCGCGGCGCTCAAGCCCCAGTTCGAGGAACACCGCATTTCCGTGGAGCTCGATCTCCCGGCCGCCCTGCCGCCGGTCGCGCTCGACAAAAGCCAGATGGAGCAGGTCTATTTCAATCTCCTCAAGAATTCGCTGGAAGCCATGACCGACGGCGGTTCCGTCCGTATCTCCCTCGCCTCCGACGACAACGACGTGATCGTCACCCTGAAGGATTCCGGCGTCGGCATGGACGCCGATCAGATCATCCACCTCTTCGAGCCCTACCGCACCTCCAAGGAACACGGCACCGGGCTCGGACTCATGATCTCCCAGCGCATCGTCCGCGATCACGGCGGGCAGATCGCCGTGGAATCGGAAAAACACCGCGGCACCGTCTTCACCGTGCGCCTGCCGCGTCTTGAAAGAAGGATCCGCGCCCTCAAATGAAACCGAAGCTGCTCATTGCCGACGACGAACCGCTGACGCGCAAGATGATGGCCCGTGCGCTCGCCGGGCATTACACGTGCCTTACGGCCGGCGACGGCGAAGAGGCCCTCGCGCTCGTCAAGGGCAATCCCGATCTCGCCGTCCTCTTGACCGATTACAAGATGCCGGGCATGAACGGCGTCACCCTCATCAGCGAAGCCAAAAGGGTCCTGCCCTCCTTAAGCGCCATCCTCATCACCGCCTTCGGCGAAATCGACCTGGCGGTCGAGGCGATGAAACAGGGCGCCGACGATTTCCTCACCAAGCCCATCACCGACCTCGCGGCCCTGGAAGTGCGGATCGGAAAGGCCCTCAAGAACAAGGAGTTCGAACACGAGGCGACGGCGCAGCCCCAGCTGACCGCCGAGACGATCAGGGGGTTCACCGGCAAGGCGCCGGCGATGGAGAAGCTCTATCGGCTCATCCGCAAGGTCGCCCCCACCGAGGCGACGGTCATCATCGAGGGGCCGAGCGGCACCGGCAAGGAACTGACCGCCCGCGCCATCCATACGCTTTCACGGCGCGCGTCGGGGCCCTTCGTGGCCGTCGAATGCGCCTCCCTGCCGCCGACCTTGCTTGAATCCGAACTCTTCGGCGCCGTCAAGGGCGCGTTCACCGGCGCGCTCGACCGGGTGGGCTGTTTCGAAGCGGCGAACGGCGGCACGCTCTTTCTGGACGAAATCGGCGAAATCACGCTGGAGACGCAGGTGAAGCTTCTGCGCGTCCTCGAAACGCGCTCCTTCCAGCGCGTCGGCGAATCGGTCACCCGCACTTCCGACTTCCGGCTCGTCGCGGCCACCAACCGCAATCTCCGCAAACTCGTCGCCGAAGGGAAGTTCCGCGAAGACCTCTACTACCGGCTGAACGTCATCGACCTGCACACGCCCGCCCTCAGGGAGCACCCGGAGGACATCGCCCTGCTCGTGCGGCGCTTCATCGGCGAATTCGCCGCGGCAAACGGCAGCACGGTAAAGGGCATCGACGATAAGGCCCTGAAGGCGCTCGAATCCTATTCCTGGCCGGGAAACGTGCGGGAGCTGAGAAACGTCGTCGAGAAGATGGTCGTGCTCGCCTCCGGCGAAACCCTTGCGCAGGACGATCTGCCGCCGAACGTCACCGAACCTCCGCCCGCCCCGCATTCCGCCGCGGGCGACTCCGCGCCTGCGGCCGCCACCTCGCTCGCCGAACTCGAAAAGGAGCAGATCCTCTCGGCCCTCGACCTCTGCGGCGGCAACAAGTCGAAGGCGGCCGAACGGCTCGGCATCTCCCGCCGCACCTTGCACCGCAAGCTGAACGAATGGGGGATGGGAGCCGAATGAACGAAGCAGAAGACCAGCGCAAGCTCTCGATTCCCGGCTACGAACTCCTCGACATCGTCGGCATCGGCGGCATGTCGGTAGTGTGGCGAGCGTGGGATCAGACGAATCAGCGCACGGTGGCGATCAAAGTCCTGAACCGGGCCTTCTCCGCCCACGGCGAAGACGTCAGGGCCTTCCGCTGCGAAGAGCAGGCGATGGAGGAGATCGACAATCCCGGCGTCGTAAGGGCCTATGACTTCGAATTCACCGACGGCCACTGGTATCTCGTGATGGAGTTCGTCGACGGCTACACCTTCCAGGCGCTGCTCGACCGCAAGGGCTTTCTCTCCGAGCAGGACACGCTCCTCATCTGCGAATCGGTGGCGGTGGCGCTCGACGACGTCTGGAACAACCACGGTCTCGTCCACTGCGACCTCAAGCCCGAGAACATCATGATCAATTCGAGCGGTGTCGTCAAGCTTACCGATCTCGGCATCGCCCATCGCTTCAAGGCCTCCGCCTTGCTCAAAGAGGTCCCGGAGCAGGTCACCGGCACTCCCGCCTATATCTCGCCCGAGCACATCTACGGCGACGTGGAGCTCGACTGCCGCGCCGACATCTACTCGCTCGGCGCCACTCTCTACCACCTCGCCACCGGCAAGATGATCTTCGCCGAGCTGGACAACGAGGAGACGATGCGCGCGCACTGCGATGACAGTGCCCAGGCCCCCGATCCGCGCGTCCTCCGTCCCGGGCTTTCCGAGGGCTTTGCACGGATGCTGGAGGCGATGCTGGTCAAGCGCCGCGAGGGACGGATCCAGCGCTGGCAGGAGGTCTATCGGCTCGCACTCAAGGTCGAGCGCGGCGAAACGATCACTCCGCGCACGACCGGCGGCGCGAGCTCCATCGCACTGCGGGCATAAGCGCGGCGCCCAGGACGAACATCCCCAGCGAAATCGTCTGGGAAATCGAAAACGGGCCGACGGCCGCACGGGGATCGCCGCGGAGATATTCGAGCGCAAAGCGAATCAGCGCATAGCCCATCAGATAGACCACCGTCGTCCCGCGGCGCAACCGACGATAGACGAAGAGGAGCGCGGCAAAAAGCGCGAGCAACGCCACGGCCTCGAAGAGCTGCGTGGGCAGGACGGGGAGCGACGCCTTCGCCGTCGCCGGAATGATCCCCGCCTGAACCTGCTCGTACCATGCAGGCGAATGGACCGGGAAGCTGACGGCGAAAGGCGAAGCGGACAGCCGCCCGTAACAGCAGCCGTAGAAGAAGCAGCCGATCCTCCCGCAGGCGTGCCCCAACGGCACCACCGTCGCCAGCAGGTCGGCGAGCGCCAGCATCCGCTCGCCCTTCACGCGGCACCAGACGACGAAGACGACGAGCGCCAGGATGAGCCCGCCGTAGAACATGAGCCCGCCCTGATCGACCCTCATCACCGAAAGCGGATGCGCGGCGAATTCCGATTGCCAATGTTCGACCACATAGGCGATGCGGCTCCCCACCACTCCCGAAACCATCAGCGAGACCAGGAGATTCGAAAGGTCCTTTCGCCCCGAAAGCTTCTCCAGCAGAGTCCAGCAGAGGAGGAACCCCGTGGCCATCAGCGCCCCGTAGGTGCGGAGATGCAGGAAACCGAGATCGAGCAGGTCGGGATACATGGGCGCATTCACTCCACCAAGGGCTCGGAAAGCTTCTTCACCGTCGCCTCGTCGAGCACGAACACGGCCTCCGAAGCGCCGACCGTGGCATAATGTCCGCCGCCGGGAGCCGCCGCGCCGATCAAGATGTTCTTGCGCACGGATTCGGCCTTCTGCCGATCGACCGCCAACGTGAGGCGCGGCTTCTCAAGACCATAGTTCCCGAGTTCCGCCGCCTTCACCCGAAGCGACACCACCGCCACCGCCTTAAGCGGATTGAGTTGCGCGAGAATGCCCTCGACCGCCTCGGCCTTCACCGTCTGGTTGCTCACCGAATGTTCCACCGACCAGGACGAAAGCTCGGGATCGAAGACCACCGTAATCGCACCGCCCTTCCCGTCCGCCGCCGGCCGCGACAAGCGCCGCACCTCGCGCGGCTCGATGTGCAGAATCTCCCGGCTGCGCAAATCCGCGAGCTTCATATCTCCAAGCACCGCAGCCCTCGAAACCGCCACCAGCTCGGCATTGGAGACGACACCGAGGCGCAGCGACGAACCTTCATCCAACTGAGCGGCGGTCAACGCCAGAACGCGACCGAGCAGTTCCCCCACCACCGGCGCCTCGGCCTTCGCCGCGACGGGCGATTCCAACACCCAGCCGTCGGCCGCGCGCGAAAGCAGATAGGTCGTTTCGCCATCCGCAAGCTGCAGGGACGAAAGTTTCTCCTCGGCAAACGGAAAGAGCCGCGAATCAGTGAGGGCGACGCTCTCGGTTGCCGCCGCCGCGCGAACACGCTGGTCCACCGTGACGATCTCGGTACCGCCGCGAATCAGCGCATACACGAGCCCTTCTCCCGCCGGCAGTCCCAAGGACACCGTCGCCGCCCCCGCCGCCGTCCTGAGCGTAACCGTGACCGAGCTTTCGGGATCGAGCCCGTAGCCAGCGAGCAACGAGTCGGTAGCTACCGCGGCCTCGTTAGTCGTCCCCGCCGGCCACACGAAATCCGCAATCGGGAACGCGGTGACCGCCTGCAGGAAGCCCTCGACCCGAGCCCGTGACGCCGACATTTTCTCGGGCTCGACGAGCTGCCAGTCCTCGCGGCGGCGCTGAAAGCGAGAAAAGTCGCCAGTGCCGCGCTTCAGGTCAAAGGCCGTGACGGCAGCAGCGGGAAACGGAAACAACGCCGCATCGCGCAAGCGCTTGATCGGCATCTCCAGCGCCGCCACAATGCCCGTAGGTACGGTGAACACCGCCTCGACCCCCTCTCGGGCCGCATAGACGCTCTCGCCCGTAGCCGTACGATCGCCGAAAACCACGGCCGCTCGCTCGCCGTCGCGACCGACGACGACGCGAAGACCGGGGTACTCCAACCCGAAGTCGGCGCGCGTGCGGCCGAGCTTCAGGATCTCCGCATCCGAGAGCGCATCCTCCGCCGCCGTGAAAGCAAGCGCGTCGAGAATTCTCCTCACCGCCGACGAATCCGCCTGGCCAGCGAACGGCTCCATGAAGCGCCAGCTCTGGAGATTGGCCAGAACAACCCGCGGAGAATCGGAATATTCGAAGATGAGGCGGGTGGCGGCGTCGGCGAGCGGCAACACCGTCGACGAACGGGCGAACGATGCGAAGGCCTTGCGCTCGGAAAAGTCAACGGCCAAATGGGCCGCCACCGCCAGCAGCGCAAGGACGACAAGCCCGACGATGGTCCTTAAGTTCTTCATCGCGCACGCCTCCTGCCGGCAACCATGGCGGAAAAAACGAGCAGCAACGCAAGCGGCAGCGCTATCGTCAGCACCAGCGCGAAAACCCGACGCTGGCCACGGTCCATCCCCGAAGAAAGCATATCCGCGTCCGCCCCCCCGGAGGTAAGCGCATCCGTACCCGACAAGTACGCCGCGCAATTAAGGAAGAAATCCCGATTGGCATTGGCCCCCGTCTCGAGCCCGGCGTTGAGCACAAAGGACGCATCCCCGACAACCGCAATGCGGGTGGGACGAAGGATGGTATCGCTTCCCGCCCTGGCGCCGCGCTCGACCACGGCCGCAAGCACCGCCTCTCCGGCCCGAACCAGCGGAGAGAAATCAATCTGATCGGCACCGCCGCCGAGATCGGCCGCCGCCGAAGGCGCAAGGAGGATGGGCCTGCCCAACACCACTTGCGAACCCTGTAACGGCGCGGAAATGACATGATCGGAAAACTCGGAGGTGACGACATCAGTCCCCGTAAGCGTCCGCGCCGTCATCGCGGAAGCCGCAAGCGGACGTACGCCCCATTCAGGCAGCAGCGAGGCAACCCCGCCAGTCACGCCGTTCGCGAGAACCAGCATCCGTCCGCCACTCTTCAGATACGCGCCGATACGATCCAGTTCGGCCCGTGCAAAGCCATCCTTCGCACCGGCCACCACCACGAGCGCACAATCGGCCGGAACCCCCGACGGGGCGGCCAGATCAAGGTGCTCATTCCGATAGCCATCACGCGCAAGCTCCCGAGCCATGTCACTCAAGCCAAAGGGACCATAGTCATCAAAATCGAACTCGCCATGCCCCGTCGTCCAGCAGACGACACGGCGCTGGGGCGGCATCGTGAGCCGCAGAATCGCACTTGCCGTCACCCGTTCGCCAAAGGATTCGTCAAGGGGAATCGCCACCCGATGGCGGCCGGATTCAAAGACCACGGACCCGGCCGGAACCCCAAGCCGCACAAACCGCGCGGCCGCGCCGACATCCCAACGGGGATCGACATACGCCAGGCGCAAGGACACCCCGACCCCCATCTCGGCCTCACGACGGAGCGAACGGAGAAAATGACTTACCGTGCGGAAACGCGGATCCTTACGCGACAAGAACGCCGTAACCGTCAGCGAACCGCGGGCATCGGAGAGAATGTGACGCGTCCGCGGCGAAAAGCGAAGCTCTCCGCCTTCCACAGGAATGTCCAGCGTCGTATCAAGCCGCCAGGCGAGGATCACGAACAGGACAGCCACAACCAGCGAGAGGAAGCCGGCGAAGCGGCTTGCCACGCATCGCAGAACACTCCGCGCGCCCGAGAAGCGCAAGGCCTCGATGGTCTTCGTGGCCGCAAAGAGCGCCGTCACTGCAAACAGCAGATAAAAGGCCAGGACCCCGGTCGAAACAACCCCCGAGGCCATGTCGAAGGCGTGAGCCATCAACGGCATTTCACCGAAGGCGGTACGGCCCCTTGACGCCCAAGCGAGAAACGCCGCCCAAGCGGCATGCGGCACCGCCGTCGTCAGCACGATCGAAAAGGCCGCAGCCGTCGCCGGACGAGCGAAGAGCGCACTTGTAAAAACCGATACCGCCGTCCAAAGGACCCCTTGCAGGAAGAGCGCCATCACCCCCGGAAGGAACGAAACGAGACGGACGCCAGCCAGGAGCATCGGTGCCAAAAGGCGAAGCGTAAGCAACGAACAAAGGAGAAAGGCGACTACCGCAAGCGCCAAAAGCGTCCACACGCCCAAGAACTTGCCGAGCGTAAGGTCACGTTCGGAAACTCCCGTTGCGAGCAGCAGCTCCATCCGCCCGCTCGCACGCTCATCGCTCCACGCATCCATTGCAAAAATCGCCGCAAAAGCCGGCAGTACCGCAGCCACCGCCGTAGTCCAAAGCGGTGCAAGCGCCGCACGGCTCCCCTCGGCGGCTTCGAGGCCGAAAACCAACATCACGCCGGCGGCGGCGAAAAAAGCCGCAAGCGCCAATCCGGTCGCATAAAGGTTGCGGGCGCGCGAAACCGTGCGACCCCAGGTCACAAACACCGGGCTCATCGCACACCTCCGGACAAAAGCGCCCCAAGCCGCTCGCGCAAGGCCGCGGATTCCACGCCAGAGGTAGGTATAGACGCAGAGACGACGCCGTCTTTGAGAACGAGAAAACGCGTCGTCCAGCGTGCGAGATCGTCAATCTCATGCCCCGTCACGACCACCGCCGAAAAGGCCGCCACCGAAAGCAGGAGTTCGCCTAAACTCTCACGCATCGGATAATCGAGCCCCGCAAGGAAATCGTCGAGCAACAACACCTTCGGACGCAGCAGGATCGCATCGGCAATCGCCACCCGTTTCTTCTGCCCGGCGGACAGGACGCGGATGCGCTCGCCGAGCAGCGAATCATCAAGCCGACAGACCTCGCAGGCTTCGCCGAGGCGCCGCCGGATGCGGCGAAAGCCCTCGCCCTTGAGCCGAGCCCGATAGACCAAATATTCCCTGACGGTCATATCGTCGTAAAGCGCGATCTTCTCCGGAAGATAGCCGAGCTTCTGGCGATAGGCGAGCGGATGCACGAAAGCGTCCACACCTTCCGAAATGACGCGCCCGGAATCAGGAACGGCGAGCGTCGCCAGCAGGCGCATCAGCGTCGTCTTGCCGGCGCCGTTCGCCCCTATGACACTCACCGTCTCACCGGGGGAGACCACAAAGGAAACATCCCGCAGGATGCTCTTGCGACCGTAGGCGAAGGCGATGTTCTGGACCTCAAACATAAACAGGTGTATTATAGCACAAAAACACCGCCATCAGGGGATCGTCCCGTCGGAAATGCGTTTGGCAGAGCCATTCGCGATATGGTACAATTACCGCCATGGAACGACTGGACAAGGTGCTGACTGCCCGCTACCCCGACTTCTCGCGCTCCCGGATCGAGGGGCTCGTGAAGGCGGGCTACGTCACCGTCAACGGCACCGTCGCCCCCAAGGCGGGAATGAAGGTGGCCGAAACCGACGAAATCGAAGTGGAGATCCCTCCGCCCGTACCCGCCGTGCCCGAGCCCGAAGACCTGCCGCTCGACATCCTCTACGAAGACGACGACCTCATCGTCATCAACAAGCAGCCGGGGCTCGTCGTCCACCCCGCCCCCGGCCACTTCACGGGAACGCTCGTCAACGCCCTCCTCTTCCACTGCCCGAACCTCTCGGGAATCGGCGGCGTGGCGCGCCCCGGCATCGTCCATCGGCTCGACCAGTACACCTCGGGCGCCCTCGTCGCCGCCAAGTCGCAACCGGCGATGGACGCTCTCGTCAGGGCCTTCGCCTCGCACCGCGACATCGAGAAGACCTATCTCGCCGTCTGCCACTCCCGCCCGCGCCTTGACGCGGGCCGGATCGAGAACCTGATCGGGCGCCACCCCGTCGATCGCAAGAAGATGGCCGTCGTCGAGCGGAACGGCAAGAAGGCCGTCACCAACTATCGCGTCCTTCGTGCGGCCGCCGGCCTTTCAACGGTCGAATGCCGCATCGAGACCGGGCGCACCCATCAGATCCGCGTCCACCTCGCCTCGCTCGGCTGCCCCATCGTCGGCGATCCCGTCTATGGGAAAGGCGCACTCGACCGCAAACTCGAGCCCGTGCCCGTACGCCAGCTCCTGCATGCGTGGAAACTCACGCTCTACCACCCTACCGCCGGCAGGCAGATGACCTTCACCGCTCCGCTCCCGGCCGACATGGCCGGCTATTGCTAACGCCAGAGCCAGCAGACGAGCGTCGCCCAGGCAATGCCCGTCACCATTCCCCAGAGGACTTCCTTGCGCGTATGCCCGAGAAGCTCCTTGAACCGCTCGGCGGGCTTGAACTTCAGTTCCTTCAGATCGCGGACAATCGCATTGAGCACCTTCGCGTGCTCGCCAGCGGCATGGCGGACCGTCGCCGCATCGAACATCGTGATGATCGCGACTGCCGTCGCCAGGACGCAGACGCTCGAACCGAAGCCGTGGGTGTAGCCGATGCCGAAGGCAAGCCCCGAGACGGTGGCCGAATGGCTGGAGGGCATTCCGCCGGTCGAGACGAGATAGACGAAATCGAATTCGTGCGTCTTCCAGGCGGCGATCGACATCTTGACGAACGAGGCCACCACCCAACCGCCGAGCCCGCACCAGAATTCACGGGCCTTGAAGATCTCCCAAACCTCCGGATGCTCAATGACGGCAAGCATGCTCCACCCTTTCCCTGATGTCGTTTTCCTGCAAGGCATCCAGCAGCGGCCCCATCTCCCCTTCCACGATCCGGTCGAGCGAATAGAGCGTAAGGTCCACGCGGTGGTCGGTCATCCGGTTCTGCGGGAAGTTGTAGGTGCGGATGCGTTCGGAGCGGTCGCCCGAACCGCGGAGCGAAAGACGGTCGGCCCCGATCTTCGCCTCCTCCTCGCGGCGGCGATGGTCGAGGATGCGCGCTTTCAGGGTGCGCAGACACTTCTCGCGATTGCGGATTTGCGAGCGCTCGTCCTGACAGATGGCGACGAGCCCCGTGGGAAGATGCGTCATCCGGACGGCGCTCTCGGTCTTGTTCACGTGCTGACCGCCCGCGCCGCCCGCGCAGAAGAGATCGATGCGCAGGTCGGACTCGGGAATCTCCAGCTCGTCGTCCTCCTCGTCGGCCTCGGGGAAGACGACAACCGTCGCCGCCGAGGTATGGATGCGGCCCTGGGCTTCGGTCTCCGGGACGCGCTGGACGCGGTGACCGCCCGACTCGAAGCGCAGCCGCCCGTAGGCGCCTTCGCCCTGGACGGTGAAGACGATCTCCTTGTAGCCGTCGAGCGAGGTTTGGTTCGCGTGCATCACCTGGATCTTCCAGCCGCAGGCCTCGGCATAGCGGGAGTACATGCGGAAGAGGTCGCCCGCGAAGAGCGCCGCCTCCTCGCCGCCCGTTCCCGCACGCACCTCCAAAACGGCATTGCGGGATTCGAGCGGATCCGGCGGCAGCAGCGCGCCAAGGAGCTTCTGTTCGTCGCATTCGCCGAGCTGATACTCCACCCACACGAGGTCGAGCTTCTTGAGAAACGCATAGTCCCGCAAGGTCTCGCGGTAGCGCTTGCGGTCGGATAAAACAGCCGGGTCGCCCAAATCCGCTTCGACGGACTTCAGACGACCCAGGACGTTTTCGATCTGGCTTGAATCGATCAAATTACTTCGCGAACTTCGCGTAGCGCTTCTTGAACGAATCGACGCGGCCCTCGGTATCGACCATCGTCTTCTGACCGGTGAAGTACGGGTGGCACGCCGAGCAGGTGTTAACCGTCATTTCCTTCTTGGTGGAGCGGGTCTTGATGACGTTGCCGCACGCGCAGGTGATGGTGGCCTCGCCGTAGTTCGGATGGATATCGCTTTTCATGATTTCTGCTTACCTTTCAAAATTGAGTGGGTATTATACCATGATTCGGTCGCTCCGCGCAAGGGGGAAAAGAGCCGCGGCATCTTTGCCGCGGCTCTTCTGTAATCCAGATGGTCGAACCAATCCAGATGGCCGAACTGAAGTTCGGCCTGTACCTATCACTTGCCCAGCGTCTTGGCGACGTCGGCGAGGACCTGACGGAGGGCCTTCGGGACGCGCTTCGCCGTGGCGGAACGCTCCTTCGAGTCCTTCGAGGCCTTGGCGTCGTACTCGTCGTAGCTGGCGCCAACCGTCGCGATCTCCTTCTTCCAGCCCGCGACATCGACCTTGAGGATCTCCTCGAGGTCCGCCTTGACGACGTGGAACTTCGCCTTGAGGTCGTTGTTGGCGAGATCGATGTCCTTCGCAAACGGAATGTTGCCGATCGCCGTCTCGTTGGCCTTGACCTGGCCCTCGATGCGCTGGCAGATCCACTTGAGGACGCGGCTGTTGTCGCCGAAGCCCGGCCACATGAAGCGGCCGTCGTCGCCCTTGCGGAACCAGTTCACGAAGTAGATCTTCGGGAGCTTGGTCGCATCGGCCGAGGTGCGCTCCATCTCCAGCCAGTGCTGGAAGTAG
>JAZUHK010000025.1:0-40321 GCA_045641645.1 Kiritimatiellia bacterium
CTCCCTCTGCGCACGCTCTACAAGTCAAACCGCCTCGAGGAGTTCTTCGGACATCTCGTCAAAGACCTGCCGCAGGTCGAGTGCGCGGCATGAAACCGGGCGTCACCTCATTGACTCTGCATAAAAATCTCGTTGCACCCTGCAGCGCTTGAACATCACGTTCAAACTTTCACTGGCCCGAGGTCCGAGGGTATCCACCAGCCGCGGAGCGAAAGCTCGAACGGAAAGACGCGGATTGAATCGGGCTGGCAGTTGCGCTTGAAGGCCTGGGTGAAGAAGCGGTGCAGATTCAGCAGCAAGGTGCCACGCCCGACAGGACCTCACAGCCGTCTTCGGTGATCAGGATGAGGTCTTCGATGCGGATGCCGAAATTGCCTTCAAGGTAAATACCTGGCTCGATGGTCACCAGCATCCCCGGCTTGAGAACCCAGTCGGAGGACTTCGAGGCATAAGGCGGCTCGTGGATCTCCAGCCCCACGCCATGCCCGAGCGAATGCCCGAAGGCACGGCCGAAGCCGCCCTTCGCGATGATCCGCCGCGCCACGGCATCAAGCGCCTTTCCCGTCATCCCAGGACGCGCGGCGGCAATGGCCGCCGCATTCGCCTCGCGAACCAGCCGATACGCCTCGCGATAGGCCCGCGACGGACGCGCCGGCAGGAGATTGCGCGTCAGATCCGAACACCAGCCGTCCAATTTGACGCCCATATCGACCAGTACCGGCTCCCGTCCGTCCCAGCGGGTGTCATCGGGCACATGATGGCATTCCGCGGCGTTTTTGCCGATGCAGACGATGGTTGCGAAGGCCCCGCCGTCGCCGCGGTCGATCATCATCCGCCGGATGCTCCGGGCCATATCCAGCTCGCTCATCCCCGGGCGGAAACCGCGTTTCGCCGCTTGCCAGATTTCGCAGTCGAGGGCCTCGGCCCGACGGAGCGCGGCGATTTCCTCAGGGCTCTTTACCGCGCGGAGAAGCGCGAGATCGCGGCTCACATCGACGAACGCGGCGCGCGGCGCGAGCTTCTGCCAGGCAAGGAACTGCGCGTGCGTCACTGCCGTTTCGTAGCCGATGCGCCTTCCCCGGAGACGCAAGGCGCGGAGGTCGCGGCATTGCAGCCAAGGGGCGACGCGGCGGACCATCGGCGCATAGCGGAAGTCGGTATAAAGCGCGGCCCGGCCGTCGGGGGTGAGGACGAGCACGGCATTATCACACTCGATGCCGGCAAACGCACGCACGTTCGCCTCCAAGCGGATGACGGCGGCGTCCAGCCGCCGACGGGCGAGCCGACCGAACAGCATCTTCAGCCGGGGCGAAACGATCGGCTCCTTGCCGTCCGCAGGCGAAGTCACAGCACCAGCAGTCATTGATTTCCGCATGATCTCACACTCCCGTCTTGATGTGTGTCGCACGACGCACGGATCCATGCGTGGCAACGGCCGTAAACGGATCTTCGGGCCAGTAGTGCTTCGGATAGCGCCCGCGCATGTCCTTGCGCACCAGCTGATAGCCGCTCTGCCAAAACCCCCGCAGGTCTTTCGTCACCTGAATCGGCCGCTGCGCCGGCGACAAGAGCGTCATCACCACCGGGACCTTTCCGCCCGCCACCCTGGGGGTCTCCATCAGCCCAAAACACTCCTGCAGGCGCACTTCGCAGGTGGGCTCGTCACCCCCGTAACGAATCGTCATATGACTGCCGCTCGGCACCTCCATCTTCGCCGGCGCCAGCCGATCGAGCTCGCGGCAATCATGCCCTGACTCGGAAAGGACGAAGTCCATCACCTGATGAAGATCGATCCTCTCCAGGTCCTTCCACTTCGTCATCCCGCCGACAAAACCTTCGAGCGCCGGCAGCAAGGTCGTCTCGTCAATCCGCGGCCAGTCCTCGCTGACGCGATGAAGAAAGTCAATCCGCTCGCGCAACCTGACCGCCTCCTTGGTCCAGCACGGCAGATTGTCAACCCCCTTCTGCCTCACCCCCGCCAACAACGCCGACACCACCTCTCCACCTCCACCTACTTTCTCCACCTTCCCCTGCGGCCGCTCACCCAGTGTCATCTCGCCAAGCTTCCGCCTCACCACGCACTTCACCGAATCCGTGCGCCGATCCCACGCGCAATATGGCTCTTCCACCACCCGATCACCGAACAGCGCGAGGATCTCCGCCTCGGTGACAGGACAGCCGAGGAAGACCTTCGCATCGCCGGGACGATCGTCAAGTTCACAGCAAACGAGGTAAGGTTCCTTCGCGAGCGGGTCATCCTCGGGCAGAAACGCACCGCGCCCGTTCACCATACGGAACGTGCCGTTGCCGCGATTCTTCGCCACTCTGTCGGGATAGGCGAGAGCGAGGGCGCCTCCAGCGCTTAAGACCGAGGTGGAGAAATGAGGTGGAGGTGGACAATGGCAGGTAAATCTTTTCGACAGCTCCTTGATGCGGGGCGTAATGGGAACATAACGGATGTCGGTTTCGCGGGACTTTGAGCCCTCCTCGATAATCGCAGCGAGAACCGCTACATTCCGCTCTCCACCTCCACCTCTTTTCTCCACCTCATGCTGCTCGCCGCCGGCGAGCAGCATATTGGCCAGCCGCGGATGCATAGACATCCTCGCCATCGCCTTGCCCTTGTCCGTCAGCCGTCCGGTCCGGTCAAGCGCCCCGAGCAGTCCGAGGAGACCGACCGCCTGATCCCACAAGCTCGCCGCCGGCGGGGTCAGCCAGGGGAGATCCTCGCGCCCGAGCGCACCCCAGGCAACGCTCGTAAGGACGAGCGAACAAAGGTCCGCCTCCAGGATCTCAGGCATCATCCGCTTCGGCCGCGACTGCTGCTGACCTTCGCTCCAGAGCCGATAGCACACGCCTGCGCGCACCCGCCCCGCGCGACCGCGGCGCTGTTCGGCACGGTCCTGCGTCAAGGGCAGCGTGACGAGTCCCGACATCCCCGTCGTCGGCGAAAAGCGCGGCACCCGCATGAGCCCCGAATCAATGACACAGGCAATGCCCTCGATCGTCACCGAGGTTTCGGCGATGGAGGTCGAGAGGATCACCTTGCGAATTGTTCGATTGTTCGGATTGTCCGATTGTCCGATTGGTTCAAACACCTTGTCTTGTTCTGCTTTCGGCAACGCCCCATAAAGCGGCAAAACCGCTATTCGAGATTTGAGATCCGCCGTCTGCAATTCAGAGAGGCGCGCCTGCGTCCTCCTGATCTCGCCCTCGCCCGGGAGGAAGCAGAGCACATCTCCTTCCGTCTCCTTGAGCGCCTTCGAAATCGCGGCGGACATCGACATGTCGCCGAGATACACCGTCTCCACCGGAAACATCCGCCCTTCGGCGCGCACGATCTCCGCGTCGCCGAGATGCGCGGCGACCTCGTCCGCATCGAGCGTCGCGGACATGACGAGGATCCTGAGGTCGGGTCTCAACGCCCGCCGCACCTCCAGCGCGAGTGCCAAGGCGAGGTCGCACTGCAAGGACCGCTCGTGAAACTCGTCGAAGATGACGAGCCCCACGTCCGCGAGCTCCGGGTCCGCGAGGAGCCGGTCCGTCAAGAGCCCCTCCGTCACGATCTCAAGCCGCGTCGCCGCCGAGACCTTGCGCTCAAGCCGCACTGCATAGCCGACCGTGCCGCCCACCGTCTCGCCGCGCTTCTTCGCAATGTAGGCGGCGCAATTCCGCGCCGCGAGCCGCCGCGGTTCCAGCATCACGATTTTCTTGCCGCGGAGCCACGGCGCATCGAGGAGCGCCGGCGGCACGCAAGTGGTCTTGCCGCTCCCGGGCGGAGCGGTGAGGACGACATCGCGGTTCCGCGCAAGCGCCGCGGCGATCTCGCCGATCTTCTCTTCGACCGGAAACATCAGTCGAGCACCCGCACCGTCGGGCCTTCTCCATTGTAGGAATCGAGCCCGCCGAAGCCGGCATAGGTGTCGCTGTCGCCGTCAGGTCGCGCGACGACGCCCTTCACCTTCGGCCTCTCGCCGAAGAGCACCGTCCCGAGCCGCACCCAGGTCGCGCCCTCCTCGACCGCCACCTCGAAGTCGCCGCTCATCCCCATTGAAAGCCGCGGCAAACCGATGCCCAGTTCTTTCTCCAGCCCGTCCCTCAGCTCCCTCAGCTTCCTGAAGTACGGCCGCGCGTCCTCGGGATTCTCGCTGAACGGCGCCATCGTCATCAGCCCCTCGACCGTGAGCCGCGGACAGTCCTGCGCGATATGCGCAAGCACGCCCTCGACCTCCTCGGGCTTCATGCCGCTCTTGGACTGCTCGCCCGAGACGTTCACCTCCAGCAGAAGGTGCGGCGAGGCGCCCGTCTCCTCGGCAATCGCCTGCATCCGGTCGGCGAGTGCCGCCGAATCGACACTGTGGAAGAAATCGAAGAGCTCCAGCGCCTTCCTCACCTTGTTGGACTGCAAGTGCCCGATGAGATGCCACGCGGGACCCTGCGCGCTCGCGGGCCTCTTCCACGCCGCCTCCTGCACCTTATTCTCGCCCACGATCCCCAAGCCCGCACGATAGGCCTCGTCCACGACTTCCGCCCCGTGGGTCTTGGTGACCGCCACGATCTCCACCGCCGCGGGATCGCGCCCCGCGCGCCGCGCCGCCGCCTCAATCCGGGCGCGAACCTCCGCCAGCACCTCGCCGAATTCCCTCATCGTCTAAGCTCCTCTCCGCACCCGGAACACCCAGGCGTAATTGACCGGAATCACCACCATCGTCAGTACCGTCGCGAACGCCAGACCCACCATGATCGTCACCGCCATCGCCACATAGAACGCATCCGTCAAAAGCGGCAGCATCCCGAGCACCGTGGTGAGCGACGCATTCACGACCGGCCTGAGCCGCGAAACGCCCGCATCGAGAATCGCCTCCCGGACGGGCAAACGCCGTTCCTCGCAATTGAGTGTGATCTCATCCATCAGCACGATCGCGTTCTTGACCTGCATCCCGACGAGCGACAGGAGCCCCAAAAGCGCCATGAACCCGAAGGGCTGGTCGAAGGCGAGCAGCCCCGCCACCACGCCCACCAGAACGAGCGGCAGGGTCAGGAAAACGACGACCGTCTTGCGAACCGAATTGAAGAGGACGAGGACGATGATCACCATCGCCGCCAGCAGTGGCGCGAAGGTGGGCGCCAGCGTCTCGTTCGCATCCCTGGAGTTCTCGTATTCGCCGCCCCATTCGGCCGTGTAGCCGGTCGGGAAGGTGGCGGCAAAAGCGGCGAGCTGCGGATGAATGCGCGCGAAGGCGGCCGAGGCCGTCTCTCCTTCAAGCGGATTGCACTTCACCGTGAGGCAATAGCGGCGGTCGCGACGCCGCAGGCGCATTTCCTCGGAGACATGACGGACGCCGTTCAGGAGCTGGGCGAGCGGCACCGCCTTCTCCATCTGCGGCGACCAAGTCCAGGCGAAGTTCAGGTCCTCGGGCGTCTCGCGCTCGCGCGCCGGTGCACGCAAGACGAGCGGTAGCGATTCGTCCCCTTCCAGATACGCGCCGATCGTCAGTCCTTCGGTAGCCAGGCGAAACGCGCGGCCCACGTCGGAACGCGAAAGGCCGAGCTTGCGCATCCGCTCGATGGCGAGGTTCGGCTCGATCAGGTCGGCGCGGTTGCGCCAGTCGCACTGCACTTCCTTAAACCGCCCGTCGGCACGGAGAATCGCCAGCGCCGTTTCCGAGAGCCGGCGGAGCGTCTGCGGATCGGGCCCCAGGATACGCATCTGAATCTTAAGCGGATCGCCGGGTCCCAGCACAAAACGCTGGCAGGAGACGAGCGCATCCGGCGCAAGCGCAGGCGCGCGCGCCTCCAGCTCCTCCATCAGCGGGCCGATCTTCCGATAATCATCAACATCCACCAGCAAGAGCGCATAGGCGGAATCGGCGTCTTCGGGCGTATAGGTAAGCAGGAAGCGGAGCGCCCCCGAGCCGGCGAAGGACGTGACCCCCGTAACGCCAGGAAGCTTGCGCGCCGCCTCGACAATCGCCGCCGCCCGCTCTTCGGTCTTGGTGACCAACGTTCCCTCGGGCATCCAGACGTGGACCATGAACTGGGGTCGCGTGGAGGTGGGGAAGAAGTTCTGCTTCACCCGGCCGAAGCCGACAACGCTGGCGAACAGCAGGAGCGCCAAGACCAGCAGCGAAACGCCGCGATGGTCGATCGCCCACGCGAGAAAGCAACGATAGCCGCGGTAGAACGCGCCGCCGTAGGGATCGACGGACGCCGCCGCGCCCGCCGCCGCGCGACGCGGCTCCCGGAGCAGTGCCTCCGAAAGCAGCGGGGTTACGGTGAGCGCGAAGACCCAACTCAAGAGCAGCGAGATGAGAATCACCAGGAAGAGCGAACGGCAGTATTCGCCCGTCGCGTCCTGCGAAGCGCCGATGGGCGCGAAGGAGAGAATGGCGATGGCGGTTCCGCCGAGGAGCGCGAACTGGGTCTGGCGGACCACCTCGACGGCTGCCTTGCGCCGCGATTCGCCGCGGCGTTCGGCGACCAGCACCGCTTCGGTGATGACGATGGCGTTATCGACCAGCATGCCGAGGGCGATGATAAAGGCGCCGAGCGAAATGCGCTCGAAGACGATCCCGACGAGATCCATCACGAAGACGGTGGCGAGCACCGTAAGCACCAGCACCGCGCCGATGACGACTCCCGACCGCAGACCCATCGTGAAGAACAGGACGGCGATGACCAACGCCACCGATTCCACCAAATTGACGACAAAGCCGTTGACCGCCGTCTCCACGCTCGTCGCCTGATGTGAAACGATCTCGGCCTCAATGCCGACCGGGGTCTCCGCCTCCAGTTCGCGCATCCGCCGCGCCACCGCCCGCCCCATGGTGATGACATTGCCGCCCTTCGCGGTGGAGATGCCGAGTCCAATGGCGGGACGGCCGTTGCGGTGTACGATCACCGGCGGCGGATCCTCGTAGTCGCGGCGGATCTCCGCCACCTCGCCCAGCCGAAGCCCCGGCGCAAGCAGCACCTCCTTGAAATCATCGACCGAACGGATGGCGCTCTCCGGCTGGAGGCGAATCGCCTTGTCCCCCGTCCGGAGCTGGCCGGCGTCAGTCGGCGTATTTTCGCCGCGGACGGCGGCGGCGACGGCCTCCGGCGTGATCCCGAGCGTCGCCACCTTGCCGCGCGGCAGGTCGATCGAGACGATCTCCTGCGGCGCGCCGATGAGGTCGATCTTCGCCACATCCGGGCAGAGCAGCAGCTCGCGCCGGAGCAGCTTGGCATGCCGCTTGAGCTCCGCGTAGGAGTAGCCGTCGCCGCAGATCGCGTAGAAGACGCCGTACACGTCGCCGTAGTCGTCATAGACGAGCGGCGCCGAACAGCCCTCCGGCAGCTGGGCGGCGAAGTCATTGATCTTGCGCCTCAGCTCATCCCAGATCTGGGGCAGTTCGCCGCCCTTGAACTGGTCGCGGATCTCGACGAGAACGATCGACTTGCCGGGATAGGAAACGGAGGTGACGTGCTTGAGCTTGCCGAGCTGCTGCACGGCCGTCTCGATCGGATCGGTGACATACTCCGCCACCTCCTGCGCGGACGCGCCGGGATAGACGGTGAGGATCTGGGCGCAGCGGATGGTGAACTCCGGATCCTCCAGCCGCCCCAGCCTGAAGTAGCTCAAGACGCCCGCAACCGCCACGGCCGCCGCGAGGGCCACCGTCACGGTCTTCCGGCGAAAGCAGACCTCGGCGAGATTCATTTCAGCAACCTCACGCGCTGACCTTCCGAAAGCACCGAAACGCCGGCCGTCGCCACGCGCTCGCCGCCCGCAAGCCCCTCGGAAACGAAGACGCCGGTAGAGAAGCGGTTGACGACCTTGATCGCGCGCGCCGTCGCGCGGAAGACCCCCTCCGCCGCAGGATCGGGCGTGAGCAGCCAGACGAAAGCCCCGCCGTCCGCCCCCTGACCGACCGCCGACTCGGGAATAACGGCGTAGTCCGCCGCCCGATCCTTCAGATAGACGAGATTCTCAAGCCACACCGTCGCCGACATCCCCGGCAGGATGAAGAGATCCTTCGGCGCCTTGAGACGATAGGTGGCGAGATAGGTCTGGTTCCGCTTGTCGGCCGTCGCCGCATACTCGGAAAAGGTGACGGGGTAACGCCGGTCAGGACACGAATCAAAGACGACCGTCGCGTGCGAATTCGTATCGCCACAGCCGATTTCCCGCATCCGGATGACCATCGTCTCCGGCACAGCCACCTCGATGTCGAAAAGCGAGGTGTTGTGTACGGTCAGGATCGGCGTCTGCGGCGTCACCATATCCAGCTCCGTCGCGGGCACATCGGCGATTTCGCCGTCGAAGGGAGCCAGCAACACCGTTTCGGCCAACGCCCGCCGCGCCAGCTCCACCTCGGCCTCCGAATGGTGAAGGCGCGTCTCGGCGGCCGACAGCTCCTCTTGCGAAACCGCATTCTTCTTCGCCGCCTCCGAAAGCCGCCCGAAGGTGAGGCGATCGCGCTTCACCGCCGCCTCCGCCTGCGTGAGCCGGTTCTCGAAATCGCGCGCGTCAAGCCAGGCCAGCTTCTCCCCCTTCTTGACCGACTTGCCCTTCGCAATCGGCAGCCGCTCGATGCGGCCCGCCTGCTTAAAGGCCATCACGCGGCTGTCCGTGGCCTTCACTTGCCCCGAATAGGCGAGCGCGGGGATCTCGTTGCCGCGCGTCACAAGCGTGCTCTTCACCGGCCGGACGGCGGCGACCGGTGGCACCGTCGCCGCACCCTCGGGCCAGAACCAAACGGCCGCTGCCGCTCCTGCGAACAATGCCAGACCCGCGATCCTGCCGATTGTCTTGCCCATAATCCCGCTCCTTGATTTCACTTACGATAACGATGCGTGGACTCGCCCTTCACCAGCAGCTCCTCGGTCTCGCCGAGCCGGCCGATCTCGCGAACGCCGGGCGTGTCGATTACCAGCGCCCCCGAGGGCAGGCGCACCAGTTCGCGACTGGTGGTCGTGTGCCGCCCCTTGCCGCTCCACTCCTGAATCTCCTGCGTCGCCGCCCATTCCTCGCCCGCAAGGACGTTCAGCAGCGTGGACTTGCCCACCCCCGACGAGCCGATGAACGCCACCGTATGCGCCGGCCGGAGGTAGGGAGTGAGCTGTTCCAATCCCTCGCCGGTCTTCGCCGAGATGAGCACCGTCGCCGCCGGCAGCAGTTCGCGGGCGACGGGCAGGGAGCCGAGATCGCACTTCGTGAGCACCACCATCGCCTCCGCCTCCCCCATGTCCCCGGCAAGCGCGAGATACCGCTCCAGCCGCTTCAGCGAGAAGTTCTCGTTGAGGGACATCATGATGAACAGCGTATCGAAATTGACCGCCAGCGTCTGCACCGTCCGCCGCGCGGTCGGATCCTTGCGCTCGAAATGAGAGAAGCGCGGCAGCACTTCGGTCACCAGCGACTCGCCCTGGGCATTGAAACGAAACCGGACGAAATCCCCCGTCAGCGGACGCGGCGGCGCCTCCGCGCGGATTTCGGAGATCTTCTTGCCCTTCATGTTCGTCGGCGCCACGCTCTTCATCCGCAGAAACGCCGACTTCTTGAGCCGCGCCAGGATCTCGCCCGCCGGCTGTTCGTTGGCGACGAGATGCAGATAGTCGCCATGCGAGGAAACGACGCGGCCGATGCCCGGCTCCACCATTCCCCGCCAGCCGAACTCCTCGATGCGCGTCATAGGCGATAGGGGCCGAGGAACGCCTCCTCGAAATCGTAACCGCCGAGGAAGCTGGCCTTCTCGTCATCCTCTTCGCGGGTGAGACGCTTCGCCTCGGCGAGATTGAACATCATCTCGCCGAGATCGGCACAGCTCTTAAGCCCCCATTCGGTGAGCACCCGGAAAGCGAGCGGCCCGTACTGATCGAGGGCGCGCTCCTTGAACTCCTCCATAATATCCTCGGCCGCCATATGCCCCTGCTCGCGGCCGAGGTATTGGACGACGTCCATCAGCAAAGAATAGGCCCGCGCGTGATAGCGCGGGTCTTTTTCGACGATGTCGTCGTAGGAATCGGAATCGAAATCGATTTCGTCCATTCGCTGCTTACCAGCGGGTCTCGCGACGGGGACCGCGGTCGCCGCCGAAGCCACGGCCACCGAAGCCACGGCGCTCTTCGCGCGGCTTGGGCTGCGACTCGTTGACGCGCACCGTGCGGCCATCGAGCTCATGCCCGTTGAGGGCGTCGATTGCGGCCTGCGCCTGAGTGGCGTCGGGCATCGTCACGAAGCCGAAGCCCTTGCTGCGACCGGTCATGCGATCGGTCACGACACGAACGGCGGTAACTTCGCCGAAAGCCGCGAACGCCGCCTTGAGTCCATCGTCGGTGGTCGCGTACGCGAGGTTACCAACATAGATTTCCATCTGATTCTTCCTTACTTGTTTATCACTTGTCCATTGGAAGCACACGCCGCCTTTGAACAAACTTCTTGAATTGTATCACTTTTCGCCGATTCTCGTCAAGGGGTGACGAATGAGATACATCTGCCAGATCGAGAGGACCTGCGAAAGCGTCCAGTAGAGCGACAGCGCCGACGGGAAGGAGTAGAACATGAAGAGCATCATCACCGGCATGAAGACCATCATCATCTTCTGCTGGTTCTTATCGCCCGTCGAAGGCGTCAGCGCCGACTGGAGCGCCATCGTCGCCGCCATCAGAATCGGCAAGATATTGAGCCCGCCGAACGGGAACCACGAGGCGAACAGCGCCTCCGGTTCGGAAAGGTCGCCAATCCAAAGGAACGGCGCGTAGCGGAGCTCCACCGCCGAACGGAGCACATTGAAGAGTGCGATGAAGACGGGGATCTGAATGAGCATCGGCAGGCACGAACTCATGGGATTCACCTTCTTCTCGCGGTAGAGCGCCCACACCTCCTGCTGCAGCCGCTGGGGATTGTCCTTGTACTTCGCCTGAAGCTCCTTCATGAGCGGCTGGATCTCCTGCATCTTCTTCATCCCCACCGTGGACTTGTGGGTAAGCGGCCAGAAGACGAGCCGCACGAGAATCGTCAGGATGATGATGGCGACGCCGAAGTTCGGAATCACGCCGTGACAGAGATTCAGGATCCAGACGATCGGATAGCAGAGCCAGCGCCACATGCCGAACTCCATCACGTCCTTCATCCCGAGATCCCACAAGAGCGACTGCTTCTTGGGACCAACGTAGAAGACGCTCGTGCGCGTCGCCGGTGCTGCGCCGAAGCGCATCACGGCCGCCACCGATTCGGGTCGGTAGTTCGCCGCGCCCAGATTCCGGGAAACTGTCGCCGAAAAACCCTCGTTCGGATCGGTCGTCGAAACGAGCGCCGCCACGAAGAAACGGTTCTTGAGCGCCACGTACCGCTGCCGCCCCGGCACCTCCACCGTCACGGACGGCGGCAGGCCCGCGGCGTTCTTCGACCCGCTGCAACCGCCCGAAAGCCCGCCGACGAGATAGTCCTTGAGCGGCGACTTGCCTTCGCAGTGATGAATCGGCTCCGGGCCCTTCGGCCCCTCGACCAGCGAATCGACCGAGAGGAGATCGTTCTTGGACACGCCCATGCGCATCGCTCCGAGCGACAGCGTCTTCGCCGCCGCTCCCGCATCCTCCAGGACGATCTGATACTTTTCGCCCAGCGTGATCCGGCGCGTCGCCGCGCCCTGGCGGAAAAGTACGGACGCATCCGTCTGCTCCGCCACCTCGAACGCCGTCACCGCCTCGCCGGCGCCGAGGGGACTCGCGGAGAAATCAAGGACGACCGGCGGATTCTCCTCGGAAAGCGGCCCGCGGTCCTGCGCGTACTTCTTCAGGGTCACCCGCCTGACGACCGCCCCCCAGGTGGAAAGCTCCAGCTTAACCGCGTCATTTTCCAGTGTCACCAGGCGCTCGGGCACCGACGGGACACTGGCGGGCGGCGACTCCGCCTGGGCCGGTTCCGCCGCTGCGGCCACCGCCGCCTCCATGGTCTCCGCCGCCGCCTGTGCAACTTCGTTTGTCACCGCCGCCGCACGTTCGCGGGCAACCGTCTTCGCCCGTTTGGTTTCACTGAAAAGATACCACGCGAGCACCGCGCCCAGTACCAGGCAAATCAACTTCTCTGTCTTATTCATCATTTTCTCTTTCCGCTTTCGACAGCATTCGACTGCTATCGGCAGCATTCGACTTTCTCAAAATCGTTTTTCCACCTTCCCCGTTTCGGAACCGGGTCGTAACCGTGCTTCCCAAACGGATGACATCGCAGAATTCTCCACAGCCCCAAAAGCGTCCCCTTTACCGCCCCGTGTACGCGGAGCGCCTCAATCATGTAGTTCGAACAACTCGGCTCGAATCGGCACGCGCCGCCCAACATCGGCGAAAGCGCCACCTGGTAACCCCTGACCAGCATAATCAGCAACCGACTCATCACTGACCGCCCGACCGGGAAAGCCGCCGCATCTCGTCCATCACCTCGGCGCACTTCCTGCCCAGAATCGCCCGCCGCGCGATGAAGATCCACTCCACCTTCGCCGGCATCTCCCCCGCCTTCACCAAAAGCCGATACGCCTCTCGCATCAAACGCTTGGCACGATTGCGGTCAACGGCATCGGCGAAGGTCTTCTTGGAGACAACGACGCCGGCCTTCCGGTCGGCGTCATCTGCCGGGCACTGCCACGCAACGAGGAGACGTCCCTTCAAGGAACGCCCCCGGTCGAAGATACGCGAGTATCTCGCGCCGGGGAGTCGCGTGGACATGACCGAATTCCTTAGACCTGCGTCAGGCGCTTGCGGCCCTTCGCGCGGCGGGAGGCGAGCACCTTGCGCCCACCCTTCGTCGCCTTACGCGCGCGATAACCGATTTTCCTTTTCCGCTTGATCTTCGACGGCTGCCAAGTCATCTTCATGATGTTCGTTTCCTTTCAAATAAATTGAGGGTATATTATAGCACATTCGGGGCGGGGCTTTCAAGGGCACCGCCGGAAAGCGGCAAAAACTCCTTCGCGTCGCCGCCTTCGACGGTAATGACGGGGTCTTCCACTTCCACCTGCTCGGAATCGACATAGAAGGTGATCTTCTTGCCCACCACCTCGCTCCGCCGCGACGAATCGTCCACCAGTTTCGCGGGGCGATCCTCCGCCCCGAACATGACGATGCGCTTTTCCTTCGCGAGATACTGGGCGCGCGCGCAGGCGCCGCTCCGCATGCCGTTGGTAATCGCCACCTTCCCCAGGACGACGATGCGCTTCAAGCTGTTCGTCCCGTCGAGAAAGAGGTAGAGCCGGTCGGAATGAAGGTTCATTTCGCCGTCGGCGGCTTCCACCTTGCCGTCGAAGAAGACCACCCCTTCCTTACGGTCGTAGTCGGCGTGCTGCGCCGTCACGGTGACGCGGCGATCCACGGCGTTCGTCGCGGCGGCCGCCGCCGGGACGGCATTCGTCGAAGCGACCAGCGCGGCCGCGAGGAACAGGCAGAGCGGTTCGATCATAACTTGATTCCCTTGAGTTCAAAATCCTCCGACACGATCTTCGCCTCGTTGAAAAGCCGCAGGTAGCCGTCCTCCGCCTCGAAGTAGGCGTTCTCGCCCTCCAGGGAAGTCCGGCCGCGCACGGCCGTGGCGTGGCCTTCGATCCAACAGACCTTCCGCTTGCGGTCGGCAATCAGCGAAGCGGCGGTGATCCGCGCCTCCAGCTTGCCGTCTGCCCGGTACTGCTCGAGGGTCACGCCCTTGCCCCAGACCATTCCCGTATCCAGGAACAGCTGGGCCTGATCGGCCAGGAGCAGCGTCTTCACCGTGCCGTCCGCGAAGTTTTCAATCGGCAACCTGACCTTGTCAGCCGGCGTCGTCGCCAGCGCCACCGCGTTCGAATAGGCGGCGCGGAGACGCCGGGACTCGGAAATCGCCGCCAACCGCCGCGCCTCCCACCGGTCCAGATCGAACGCCGCAGACGCCGTAAGCGCCGCCGCAAGCGAGACAAGGGAAAGGATCAGCGCGCGCCGCATCGGTCACATGTTCCCGATGACCGCCTTGATGCGGCGGACGCCTGCGGAGGACGACTCCTCCTTCTTGATCTTGAAGCTGCCGAGTTCCTTCGTGTTCTGAACGTGCGGCCCGCAGCAGATCTCCTTCGAGACCTCGCCGATCGTGTAGAGCGAAACCTGATCGCCGTACTTCGCGCCGAAGAGCGCCATCGCGCCCTCCTGCTTCGCCTCCTCGACCGTGGTCATCTTCTTGGTGACCTCGATGCCCTCGGCAATCCAGCCGTTCACGAGCTTCTCGATCTCCGCCTTCTGCTCCTCGGTCAATTTCTCCGGCCAGGAGAAGTCGAACCTCAGCCGCTCGGCGGTGATGTTCGAGCCCTTCTGGTTGGCCGTCGGCCCCAGCACCTTGTGCAAGGCCGCGTGGAGAAGATGCGTCGCCGTGTGCATGCGCGTGACGACTTCGCTGTTGTCCTGGAGCCCCGCCTTGAACGAGCCCGCCGAAGTGGTGCGCGAAAGCTCCTGATGCTTCAAATTCGCCTCCTCGAAGCCGGCCTTATCCACGGTAAGGCCGTCCTTCGCCGCCATTTCAAGCGTAAGCTCGATCGGGAAGCCGAAGGTGTCGTAGAGCTTGAAGGCGGTCTTGCCGCTGATCTCGGACTGCCCGTGGGCCTTAAGCTGCTCGGCCACCTTCTGATACATTGCCTCGCCCTTGTCGAGAGTCGCGGTGAAACGCTTCTCCTCGGCCTCCAGGTCGGCGCGGCAGGTTTCGAGATTCGCCTTCAGTTCGGGATAAACGTGGCTGTACTTTTCGCCAATGACCTCCGCGAGCTTCACGGTAAAGCCAGGGGCAATGCCGAGCTGGCGGGCGAAGCGCACCGCGCGGCGGATGAGCCGCCTTAAGACGTAGTTCGCGCCCACATTACCGGGCTTCACGCCGCCCTTCGGATCGCAGAGGATGAATGTCGCCGTACGCATATGGTCGGCGATGATGCGCTTCGCGCGCAAAACCTCGTCCTCTCCACCTACACCTCCACCTACACCTTCCCCTCTCATCGCCTCGATCGCATCCATAATGGGCTTGAAGATCTCGGTATCATAAACCGTCTTAGCGCCGGTCATCATGCAAACGGTGCGCTCGACGCCCATCCCGGTATCGACATTGTGGCGCCCGAGCGGAACGAATTTGCCCTCTTCGTTCTTGTTGTACTGCATGAAGACGTCGTTCCAGATCTCGATGTACTTGCCACAATGGCAGCCGGGACGGCAATTAGGCCCGCACTTCTCCTTGCCCGTATCGATGAACATTTCACTATCAGGTCCGCACGGCCCCGTCGTCCCCGCCGGTCCCCACCAGTTGTCCTCGCGCGGCAGGCGGAAGATGCGCTCCTCGGGAATCCCCAGCGACTTCCAGATTTCGACTGCCTCCTCGTCGGCGGGAATGTACCCCTCGTCGCCTTCCTTGCCCTCGCCACGGAAGACGGTGACATTAAGCTGTTCGGGCTTGAAGCCGAGGTGCTTGGTCAGGAACTCGAAGCTCCACGAGATCGCCTCTTTCTTGAAGTAGTCGTTCAAGGACCAGTTGCCGAGCATCTCGAAGAAAGTGAGATGCGCCGCGTCGCCCACTTCGTCGATATCGCCCGTCCTAACGCACTTCTGCACGTCGGTGAGCCGCGTTCCCGCCGGATGCTCCATCGCGCCCATCAGGTAGGGGACGAGCGGATGCATGCCCGCCGTCGTAAAGAGGACGGTCGGATCGTTTTCGGGAATCACGCTCGAGCCGGGGATGATCTTATGCCCCTTCGACTCGAAAAACTTCAGATACTTCTCGCGGAGTTCGTCCGCCGTAATGCTCATCATTTCGCTTAGTTCCTTTTGTAAGAGGGTATTTTACCAAATTTTGACGCGGGAGAACACGGCCCGATGATCGGAAAGCGCGTCATTGGGCAGGATTTTCGGCAAGCCCTCGCTCTTGAGCCCGCGCAGGAAGATGTAGTCGAGAACGCTGTCGCCCCAACGCTTGTTCGGATGGGTGGCGCGCTCGGCCGGCGGCAGCGCGGCGACGAGGTTGGTGTAACCCGCCTCTTCGAGGATCGTGAAAACCCGCTCGTCCTTGAATTCCTCCCGCCACTTGTCGGTGTTGAAGTCGCCGCAGATGACGAGCGGCCGCGGCGGATGGCCGCGCTTCACCCGCTCCTGTTCGACCAGCTGCTCGACGGCGCGCGTCCGTTTCGCCCGATTGGCCGCGGCGACCTCCGGCTTGCCCGTCGCGCCGTAGTTGCTTTTCAGATGAACGGCATAGACGCGCGCGGTGACGGCGGGCGCGAAAACGAGATCCGCCTGCGCATAACCGCGGGGCGGCGTCTCGGCCTTGGCGTTCTTCCAGCGGCTCCAGCTGGTGGTCACGACGGGCAGCGTGGTGAGAATCACGTCCTGCTGGTAGTCGAAGCGGTCGCGGCGACGATACCCGGTGACCACCGCCACCTGCAGGTTGGTAAGCCCCGTCGCCTTCGCGAGTTCCCCCGCCACCCGCGGCCCCCGCACTTCGTTGAGGCAGAGGATCACCCCCTCCTTCCCTTCGGGGTCAAAGGCGTCGATCCCGGCGCGAAGCATCTTCCCCGCCTCGCGGATGGTGGCGGCCTCCACTTCGGGATTGGCACGATGCTCCGCCCGCCCGGAGGGAAACCACTCCCCGTTCCAGGTGCCGACGATTACCGCGAGTATCAGGGCCGACCACATCTCGTCACCACTCGATTCCGCCTATGCCGTTCGCTTCCAGGTATTCATTCGCCCGCGCGAACGGCCGCGAGCCGAAAAAGCCGCGATAAGCCGAAAGCGGCGAAGGATGCGGCGAGGCAATCACCAGATGGCGGGAGCGATCGATGAAAGCGCCCTTCTTCTGCGCATACGCCCCCCAGAGGATGAAGACGAGGTGCTCGCGCCTTTCCGCGAGCGCGCGGATGACCGCGTCGGTAAACGCCTCCCAGCCGCGGTTCTGATGGCTTCCCGCCTGATGGGCCTGAACCGTCAAGGTCGCGTTAAGGAGCAGCACCCCCTGAGCCGTCCACTTGAGGAGATCGGGCCGATGCCCGAGCTCCTTTGCGATATTGACGAGCGACGGCGGGGCGGACACCGTCGGCGGCACATAGAATGCAAGCCCCTGCGCCTGCCCCGGCTCATGATACGGATCCTGCCCGAGAATCACCACCTTCACCTGCTCGAAGGGCGTGCGGGCGAACGCCTCGAAGATCTTCCCCGGCGGCGGATAGACCGTCCCCCGGCGGTATGCGTCCTTCACGAAGGCGGCAAGCGCGGCAAAGTAGGGCTTCGAGAACTCCGCTGCCAATACCGCCTTCCACGACGGCTCGATCCTCACCTCGACCGGCGCGCCCATCAGCGAAAAACCTCCTGCGCCAGCGCCGCGCATCTGCCGCAATGCCGGCAATCGTTCGCCCGGGGACACGCACGCACCTCGCGCCACCGCGGCGAGCGGCCAAGCGTAGCGTTGTCCACACCCTGCGGAAACGCCTGCACCGGATCCATCAGTTCCGCGAGATTGCCGTCGAAACGGTAGTTCGCATAGGCCGAAAGCACCTTTACGGGATCGGGGTGGCGGCGGGTGGCAAGCTTCACGATCCCGACAAAGGGCTCGTATTCCGGCAAGTCCTCGGGCCGCAACCAGGTGGCCTTGAGGAAATCCTCACGGTTGCCGCGCGCATAATGCTCCTGGCAACGAAAAACCGAAAAGCCGAACTTCGCCCCCTCCTGCGACTGCCGCTGGCGGTCGTGGCCGTGGAGATTGTCGTGGAAGGTCTGGAACGGACATTGCCGCAGACAACCGCTGTTGGCCTGCAGGCCCATGGTCTTCCCGTGCGCCTCGGCCCAAGCGTGAGCCGCCGACAGCCAATCGAGTTCGCGGTGGCGCTCGCGGCTCGCGTAGAACGAATCGAACAGTTCGAGGACGCTCTCGAACCCGAGCGTCCCGTGGACGCGCTGATTGACACTCAGGCGGATCCTGACCGCCGGAAAATCGCGCCGCAGGATCGTGGCGATGAACGGCGAAGTGGTGGTGACAGTTTCGGGGAACAGCCCTTCCGCGTCCATCTCCCGCAAGGTGCGCGCGACGAAATCCGCAAGCTCCTGCGAGATGGCGCCGTCCCCATAGCAGTTGCAGTTGAAGAGCGTGTCGAGTTCCACGCCCTCGGCGCGCGCCCACTTGAGGTCGGCGAGCATCCGCGCCCTGAGGTCGGGAGTGAAGTCCGGCGACGGACGGCAGGAGAGGACGCCCGGCCAGGCGAAGAACGTCTCTTTGATGCGCCCCAGATACGGCGCGCACGCCGCCTGGAAATCGGCGTTAAGGAAATGCCCGACGGCGAGATTCCGCCTCATCGCGCCTCCTCCGAGACCGCCACCGCGCACGCGCGCCCGTGCGTCCCCTTGACGACTCCGCGGCAAAAGAAGAAAAGCTCCTTGGGATCGAAGCCGGGCTTGTTGTGGATATCCACGTGCCGGGCGAAATCTGGCGCCTCGCGAGCGTCCGTCCACCACTCGTAGCCGCACCAACTGCCTTGCTTCGCCAGGAGGAGGAGAGAAGAGGTGGAGGTGGAGAATTTGAGATTTGAGATTTGAGATTTATGAAGAAAGGCAGAGGTGGAGGTGGACAGCGGACATTCAAATTCCTTTGTCGCCAGCAAGATCTCCGCGGCCTTCTCGCGCTCGGGGCCGACGAGGACACAGACCTCGTGGTCGCACATCGCGAAAGCGGACGACTGGAAGAAATCGGGATAGGTCATTCCGCCGACCGTCCGCGTCTTGAAAAACCCCTCTCGGCGCAAGATCACATTGGGCAAGACGGGATCGTCCGTCACCGGCGTGATCTCGTAGTCGCCAAGCACCTTCAGCGCACAGCCGCGACGCATGGCGAGGTCCGCGATTCGCTCAAGCTGGCGCCGGAACTCCTTCAGGGACGCCTTCGCCGCCGACGAATCGGGCCCGTACTTCTGCGCGGCATAGTCCAGCGTAGGCAGATAGAGATACGCCTCCTCGACATCATGGACGTTCGTCATCTCCTCGAAGTACGAAATGCACTTGCGCCCCACCTTCGGACTCGCGAGCGGCCCCCAGTAGCGCCAAAGCGGGAACCGGCCGCAAAGCTTCTTAAGGACGCTCTCCATTCCCGTCGGCTTCGTGTAGCAGCTCATCACCATGCCGCCGCCGTGCTTGTGAATCGGCGCGGGCGAGACGACGAGTTCCGCCTGCTCGCCGAGCGACTGCTGGAAGAAGAAGAGTCCCGTCTTCGGCCCCCAGACGCGCGGCCCCTTGACGAGCGCGGCGCTTTGTTCCCAGAAAAGCGGCTTCTTGAGCGTCTCCGACCACCAACCGTTCGCAACCATCCCGTGCTCGGCGGGGGCAAGCCCGGTACGGAGCGAGGCCTGGGCGACACAGGTGACGGCGGGAAAGACGGATGCCTTCGACGCGAACTTGAGGCCCGCGATCTCGGTCATCCCGTTTCGCTCAAGGAGCCCGTACCCAAGCCCCGCCGCCATCACCGTAAGCCGCTTCACGACGCGCTCACCTCCGGCAATGTCCGCTTCAGGATCCTGAGCGCCACCAGCAGCAATGCGCCCGTGATCAAGAGCGGGCGGATCGGAAAGACCAGTAGCGCCGCCAGCTGCAGGTAGATCACCCCGCCAACGAGCGCGCCCACGCGGCGGCGTTTTTCCGCATCCAGCTCCTCGCCGCGCGAATACCGAGTGACGGCGGCAATGTAAACAAGCGCCACGAGCGCCACCGCTCCCGCCTGCCACGAAAGACCGTAGCCAAGCGCGAACGCCCCTCCGAGCACGTTGAGCGCCCGGCAGAGTCCCATCGCCAGCGGCCACTTGGTGCGGTTGTAGATGGCGATGGCCGCCAGCAGCTCCGCGGCATTCAGCCACCAGCCCTTCGGCAGCCCCGCACCCCAGGCGACGGCGACAGCGGCAACAAGCAGGATCGCCCGCAGGACCCGCGCCGCGAAGAGCGAAATTTCGCCGCGGGGAATAGGGCGATCGCGATCGGTCGCCGCGCCGACGATGTCGTTATCGACAAGTCCGAGGAGATACAGCAACACGCCCGCCAGCGCCGCCGCCACGATCGCCAACGGCTGCGGCACCGCCGCGAGCGATTTAAGCGCACTCGCCGGCAACAGCACCGCCGCCGCGCCCGCGAGCACGTCACCCGGCACCGTGGGGAGATTCACGATGCGCAAGAGCTGGAAATACGGCTTCAGCGTCTTCATGTCAGCCCCCTACAGGAAAATCCGCAGCGCCACGTCCTCGCGCCCCAGCTCCGCCAGCGCCGCCTTCATCACCCCCTCGGCGAGATGCGGGGCATTGCAATCGCGCGAAAGATGGGCGAGGTTAAGTTCGCGCAAACGCGCCGACGCATAGCGCCGCACGAGCTCCGCCGCCTGATCGTTCGAGAGATGCCCGCGAGGACCGCAGATGCGCGATTTAAGCGACTGTGGCCGCGCACTCTCAAAAAGCAGGGTGAGGTCGTGATTCGACTCCAGCGTCGCGACCGTCGCCTCCGCGAGCGCCCGCCCCACCGAATCAAGCGGCGAGCCGATGTCGGTGCCGTGGAAATACGTCTCGCCGTCGGCTGACAGCAGATACCCGACGGGATCGCTGGTATCGTGCGGAATCGAAAAGGCGCGCGCTTCGAACGCGCCGACGGGAAAGGCCTGACCGTTCTCGAAGCAGACGAAGGCCGATTCGTCGATTTCGCAGTCGTGCGCCACGGTCTCCGCCGTCGCCACATTCGCATAGACGGGCAGATCGCGATGACTGAGGAGGGTCTTGAGTCCGCTCACGTGATCCGTGTGCGAATGGGTGATGAGCACGGCGTCGAAGGCGAAGTACCGAAGCATGCAGTACGGCACGCCGCAATCGACCAGCACCGCCGCGCCGCCATGCTCGACAAGATAGGCGTTGCCCTTGGAGGAGCTGGCTATCCCGACTACCTTCATCCGCGCTCGAACGCCCGATGGGCGATGTCCTTGCGATAGAACATGCCGTCGAAGGTGATCTGCCCGATCCGCCGATACGCGAGATCCACCGCCTCGCGCAAGTCCGCGGCGACTCCCGTCACCGAAAGGACCCGCCCGCCGGCGGTAAGCACCTTGCCGCCCTCGGCCTTAGTGCCGCAATGATAGACAATCGCCCGCTCTACACCTTCCCCTGCACCTACACCTTCAATTACCTTCCCCTTCTCGTAGCTTCCCGGATATCCCGCCGAGGCGACGATTACCGTCGCCGCGCACTCCGGCCTGACCACGATATCCGTTTCCTGCAGGCATCCCTTCGCCGCCTTGAGGAGCGCCGCCGCAAAATCGCCGCCGAGCCGCGGCAGCACCGCCTCGGTCTCGGGGTCGCCGAAGCGCGCGTTGAACTCGACGACATTGATCTCGCTGCCGCTCTTCGCAAGCGGCCCGTGCGGATTCGCCTCCGGCGTATTGACCATCAGTCCCGCATAGAGGATGCCGCGATAGACGATGCCGCGCTTCTTGAGCTCGCGCACCACTGGCATGATGATCTTCTCCTTGATCATCGGCAGCTTATCCGAGGTGATGACGGGAGCGGGGCTGTACGCACCCATCCCGCCCGTGTTCGGTCCCTTGTCGCCATCGAAGACGCGCTTATGATCTTGCGAGCTCGGCAGCAGCACCGCGTCATTCCCATCGACCATCGCGAGAATCGAGCACTCCTCGCCGTGCAGGAATTCCTCGATCAGCACCTCCGCTCCCGCCGCGCCGAACTTGTTGCCGACGAGCATGTCGTCGATTGCCGCCTCGGCCTGCGCGGTCGTCTCCGCGACGATGACGCCCTTTCCGGCGGCGAGGCCATCGGCCTTGATGACGACGGGAAGTCCATAGCCGGCGAGCGCCGCCTTCGCCTTCGCCGCGTCCGTGAAGACCTCGGCCTTCCCGGTCGGCACCCCCGCCGCGTCCATGATCTCCTTGGCGAAGCGCTTCGAGCCCTCCATCCGCGCACCGGCCGCGCACGGGCCGAACGCCGGCACGCCGACCGCCTCCAGCGCATCGACCAGCCCCTTCACCAGCGGCGCCTCCGGTCCCACCACCACCAGTTCCGGCCGCTCCGCCTTCGCCCACGCGACGATTCCCTCGATATCCTCCGCCTTGATCGGCAGGCACTCCGCAAGCGCGGCGATGCCCGCGTTCCCGGGCGCCGCGAACAGCTGATGCTTCTCCGCGTCCTGCGCGAGCCGCCAGGTTATTGCATGTTCACGTCCGCCCGAACCGACCACCAGAATCTTCATCTCACTTCTCCTTGGGAATGTTGATTTTCTGCCCGACTCGCAAGATATCGGTCTTCATATTGTTCATCTGCTTAATCTTCGCAACCGTCGTCCCGAAGGTCTGCGCGATGAGGAACAAGCTGTCGCCGGACTTGATCGTGTACTCATAATGCTCGCCGAGCGGCTGTGCTTTCGGCGGCGGCGGCTCGGCACTCTGGATCTTGGCGATGCGCGAAGAGAGATCCTTGACGATGCCTTCGCGCTGACCGGCGAGTTCGCGCCGCAAGGCGTCGAGCTCGGCCTTGAGCGAGGCGACTTCCGCACGGAGATTGGCCACTTCGCCATCACCCTTCTCCAATTTGCCGACCCGCATTTCGAGGTCGTCATGATTCGTCTGCAAGGTGTCGATCTGCCCTTGCACACGTTGCATTTCGGCATATGCCTGCTGCTTCAGGAAAGCCATCGTCCCGTTGTTGTCGGCAAAGCCCCCCAAGGCCGCCAAACATCCAACCATCAGCATCATCTTTTTCATTTTCATTTCTCCTTATTCTAACTTCCTACTTCTCCCCCTACACCATCCATCCGACCAACCACAGAACCGCCAGCACCCCGCACACCACCAGGAAGCGCGTCTGCCTGCGCATCCGCCGTTCCTGCTCGACCGAACGGCCGAACGCCTTCATACCGCCGCCGGAAATGTAATGGTAGAGCCGCCAGTCCACCCCGCCACGCTTGCCGCCGTTTTCCAACTGCTCGCGCGTCTCTTCCATCCGCCACGGCTCCTGCACGCGCGTATAGGCATGAACGGAGCTGATCGGACGGGCATGGAGGCGCTTGGTCATGTCGTTACGGCAAAACGAGTTTCTGACCGGCATTAATCCGGCCGTCAGTGGAAATAATGGCCTTGTTGGCGTCGCGAATCGTCTTCCATGCAGAGACCTTGCCGTAGAAGCGCCGCGCGATCTCATAGAGCGTATCGCCATCCTGGACCACATAGGTCTTCGGGCGCTCCGCACCCTTCTCGGCCGTTTCACGCTTGTCGTCCTTCTCGGTCTTCTCGACCCGCTTGAACGGCATCACTCCGGACTCGGTCTCTTCGGCCTCCTCCGCCAACAGCCGCTGAACCTCATCCGTGCCGACCGCAGGCACCGTGGATTCGTCGTCCTCGAGAATCGACTTATCCGTCACTTCCTTCGGGCGTTCCCGGGAAACGAGATCCGATTCCAGCGAGCCGACCATCCGGCGCAGGCGAACCGCCTCCTCTTCCAGCTTCCGCACCCGCTCTTCCAGCTTGGCCTTCTGCTGCAGGGTCTGGTCTTTAAGGGCCTTCGCCTCGGCAAGTTCCTGTTCCAACCGCACGACATTTTCGGAAAGCGCGGCAACATTGCCCAGCTGGTACTTGCGGGACAATTCGGGGGCGAGATCGCGTTCGCAGCGCTCGGCGCGTTCCGCCGCGACCGACGCCTTATCGCTCTTGGGCTCCAGCAGGAGGTACTCGCGGTACTGGCAGAGCGCCGAGAGATTATCGTGCCTGAAGTCCTGATAGAGACACGCCAGCTGAAAGCGTGCGGAGGCGTTGCCGGGCGTAGCGCGCACAACCCGTTCAAGGCCCTTGACCGCTTCCGCGAGGCGTCCGGCGGCATAGTCGGCCATCGCCGCACGGTAGATCTGATCGGCGCGTTCTGCGTCGAGCGCCCGCGAAGGTCTGTCGCAGGCGGTGAGCAGCAAGAGCGCGGCCGCAACCGGCAGTAGTTTATTCATCGCCCTCCTCCTCGCCATCTTCCTCATCGTCCTCATCATCATCGTCATCATCAAACTCATCCGGCGTATCGTCAATGAAGAAATCCTCCTCTTCGTTCTCCACCTTCCCCTCTCCACCTCCACCTATTTTCTCCACCTTCCCCTCTCCACCTCCACCTGCTTTCTCCACCTTCCCCTCTCCACCTCCACCTACTTTCTCCACCTTCTCCTCTCCACCTCCACCTACTTTCTCCACCTTCCGCTTGTACTCCTCGGCCTTAAGCCGCGGATTGGAGCGCTGCAGCGTGGGATCGAGTTCATTGAGCTCGCTCAAGTTCGCAAGCCCGAAGTGTTCGAGGAAAATCGGCGTGGTCCCATAGAGGAACGGATGCCCCGGCAGTTCCGACTTGCCGACAATGCGCACCAACTGCAGATCCAACAGCGTCTTCAGGTTCGCGGTCACATCCACGCCGCGGATCGCTTCAATCTCGCTCTTGGTGAGCGGCTGGCGATAGGCGACGATTGCAAGTGTCTCCAACGACGCGCGCCCGAGACGGCTGGGGCGGTCCAATTTAAGCATCGCGCGCACATAGCGCCCGCAGCTCGGCACCGTCTGAAGCCGATAGGTGCCGCCGGTACAGACGAGTTCAAAGCCGCACCCGGCCACCGACAAGGCCTTGCCCAGCCCCTTCAGCGCCTCGTCGATTTCGCGATTGGTGCAGCTTTTATAGACATCCATCACCTCTTGGTTCTCGCCTTCCTCCGGATCCAACGCGCGGACGGCGGCGCGGAGCTCGGTCGCGGTAAGCGGATCGGGGCTCGCGAAGAGGAGGGAGCCGACGATTTCCTGCAGGGAACGCGGCAATGGAATTTTCACTTCATCACTCATAGTCATCCGGTCTTTCGAGGGGTTTGTCTTCCGGCTCCTCCTTCGAGGGGAGAATCGTGATCTCATGGAACGCCGCGTTCTGATAGACGATGACGCGGTGCTGACGGAGAAGTTCCAACAGCGCCAGAAAAGTGACGATGATCTCGCCGCGCGGGGCGCCGGCGACGAAGAGCTGGGAAAACGACACCTGCCCTTCGTTGCGGGCGCGCGAGAGGACGAGATCCATCTTCTCGGGGACGGAGAAGCGGATGCCCTTCAGTTCCTCGTGCGGAATCTCGTTGGCGCGCGCGAGCACTTCCTGGAACGCGGTGAGGAGATCGTAGAGATCGAGATTGGCGATGGCGGTCTTCGCGTCGGCGGCCGTCTTCTCGAACTTGGGCCTGCCGCCGCCGTAGTCGAAGGCGTTGGCCTTCAGCGCCTCCATCGTCTCCAGGCGGAGCGCGGCATCCTTGAACTTCTTGTATTCGACGAGCTGACGGACGAGGTCGAGGCGCGGGTCCACATATTCCTCGTTGCCGTCGTCCTCGGCCGTACGGCGCGAGACGGGAAGGAGCATCCGTGACTTGATGACCATGAGGGTGGCGGCCATCACGATGAATTCGCCGGCGATGTCGAGATCGAGTTCGCGTGCCTCCTCGATGAACTTCATGTACTCGCGGGTGACGTGCTCGATGGGGATGTCGTAGATATCGAGTTCCTCGCGACGGATGAGATAGAGCAACAGATCCAGCGGGCCCTCGAAAACATCGAGCGTCACCTTGTAGTCATCGGCAAAAAGCTGCTTCTCAGCCATTGGAGAAGATTATACCATATTTGGCAAAAGCGAGGTGAAACTACTCGGCGATTTGAGCATTTGAGGACATCACGACAGCTGAAGCCGATCTCGCAAGGGAACGGCACCACAATCTCGACATCTGGAAGAATGCCGTTGCGTTCACTGCACGGATCTGCAAACTGACACGGACGTTCCCGCATGAGTGCCTCATGTCTCGGCTGGATGTGAAAGCAATTCCCCTTGCCGTCGACACGGCAGGTGAAGATCAGTGCAGGGTGCTTCGCCCCGCTTCCGCAGAGTTTGCAGTTCGGGCGGTTGCACGGCTTGCGCACGAGCGAGACCGTACCTCGCGCGATGGGTGTGAGCTTCGCGACACAGCGATTATGCTCAGATGCAGCAACTACCGCTCATAGGGCGGCGGCGAAACGCGGGCGTCGAAGTCGTCCTGCGTCCAAGCGCGGAAATCCTCCTCCTGCTTGGCAACCAGATACTCCCGATAGCCCTCTTTCCAGATCATCCAGGCGATGAGAATGGAAACGAATCCCCAACTGCCGTTCAGCATCGCCCAGAGTCCGCGAATCGCCAACAGCACCGCAAAGACCCGCCCCACGATCATCGCCACGTAAGTGGCCTTCGCCCGCGAGAGAAACGCACGCATCACCGAACGGAAAATGCGCCCGCCGTCCAGCGGGAAGCCCGGCAGGAGATTGAACGCGCCCAGCATCAGGTTCATCCAGAACGCATAGAACACCAGCATGCGCAAATAGTGGTTTTCGATGCGCAGCCCCAGGAGGTCGGGCAGCAACGCGAGCAAGACGAGCGCGAAACTCGCAAGGGGGCCTGCAATGGCCGTCGCAAACTCCTGCCACGCCTTGCGCGGCAAGGCGATGATCGAGGCGCAGCCACCGAGAAGCGAAAGCGTGATGTCGCGCGTCCGATAGCCGAACACCCGCGCCATCCCCACGTGCGCAAACTCGTGCACCACCACCGAGAGCGCCAAGATCAGCGCAAACGAAAGCCCGTAGGTGAACGAATGGAAATCAAGGACGAAGAGGAAAAGGAGAATCAGGAACGACGAGTCCACGAAAACGGGAACGCCGAAGAATTCACCGATCAGGTATTTGCGCTTTAACATAGGTATTTCCTTATTCCCGCCGCCGCCTTGCGGCCTTCGCCCATCGCGAGGATCACCGTCGCCGCGCCGAGCACGATGTCGCCGCCGGCGAAGACCCCGGGAATCGAAGTCATCATCGTCTCCTCGTCCACGACCACATGGCCTCGGGAATCGACCTTCAGCGACGGCGTCGTATCGGCGATAAGGGGATTTGCCCCGTTCCCCACCGCCACGACAACCGTATCAGCCGCGAGCGTAAACTCGCTCCCCTCGATTGCCACCGGCGAACGCCGCCCCGAGGCATCACATTCCCCGAGCTCGTACTTCAGGCACTCGACCGCCCGAACCCGACCCTCTTCATCGCCGAGAATGCGCTTCGCGTTCTGCAACATGAGGAAGCGAACGCCCTCGGCCTTCGCATGCGCCACCTCCTCGGCCCGCGCCGGCATCTCCTGTTCGCTGCGGCGATAGACGAGGTTCACCTCTTCGGCGCCGAGCCGCAACGCCATCCGCGCGGCATCCATCGCCACATTCCCGCCGCCCAAGACCACCACCTTCTTGCCGTGCCAATAGGGCGTGGCGGCCCGATCCTCGCGGTAGGCCTTCATGAGGTTCGCGCGCGTCAGGTATTCGTTGGCGCTGAAGACCCCGATCAGCTCTTCGCCGGGAATGTTCATGAACTTGGGCAATCCCGCCCCCGTTCCCACGAACACCGCATCGAATTCGCCGACGGGCTTGAGCATCTCGGCAAGCTTCTGCGTCTTCCCGACCACGAAATCGCAGACGATCTCGACCCCGAGCGCCTTCAGGTTCTCGATTTCGCACGCGACAATGCGCTTCGGAAGCCGAAACTCGGGAATGCCGTAAACGAGCACGCCGCCCGGCTGATGGAAGGCCTCGAACATCGTCACCCCGAATCCCGCGCGCGCCAGGTCCGCCGCGCAGGTAATCGACGCCGGCCCCGAGCCAACGATGGCGACGCGGGGGGAGGATGGGGAGCAGGGGGAGGTTGAGATTGAGGGGGAAGGTTCATTCTGGGCATGGTCAGCGACGAAACGCTCCACGCGGCCGATGGCGACGGCCTGCTGCACATCCTTGAGAACCTTGCCCACCGTGCAGAACTTCTGGCACTGGCGTTCCTGCGGGCAGACCCGGCCGCAGACGGCGGGCAGAAGGGAGTTTTCGCGGACAATCGCCAACGCCCGCGCGAAATCGCCGGCAGCGGCCGCCGCGAGGAAATCGGGAATGCGGATCCCGACGGGGCAACCCCGAACGCAGGGCTTCGTGGGGCAGCCGAGGCAACGGCTCGCCTCCCGCTTCGCCTGCTCGGCCGTCAACCCCAGCGCCACTTCCTCAAGGGTGTGCGTCCTTTCCAGCGGCGGCAGCTCGCGCATCTCCTGCGGCGGAATCGCAAGACGTTCCCGATTGGTCATGAGAACACCCCCGCCCGACACCGATGCTTACGTTCCTCGTCCCGAAAGGCGCCGAGCCGACGGATGAACGAATCGAAATCGACCTCATGGGCGTCGAACTCGGGGCCGTCCACGCAGACGAACTTCGTCTTGCCGCCGACGGTGACGCGACAGCCGCCGCACATCCCCGTGCCGTCGATCATGATCGAATTGAGCGACGCGACCGTCTTGATTCCGAAGGGTTTCGTGGCAAGGGCGCAGAACTTCATCATCACCGGCGGGCCGATGACAACCACCTCGTCCACGCCGCCGCGTGCGCAAAGCTCCTGAAGCGGCTCGGTCACGAGCCCCTTCCGTCCGCGCGACCCGTCGTCGGTAACCACGATAAGCTCGTCGGCAATCCGGCGCATCTCCTCCTCCATGATGACGAGCTCCGCCGTCCGCGCGCCGATGATGACCGTGACGCGGTTCCCCGCCTTCCGCATCGCCTCGGCGATCGGATGGGCGGGCGCCACGCCAATGCCGCCGCCCACGACGACGACATGCCCCACCTTCTTCACCTCGGTCGGTTTGCCGAGCGGCCCTACGAGGTCGGCGAGTTCATCGCCCACCTCGAACCGCGCCAGTTCCTGCGTGGTGGCGCCGACCGTCTGAAAGATGACCTCGACCGTCCCGGCGTCAGCATCGGCATCGGCGATCGTCAGCGGAATGCGCTCGCCCCATTCGGCGTCGGTTCGGAGAATGACGAACTGCCCGGCCTTCCGTGCGCGGGCGATCAGGGGCGACAACAGCTTCAGGCGAAAGACATTCGCCGACAGTTGTGTTTTCTGTAAGATCTTCGCGCCCACCTTTTCAATCTTCCCTTGGCGGTCCTGGCGGGACTCGAACCCACTACCCGCTGCTTAGAAGGCAGCTGCTCTGTCCAGATGAGCTACAGGACCCAGAAAGCGTATATTATATCATTTATTTACGGGCGGCTGTCCGTCTTCCAGCGTGGACTGGATGGCCGCGGTGAGCACGTAGGTCTCGCCCGGCGCGAGCGTCCGCCCGCCGGGCCAGTCGCTCACCGGCTCCACGCAGACGAATTTCGCGGCATCGCCCGCGGCGAAATCGGCGAGCTTCGACTCGTTGCCGTCGCCGGGATTCCACACCACCGCGCGCGTATTCCCCGACGAGGCGACGGCGAGCGCCCGCCGCAGGGACGGATCGAGCACGGCCGCCTCGTGCTTGAACGCCGCCGGCAGCGTGAAGATGTGATCAACCATCTCCACGAGCTTCAGGTCCCCTTCCAAGTGCTCGTCGGCGACACCGGTCACCCCGTTGAAATAATCGCATCCCGCCAGCCCCTTCACCGTCGCGCCCTGCCGGTCGCGGAGACGCAGATACGGATGAAAACCGCAGGAGAAGGCGAACGGCTCCGCACCCGTGTTCTTCGTGGTGAGCCGGAGGTTGAGCTTCATCGAGACCGAGACCTTCAGCTCCAGGTCGAACTCGTGCGGCCAGATGGCCTTCGTGTCGGGAGTGCTCCTAAGCCCCAGCTTCACCTCGGTCATCTCCTCGGAATACTCCGTCCCGCGCACCTCGAACGGCATGATGCGCGCGAACCCGTGCTGCGGCAGCGCCTTCGAAAAGCGGTTGCCGAACTGCGGCCAGCAGACGGGAACGCCGCCGTGGAAGCTCTCGCCGCGGTTATAGTCGCGCTTTGCCGGGCGAAACAGCACTTCGCTATGGCCCGTGGGACGATAGGAAAGGACGTTCGCGCCCAACAGCGCCACTTCGGCCGTCCCGAACTTGTTGGCGATGACCACCTCGGGATAACCGCAATGACCCTGATGAAAGACAATCCGCCCGGGAGCGCCGAAGCGGGAATTAAGTTCGTTAACCGTCATGTCGCCTTACCTCCTTTTTTATCCTTCAAGCGCCGCAATTTCAGATAGGCGGCAAGCCCCCGCGCCCTGAGCTTGCAGGCGGGGCACTCGCCGCAGCCCGCGCCCGGAATGCCGCGGTAGCAGGTTACCGTCTGTTCGCGGACGAGCTCGAAGACGCCGAGCTTGTCCGCAAGCGCCCATTCCTCGGCCTTGGTGCGGCGGAGAAAAGGCGTGACGATCCTGACCGGATAGTCGAGCGCCAGCCGCATCGCCCGCTCCTGGGCGCGGACGAAGACGCCGCGACAATCGGGATAGCCGGAGAAATCCGCCTCCGAAACGCCGGTATAGACGGCCTTCGCGCCGAGGGACTTGGCCCACACGCCGGCGGCGAGCAGAAAGAAGGCGTTGCGCCCTTCGACCACCGTGGTCGGACACTTCGCGCCACGGCGCTTCCGGATGGGCGCTGACGAATCCATCAGCGCATTCGTCGTCAGCTGGGAATAGAAGTCGAGCTTCACCACCTGATGGGCGGCGACACCGAAATGCCGCGCGAGTTTCCGCGCGTATCGCGTCTCGATCTGGTGGCGCTGGCCATAGGCGAAGGTGATGGCGGCAACCCGCGCGGCGCCGTACTTCCGCACCGCCAGCGCCAGGCACAAAGCCGAGTCCTGCCCTCCGCTCAGCACCACCACCGCATCGGCACTCGCTTTCGTCTTCACTTGCACCTTGCCCTCCGCATCCGTCACTTGTTCCATTCCGCCGGCAGCGCCGGATCCCGCCTTCCCTCAGCAAGCGGCAGCCGGTAGAAGCCGTCGTACGCATGCGCTCCCGCCAGTCCCCGAAGGGAGAACGAAAGCGTCTTCGGCGCGCCCCTGACTCGCCCCAGCACCTCCACCGTATTGCCGCGGTAGAGGTTCTTCAGGAGCGTTGGGCGCGTCTCCACCTCGAGGTCGGCCGTAAAGACGAGCCGCAAATCGGTGATGAGCGGATCGCGAAAGCGTTCGGAAAGCGCCTCCATCCCCTCTCCCGCCTTCCACCGCCGTCCGTCGAAGACAAAGCTCTCCCCGCGGTTGGTGCGCGTCAGCAGATCGATCAGCGGACGATTAGCGCTGCCCTTCACCCCGTACATGAAGACGGAGATAAGACCATCGTTGAGCCGAGCGAACCGCCGCAGAATCTCCGAGGTCTCGCTCACCCCCTGGTTGGCGTCGCCGTCGGTAACCACCAGCGCGATGAGCGGACGCCGCGGGTCGCGCGGCAAGGTCAATACCGAAGCGATGGTCGAGAAGATGTCCGTCCGCCCGTGCGCCGCCAGCGACGCGAGGAATCGGTCGGCCGCCTTGAAGCTCGCCGCCTCGCACGGCTGCCAGTTCTTGAAGGCATAGGTGAAGCGGTTGCGAAACGCCACGAGATTGAAGCGGTCGCCGGAGTTCATCGCCGTACGCAGGATCTTCCGCGCCGCCTGCTGACAGCTCTTCAGCCGGTCGTCGCCGATCGACCCCGAGGCATCCACCAGCACCACCACGTCCTTCTCCACCGCCGGCAACCGCACCTTCGACGAGAAGACCAGCCGGAAATAGGTGTAGCCGTCCGCGCCGTCGGCCGTCGAAAGCCGCCAGGCGACGGCGGCATCCATCGAAAGCGCGTCGTCATCGTCCAAGAGCCGCCGCACGGCCGCCTTCTCCTCCTCCACCACCCGTTCGTCAACCTCGGCCATAACCGCCGTGGGGATAGCGGGCTCGTCAAGCTCCGGCGCCCTCGGACGCACCATCTGTTCGCGCACCTCCGCCACCTTGAGTTCCGCGGCGAAGACCGGCCCTTCCGGTGCCGGCGCCACCGGCGCGACATTCGCAAACCGCGGAAAAACGGGCATCTCCTCGGCCGCCGCGACCGGCTTGGGCATATCCGCCGGCAGACGCGGCAAATCCGCCGCCGTTGCCGGTGCCGCCGAAGGCAGTTCGAAAGCCGGCGGCTCAACCGAAGGCGTCAGCGCCTCAAGCCGCTCCACCGCCGCCGCTTCCGGCATCGGCGAAGCCGCGCCGCTTGCAGGCAACGCCAGTTCCGCCGCCGGCAGAATCGCCGCGGACCACTCCGCCTGTGGCGCTTCGCGCACTGCATCCTCATCGAGGAGCTGGGCGAGCTCCACCGGCGGCGGCGCCTCGCTCGCCGCCGTTACCCGCATTGCCCGCGTGGCGACTGTGCGCACGACCTGCGCCGCCCGCGACATGACGCGCGGCCGCACCCAGATCATCGCCCCTACGTGAACCAACAGCGAAACCACCAGGGCCCCGAATAGCAGATCGCGACCCCAACCGTTCATTTCAGCGTCTCCAGGAGTTCCTTCGCCGCCGACGACGACGGCGTCCGCTCAAAAAGCGTCTTGACTACCGTGAGATACCCTTTGGCCGCCTCCCGCTCGCCCGTCTGAACCGCCACGCGGGCAAGCGCCAGATATGCCTCGGCGCGAGCATCGGCATCGTGGGCATTGAGCGCAATCGCCTCTTTAAGCACCTTCTCTGCCTCGGTGTTCGCCCCTGTTTCCTGCAGATAAACACCCAAGCGCACGGCGGCCGTCGCCACTGGCGCAGTTCGACAAGGTTCAGCCAGACACTTTTGATATGCCGCCGCAGCCGCAGCCGCATGACCCTCGGCCGCTTCCAAATCGCCGAGTAGCGCCGCACCCGCCTGCCGCCATTCGCACGACCCAAGCCCCATTAGATGCCGCGCACAGAGCTTCGCCTCCTCCCCCGCAATCAGCTTCCCCACCGCCAGCACCCGCTGTGCCCCCATCCGCTCCGCCGCCCCTTCGCGGACTAGCGCTCGATAGGCCTTGGCCGCCTCCTCCCGCCGACCTTCCCTGAGTTCGATCTCCGCCAGTTCCAACCGCGCCTCGCGGGCGAGATCGATCGGCAGCGCCTGCCGCAGAGCCGCCCGCAGGCTCTCGGCGGCCTCGGCGGAGTGTGCGAGCTTGACGAGCGCCATTCCTCGCCAGAACGCGGCCTCGCCCAGCCGCCGGTCATCCAGCTTGCCGGCCAGCGCCTCCTTGAGCGCCACCTCCGCCGCCGACCACCGCTCGGCGCGCACATCCATCATCGCCTTGAGATACAGCGCCTCGGCCGCCTCCGTCGAACCGGGGAAGGCCTCGGCCAGTTCGAGATAGGCACGGACGGCATCGTTCGTCCGCCGTCCCCGCTCGTAGGCCCACGCAAGCCGCAGCCGATCCGCCGCAGTGCCCGAAAGCGATGCCGCCCGCCGAGCCGCCTCGATGGTGCGGGCAGCATCGCCGGTATCCTTCGCCGCGGCGAATTCAAGCCGCGAGAGGGAAAGCTCCGCCGCCGCGCGATGCCGCCCCTCGGGATAGTCCTCGAGATAGCCGGCCAACAGCCGCCGCGCCTCGGCCGCCTCGCCTGCAAGTTCCGTCGCGAACGCACGAACGGCGGCAATCGCGTCGGTGCGCCCCTCGCCGCAGAACTCAATGGCCTCGCTCGCCCGCCCCGTGAGATACGCGCTCCAGGCGGCCGACTCCGTCACCTGATCCTTATGTGCGCCGGCAGGATAACCCTTGAGATACCGCCGGCAGAGCGAAAGCGCCTCGCCATACTTGCGGCTCGCGAAGCTCGTCGCCGCCGCCGAATAGAGCGCCTCCTCCGCCAGTTTCCCCGATTCCTCGAAGGCCACTTCCAGATAGAGCGTCACGGCCTGGCGCTTCACCGCCTCGTCGGACGAGGCGGAGAGCAGATTCGCGCGGCGAATCTTCGCGTACGGCGCATACCGGCCCTTCGGCGACAGCCGCACCGAACGCTCGAACGCGGAAGCATCGGCGTCGAGCTCGCCGAGATGATAGAGCGCCGCCGCGCGAAGTTCCGTGGCGACCGCGTCCGCATCCAGCCGCCTAAGTTCCGCGCGCCGCGCGTCCGCCGGCAGCAACAGCGCGTAATTGAGCCGCGCGCGATCGACCCGCTCGGAAGCGTCCGCCTCCGCGAAGAGCCGCCGGTACAACGCCAGCGCCGCCTCGTCGCGCTTAAGCGCGCGCTGCGTCTCCGCCAAGCGGTAAAGGACGTCTTCCGTCTTGAGCGCCGGCGCATTGCTCACGGCCTCGTACTCGACGAGCGCCGCCGCATATTCGCCGCGATTGAAGAGCCGATCGCCAAGCGCCAGACGATCGGCGGGGGCGATCGCCAGCGCGGCCAAGAGCGCGGCGGCGAAACTCACCTCGCCCCCTCCCCCGCGGTGGCGAGCGAGAAGTTGGCGATGCCCGCGGCCCGGCAGGCGTCCACCACCTTCACGAGACCCTCGTAGGACACCGTCTTGTCGGCGCGGATGATGGCCCCCTGCCCGGGATAGTACTTCGCCACCGCCGACAGCCGCTCGGTAAGCGCGCCGAGCGAAAGCGCCGCGCCATTGACCCTGACCGCCCCCGCGGCATCGACATTGACGACAAGCTCGCCCGGCAGCCGTTTCGGCTCGGTGGCCGTCTGCGCTTCGGGAAGCTGAATGGCGATTTCGTTCTCCCACTGGGAGAATACGCTCACGGTGACGAAGAAGCACAGGAGCAGGAAGATGACGTCGAGCATCGACGTCAGCGCCAAAGCCGGAGCGCGCGACGGCGACTTAGGCGTGAAGTGCATTGCGCCCCCCGAGGCCCGTTTCCTCGACCGCCTCCTCCAACTCGGCGATCCGCCGTGCCGCCCGACGGCGGAAGCAGGCGTAGGCGACCAAGGCCGGAATCGCAATGGCAAGACCGAAAATCGTAGTCACAATGGCCTGCGAGACGCCCTGGGCGAGCACCACCGGCTTCGCGCCCTGGGCGACATCGGAGGCGATGCCGCCGAAAGCACGGAACATTCCCAGAACCGTGCCGAGCAATCCCACCAGCGGCGCGATTGCGGCGATGTCGGCGAGGTAGTCAACCGCCGCCTGCGCCCGTTGCGCGATGCGCGCGCCCTCGGCGGCGAGGTCCTTCGCCTGCTGGAGGCGTTTAAGCGCCATCGGCAGAAAGAGCCAGCGCGCGTGCGCGAACCACAGATAGATGATGACTGCCAATAGCGCCACGGAGAATGCCGCCAAAACCCACATGAGCGCGCCGCCGTAATTCCAGGCCTGACCGAAAGTGATGTCGTTCATAGCGGATTATTATACCAAAAAACCCCCTCTTAGAGCGGCAAGATCGGACTCATCCAGCAACCGGCCGTCTCACCGCCGCTATGTCCTCCCTTATCCCTTCACGCCCGCGAGGCGGCGGAAGAGGACGTAGAGCGGCGGCACGAAGAGCATGCCGACGAGGGTCGCCGTAAGCATCCCCCAGAAGGTCGCGACGCCGACGGCGTGCCGCGAGTTCGCGCCCGCGCCTGTCGCGAAAAGAAGCGGTAGGACGCCGATTACGAAGGACAAGGCCGTCATCTGCACCGAGCGAAAGCGCTGCTTCATGCCCTCGATCGCCGCCTCAACGAGCGGCATGCCGGTCTGCTCCTTCTGCATCGCGTACTCCGCGATCAGGATCGCGGACTTCGCCGTAATGCCGATCAGCATCAGGACGCCGAGCTGGCAGTAGATGTTCATTGCGATGCCCGAGAGCTTGATGCCGAGAAGTCCGCCGCAGAGCGAGACGACGACGCAGAGCATCACGGGGACGGGGACGGACCAGTTCTCGTACTGGCCGACAAGGAAGAGATACGCCATGATGACCGAGAGGAGCAGCATCCACGCAATCTGCCCTTCGTTCTGCTTTTCCTGATAAGCGAGATCCGTGTATGCGACCTGCCAGTCCGGACCCATCTCCGCGACCTGCCGCTCGATCTCGCGCATCAGCTCGCCCGAGCTGACGCCAGGAGCGGACTGCGCCTGGAAGAAGGCGGACGGAAAGAGATTGAATCGTTCGACCTGCCTCGGGCCCACCGTCCAACCGAAGTTCCCGACGGAAAGGATCGGCACCTGAGCCCCCTTCGCACCCGTCACGTGCAAGGACGCCAGCTGATCCACCGTCGCGCGATTATTGAGATCTGCCTGGATGTTCACCTGATAGTTCTTGCTGTCGAGGTTGAAGTCGTTAATATAATACGAGCCGAGCTGCCCTTGTAGCGCCGCGAAGACATCCGCCACCCTCACCCCCATCTGCTCCGCGACCTGCCGATCGAGGGTAAAGCGGACAAGCGGCGTGGAGCACTCGAAGGTCGGGAATGCGTAAAGCGACTTTCCCGATGCCGCAAGCCGCCCCGCGAGCTGTCCCGCCGCCCGCGCGAGCTCGGCGGAGGACTGCCCGTTCACCGCCTGCAGGAGGAAGGTGACTCCGCCCGCATTGCCGAGACCCGAAATCGGCGGCGGCACGAGCACGATCACCTTCGCCTCGGGAATGTCTGCCGTCGCCGCGAGAATGCGCTTTTGCACCGCGAAAACGCTGTGCTCCGCACCGGGACGCTCTGACCAGTCCTTCAGCATTGTCGGCATGAAGCCGATGTTCTCCCCGAGACCGGACGTAATCGAGCGGCCACTCACCTCGCTGACGCACTTTACTTCGTCCATCGTGCGAAGGCGCCGCGAAATCTCCGAAATGACCTTTTCGGTCTTCGCGAGTACCGTGCCCGGCGGCAACGTGACATCGACGAAAAGCAGTCCCTTGTCCTCGTTGGCGATAAACTCCGGCGGAATGGACTTGAAAAGCCAGACCGCCATCCCCGCAATTGCGACAAACACAAGAACCGTAAGCGGCATCGCCTTGATCATTCCGCTTGAGACCGCACCTGCAAGATCTTTCAATCGGTCGAACATTGCGTTAAACACCCTGAAGAACCCCTTGGGCTCCGGCGCCTTCTTGAGGACGCGCGCGCCGAGGGCGCATGAGAGCGTGAGCGCGCACACCGTCGAAAGGCAGAGCGCGATGCACATCGTAAGCGAGAACTGCAGATAAATCGTCCCCACCATACCCTGCGCGAAGCCGATCGGCGCATAAACGGCGACTACCACCAGCGTCGTCGCGATGAGCGCCCCAGAGATCTCCTTCATCGTCTCGATCGCCGCGTCCATCGGTTTCATCCCCTGGTCGAGTTTCGCCATACATGACTCGGTGACGCAGATCGCGTCATCAACAACGGATCCAATCACGAGAATGAGCGCAAACATCGAAAGCGTATTGATTGAGATGCCGAGGAGCTGCAGGAAGAGGAAAGTGCCGACGAGCGATACGGGGATCGCCACCGTCGGGATGAGCGTCGCCCTTAAGCTCTGGAGGAACACCCAGGTGATGAGGACGACCAAGAGGAACGTCTCGAAGAGCGTCGTCACGATCTCCTCCATTGACGCACGGACGGACGCCGTCGTGTCAAAGGCGATGTCCCATTTCATTCCGTCCGGCATCGCGGGCTCGGTTTGCTTCATAACCTTCTGCACCTCATCGAAGATCTTGAGTGCATTACCGGTGTTGAGCATATAGACCGCGAGCATCACGCCCGTCTGCCCGTTGAACTTAAAGGTCGTATTATAACGCTCTGCGCCGAGTTCGATCCGCGCAATATCCCGGAGCCGGACGAGCCGGAAGCCGTCGCCGGAATCGCGCACCACGATGTCGCCGAACTCCTCGGCAGTCTTCAGCCGCCCGTCCGCAAGGATCTTATACTGAAGCATCCGCCCTGCGCCTTCGCTGCCAACGGACCCCGCCGCGGCTTGGAGGTTTTGCGAGGCGATCGCCCGCTTCACCTCATCAACTGAAATGCCCATCGCGCGCATCTTCGCCGGATCGAGCCAGCAGCGCATTGAGCGCTTGGCTTCGCCGAAGATCGCGACGGACCCAACGCCGTCGATTCGCGCGAGGGTGTCCTTAATGCGGATATCGGCAAAGGTCGAAACATCGACAAGCGTGTGATCCGGGTTCGATGAATGGAGCGCGATTGCGCAGAGCATATCGGGTGACTTTTTCGCAACCCTGATGCCGCTCGCCTTCACTTCGGCGGGGAGCTTCGGCTCGACGAGCTTCACGGCGTTGTTGACATTGACAAGCGCCATATTCTGGTCCGCCCCCGGCCTGAAGGTGACCGTAAGCGTGTAGTTGCCGGCATTATCGGACTTCGAGTCGAAGTAGATGAGATCCTCGACCGTATTGATCTCCGATTCGATCGGCGCCGCGACGGTATTGGCGATCTCGTCCGCCGACGCACCCGCGTAGAATGCCGTTACCTCCACTTGCGGCGGCGCAACCGTCGGATATTCGGCGATCGGCAATCTCAGCGCGCAAATCGCGCCTGCGAGAAAGAGCGCAATCGAAATGACCGCGGCGGTCTTCGGACGACGGATGAACAAAAGCGACAGCATCTTACATCTCCTTCACTGCGGCACCGTCACGGAGCTTGTGCGTGCCAGCAATGACAAATGGCTCATTCGCCTTTAGGCCGCTCTCAATGAGGATGCGGTCGCCCTGCTGCTCGCCGACGGAGACGGCGCGCTTCTCGGTCTTGCCGTCCTTCACCACATAGACAAAGCGCTTCTCGCCCTCGAAGACGAGCGCCGCGAGCGGGATCGCGAGCTTCGGCTGGTCATAGCGCGCGCTCATGAGGAGCTTCACATACGCGCCCGGACGAAGCGCGCCGTCGGGATTCGCGCACCTAAAGCGCACCATCACCGTACCAGTCGCGGAATCGACCTTGTTGTCGACGGCATGGAGTTTTAGCTCCACCGGAACTTCCTGCCCATCGGAACGAAGCATCTTTAAATGCGCGTTCTTCTTCACATTGCGTTTCTCGAATGCCCAAAACATCCGTTGCTCGGGAATTGATGCGACGATGTCGATTGGATCGGCGCAGATGACATCCCTGAGTTCACCAACCTGAGGCCCCACGTTGTTCCCCGCATCGAAGACGGATCGTCCGAGGATTCCGTTGATTGGACTTGTGATGGTGCAGTACGAAAGATCGTTTTCACAGAGTGTCACCTGCGCTTCCGCCGCCTCCAGCTCGGCTTTAGCGACATCGCGCGCGAGAACGGCCTTGTCGCGTTCGCTCTTTGAGACACCGCCTTGAGTCTCGGACTTCGTGTAGCGCGCCGCTTCCAATTCCGCAAGCTCAAGCCGTGCTTTACGTTCTGCGGCCTTGGCCTTTGCCGTCTTTAGGTTCGCCTTGTAGATCGTATCCTCAATGCGGCAGATGACGTCGCCGGCCTTCACCAGCTCGCCTTCTTTGCCGTTTAGCTCCAATAGGGTTCCGACGACGCGCGCGGTAAGCTTCACCTCCTGCGAGCCGACCGTCCGCCCGACGGCGACATACGGCTCGGTCTCCTCGACCGCCGTCGCCTTCGCGGTCTTCACCGCGACCGGCCCCTGCTGCGGCCCTGCCGCAAACGCACCCACACATGCGGAAAAGGCGCAGAAGACACTACAGACCTGTTTCTTCATTTTCCAATCACTCCTCGCGTTGAATAACGCTTTTTGATGATTATACCATATTTTAGCGGGTGTTTGCCCGCTTAAGGGAACGGCCGCCCCATTTGCATCGATTCCTGCGGTTACTTCACAGTTACGATTGGCGGCAGGTCGAGGTCCGACTACACCTACTACGGCCGCAGGGCTGAGAGCGGGCAGACGATCACGCCGTCCTCGGGACGACGATAGGCGCAATCGCCAATCGCCGTCAGCACCGTCAGAAACGACGGCTTTGGCATCTTGCTCGTATCAATTTTTGCCGCAAGTTTCACCAACGTGGACGCGCCCTTGTCGATGAGCGGCTGTCCGCCGATCTTGATTTCGACCAACCCATAGGTCCCATCGCGCAAATAGACAACGGCGTCACATTCAAGCCCGCTTGCGTCATGATAATGGCGCACCTCGCCCATAAGCGCATCTGCATAAACGCGCAAGTCGCGTATCGCCAGCGTCTCGAAAAGCAAACCGAACGTGCGCAAATCGTTCATCAGCCCGCCGGGACCGATCCGAAGCGCCGCCGTCGCAATCGAGGGATCGGCGAAATACCGCGTGTCCGACGTGCGAATTGGCGTTTTGCACCTGAGGTTCGGGCACCACGCCGGCATATCCTCAATTGCGAAGATTCGCTTGAGCGCCTTGATGTACGAGTAAACGGTGTCATCGTCAAAAGCCCCGCTCTCGTTGGCAGCAAGATCCTCCTTGATAACGGCGGCCGTTGACTGCGTCCCCTGCAGTCGCGCGTAAGAACGCATGATCCGACGCGCACGATCCTCATCTCGCGCAACCCCGTCCACACGTGAAATGTCACGCTTGACCACCGCATCCAGATAATCGAATGACGCATCCAGCGCCACCTCGCCCTTAAGTCCGCAGACAACCGGCCATCCGCCACGGCAGAT
>JAZUHK010000026.1:0-2337 GCA_045641645.1 Kiritimatiellia bacterium
ACTACGCCGCCCGGCTTGAGATCTGGTTCATCCCGGCGAACGGCGGCAAGCCGCGCAAGCTCAAGGAGAAGCTCTTCAAGATCCAGGGTTGGATGTTCTGACTGACAAAATGTCCCGATGGAGATGATCCTTCGGGACATCCTTCGCCACGACCGTCGATGAGGTGGAGCGCCTGACCGGACTCTACTTCTTCGCAGGGCTCGCGGACGAGGATGCGCTGGAAGCAGCGTCCGACTATTCACTGTGGAGGCGTTAGACTGTCATTTCGCATGTAACCATTCGCGAGTTCGCGCGTATACGGATGTGTCGGTTTGACGCACCTGCACAGCGCGGTTTGCGCCGTTGGGCCGATTGAGAATTTGGTATAATATCAGGTGGGTCATTATGCAGTTGAAGGGCGAATTGGAGAAAGGAGGAGCGAAGATGGCGACATCGAGTATAACGGCGAACTTTGAGATCAGAGATCCCAAGGCTGCGAGGGCTTTTGTTGACGGGCTCTGGAAGGCGTATCGGATGAAGCCGCCGCGTCCGCCGTCCATGCAGGTGACGAGATTGACTTCCCGTGATGAAATTCGCGCCTTCTTCTCGCAGAAAGGCAAGTTGGCAAACGCATGACGGGTCGTTATCACACATTGCAAATCGGCTCTTGGGCCGATTCTGTCGGCAGGGAAAACGTGGCGAATGTGTTTGCCGAGTTCGACTGCAGTAAGAATGCGGACATTGACGGATTTCTCAAGAACAATGCGGTAGACTTTGCGCGTCGGCAGATTTCGGTTTCGCATCTTGTGTTTGATTCAGCAACACGCGCTTGCCTTGGTTACTTTACGCTGACGCACAAGCCATTGAGTCTTGAAGCCGACAAATTGAGCGCAACGGTGCGGAGGCGAATCGAGCGGTTTGCCAAATGTCGGAGCGGCAACGACATCAGGACCTATACATTGTCCGCGTTTCTGATAGCCCAAATCGGCAAGAACTTCAAGATCCCTGAACCTCAGCGCATTCCGGGCAAAGATATGCTTGCGCTTGCTATGGATGAATTGCGCCTTGCGCAATACGAGATCGGCGGGCAGGTCGTGTTTCTGGAGTGCGAGGACGGCATCCCCTACCTCCGCGACATCCCGTGGATTGGGCAGTTCCTCTTCGGCTCCAAGGCGAAGCGGAAGAACAAGATCGACATCGTCCTCTTCGTGATGGTCGGCGAGATCGACGCGGAGGGTCCGCGCGGCGCGGTCGGCGCCCCGGCCGGCGCGATGAATGTCGTCAACGACTATCCAAAGGGTTTCAACGAGACACATGAATATGAAAGGAGTCAATCAAATGAACGCTAAAATTCTCGTTATTCCGCTGGCTGCCGTGCTTGTCGGCGGATGCGCCTGGCTTAACGAGCAGCCCTATTACATTCCCGGCGGGGCGTATGTACAGAGAATCTGGGTACCTCGCGGCGGTTATGTCGAAGGCGGGCGCCAGTACTACTATGACGGAGGCCGCCGGTACTACATCGACGGGGGCCGCCGTTACTATGCAGACGGGAACCGCTGGTATTACGAGGACAGGGGTCGCCGTCATTACATCGACGAACTTCGCCGCGAGGAGCGCAGGGAGCGTGAGTTTGTCAAGAACGTCGCCAAGGAGCATGAGAGGATGCAGCGAGACGCGGTGAAGCAGGCGGCGAAGGCGCAGCAGCACCAGGCGCAGGCCCAGATGAAGGCGGCGCAGCAGGCGGCGAAGATGAAACAGCAGCATGCTCAGCAGGCGGTGAAGATGAAGCAGCAGGCGGCGAAGGCGCAGCAACAGGCGGCGAAGGCCCAGGTGAAGGCGGCGCAGCAGGCGGCGAGGGCGCAACAGCAGGCGGCGCAGGCCCAGATGAAGGCCGCCGCCAGGATGATGAAGAGGTAAGTTTAAAGTTTAAGGATGAATAAGACGAAAATCATGGTTGGCATCACGGCGATCGCGATGGGGGTGTGCGCCTACGGCGCGGGCAATTACGCCGACACGGTGGTGTACGGCACGATCCGGACGGCGGAGACCGAGAAGCCGGTTGCCGAGGCCCTTGCCATCAAGGACGGCAAGTTTGTCTATGTCGGTGACGCGGCCGGTGCGGCGGCGTTCGTCAAGGACGGCGTCACCAAGGTCGTCGACCACCGCGGCAAGGGCATGGTGATGCCCGGCTGCACCGATGGACACGCGCACTACGTCATGCCCCTCACCCTGGCCAACATGAAAGGCGGGGTCCTCTTCGGTCACGAAGACGGCAAGGCGGAGATCCTGCGGAAGCTGGACGCGGCCGCGCGCGCGGCGAAGGCGGACGGGAAGAAGTGCCTGTTCGGCTTTGGTTGG
>JAZUHK010000027.1:0-47062 GCA_045641645.1 Kiritimatiellia bacterium
TTGTCCCCACGGTCGACCCGCTCCCTGTAAGGCCCCCCCCCCCCCCCCCCGCCCCCCCCACCCCCCCCGCCGCCGGAACCGATCGCTGACGCGGGATAGCCGTTTCCGCCGCCGCCACCACCGCCGCCGCCAAACGCCATATAGTGGTACGTCCACTCATAATGGCCTTCACTGCCATATTCGCCACCGACGGCAGCTTCGCTGACCGCCCCGCCACCCTTCGCATTGACGGTGACTGACCCGGCGGCATATACATCACCGCACTGACCACCTCCGAAACCGTTAGCGCCCTTCGAGCCATTTTTCCCATCGCAATCCACACTATGGTCCGCCTCGCGGCTCAAACCGGCACCGCCATCGCCGCCGGGGGTGCCGCCATTGCCGCCCTTGCCGCCGATGCCCGCGCCCGCGCCACCGCCGCCGTAACCGCCTGTGCCGCCTGCGCCACTGTCACACCATTTGGCGTTATTGTGCGGATTACCATCTTCATCGCTGTTCCACACCTTGCCGGCAGCACCATTTCCGCCATTCCCGCCTTTCGCCGCGTTGCCGCCGTTCGCATTGAGCGCCCCCTCGCCGAGAATGTAGAGTTTCGCGTTCGAAGGGACCTCGATGCCCGCGCCCGCACCGCGCGTGCCGTTCGCGCTTCCACCGCGAAGCGTGACGGTCACGTCCTTCGGAATCTCCAGCGTCACGGTCGCGCCGCTCGCCACCGTCAGCGCACTCTCGGTCGCCGCCGCCGTGTAATCGACGTTCCCGGTGAACCGGTAGGTGTTGCCGTTCTGAAGCGTGCGGTTATCAGCGATGTTCAACTGCGTGACATCGACCATCCCCGCCCGCGCGACAAGGGAAGTGTAAAGTAAAAGTGAAAAAGTAAAAAGCAAGGACGTCAGTTTCTTCATTTAGTTTTTTTCTTTCAAGTCAAAGAAAACACGCGCACGAAGCGTCAGGGCTGACACTCCGTGCATCGTACGTTTGATAAGTTGTTGTTTTTAAGCTTTGAGGGGGAGGGTAAGCGACATTATCCCCCTTCGCTAAAGCTACGGAGGACAAGCAGCACACCGCCCAAGGCATTGCAAACGCCCGGTTCGTGCCTCTCCCGATTCTCTCGCCCAATGCCGTCACCACTTTACACCGCCGCCGCAGAAACCCGTGGGTAATGGAAATTGGGATTGGCGGGAACCTCCGCCGGTTTGAAACCACAATCCAATGCAAACTTCATCGCCGCCTCGGAAATCGCCCGAAGATTGTTGCCATGCTCTGCGGCAAACGCGCGTCGCGCCTCGCGGATGCCTGCGATAATTCCAGTCTCAAGATAGACTTTCGGTCTATCGTCAGCAATGTCATTTTCTATCGCCATCTTCGCTCCTCCTTTCTCCAATTCGCCCCTCAACTGCATAATGAACCACCACAGATTATATCATATTTTCAATCGGCCCGACGGCGCATTCCGCCCCTATTGCGCGGCGCTTTTGCGCCGAAAACTACTCGTTCGAACCATGCGCGCCCTCCGGCGAGGAAGGCGTCGTCAACAACGAACAGAACCTTCTGTTCCACTCTTCCCACTCGTCAATTCCATCCATAATGGACGGCGGTTCCCGCGGCGGGGGTTGCCCCGACGATTCGGCGCCGGTCTCCTCAATGCTGATGCCGCGTCGCGCAAGATCGGCTACCAATCGTTCATACCGCCGGTTGGCGCTTTCAAGCTCCTTTTCCGCATTGGTCAGGGCCGTTGTCAATGACCGCACCATTTCCACCAGACCTCCGCCACCGGACTGCACCAGCTCCTGCGCCGTCGTCTCGGCATCGATCACGCTCCTGACATGATTGTTGGCGTCATTCAACACCGACTTGAACTCGGCCAACTCATGTTGACCGAGGCGGCTGATCAGCGTCGCCGGCATTCCCGTCTGATTCCAATTGAATTTCATCGCACCTGTCCGTGAATCTTCTCGTCGCCATCGAGAAAGAACGCACGGTGTGCAATCCGGCTGATCAGATGACAACAACGATTGGGCTTGAATTTACGCGAGGTTCTCACGCCGCGTATTATAGCATATTATTCGCAAACCCCACGGCCTTCAGCGGCCTCGCTCCAACTTATTTTCCCCCACCTTTCCCCAACTCGCAAATCGCCGTCACCGACTTCGAAGGCACGAGCAACAGCGAATCGGTAAGACCAACGCCAAGCCGCTTCGTCGCATCCAGCGCCGCAAGGATCGTGCGACTCAATTCCAACGGCATGTCCCCATAGCCCGGCGAACGCCGCGGCAACAGCTCCGCACCCTCCGCCGCCACCGCCTGCCGCGCCTCCGCCTCCAGACGATCCATCTCCGCTTCCACCGCCTCAAGCCCTATTTGCTGCGAGAAGAACGCATCCGCGGCACTTGTCGCCGCCAGACGCCGCTGCCAGAGATCGAACTCCGCCCCCAGGGTTCCGCAGAGAAAGACGACCTCCTTGTCCCCGAGCCGCCCGCGCGCCCAAAGCCCGCGAGTCCGCATCGGCGCCTCGTGCGCAAGCGCCGCCCGACGGGCATCGGCCTCAGCTGATGATGCCATGGAGGTTCTCAAGGATGCGCGTAGCCAGTTCGGGCTTGTTCATCGTATAGACATGGACATTCGCAATCCCGTTCGCCAGCAGATCGACGATCTGCTCGGTCGCATAGGCAACACCCGCCGAGAGCATCGCCTCGGGATTATCGCCGAAGCGATCCACGATGGCGCGGAAACGAGGCGGCAGCGCCGTTCCCGAAAGCTTGCAGATGCGCGACACCTGCCTGCCGTTGGTGACGGGCAGAATCCCCGGCAGCACCGGCAGCGCAATCCCCGCCGAACGGATCTTGGCGAGATAGGAATAGAAAATGGAGTTGTCGAAGAACATCTGGGTCGTCAGGAAGTCGAGCCCCGCATCAACCTTCTCCTTCAAGTGAGCAATGTCATCGCGGAGATGCGGGCACTCCGGATGCCCTTCGGGATAGCACGCACCGCCCAGACAGAAGCCCGACGGCCTCAAGGCCTTCACGAGATCGACCGCATGCGCGAAACCCAGGCACTCGTGCCGTTCGTCGCCGGGCGGAAAGTCGCCGCGCAGACAGAGGATGTTCTCAATCCCCTTCGCCCGAAAATCCTCGACCGTCTCGGCGATCTTCTCGCGCGACGACGAGATGCACGTCAGGTGCGCAAGCGCCGTCACACCGCATTCGCGCTGGATGAAATCGGCGATCGTCGAGGTGTTCGCCCCCGTAGTGCCGCCGGCGGCACCGTAGGTCACCGAAATGAACGAGGGTTTCGCCGCGGCGATGGCCTTGACCACGGTTTTCGTATGCGCCATCGCCGCCGCCTCCTCTGCCGACCCCGAAGGCGACGCCGGCAGGCGTTTGGGCGGAAAGACCTCAAAGGAAAGCGACGGCTTGACGGAAGCGAGAAGACCGGATATTTTCATTTCGAACTCCTGAGATAAGCGATGATTCCCGCAGCGACGCACTCGGCCCGACGGGTGACTTCCTGCGGATTCCACGAATCTTCCTCCCCCTGCGGGTGAGTGATGAAATCGGCCTCCACCAGCACACTCGGAATTTCCGGGCTGCGCGTCACGGCGAAATTCGCATGGAGGTTCTTGGCGCCCAGTTTCGCGGCAATCGCTTCCGCCAACCCCGCACCCAGCGGATTCCACGAATAGACCGCCGCATAGCGGGCGGCGAGCGGATCGGTGGCGATGGCGGGGGCGTTATGATGGATGGAGACGAAGACCGCGGCACCCGCCTCGTGCGCAGGACGCGCGCGCTCCATAAGCGGTATCGCCCGATCGTCCGACCGCGTCATCTTCACCGCGATTCCGCGCGAACGCAACTTGGCGGCGACGGCCGCGGCAAGCAGCAGGTTCGCCTCCTTCTCCGCCCGGCCATGCGGGGATACGGCTCCGCAATCGGTCGGCCCGCCATGCCCGGGATCGAGATAGACGAGCGGCGCAGCTCCCGCGACAGGGATCCGCGGCCGTTCCGCCGCATACTCCAGCTTCCCGTAGATCTTCGGCGCCGACGCCGCCCCCGCCGCCGTCTTCGGCGCTTGAACGACGAAACGATGGACGAGGGTGGACGCGCCATCGGCGATTACGAGCGTATTCGTCCCCTCCGCGACCGCCGTCACCGTCCCCCAGGCGCCATTCGGGAACACGGGTACGGCAACGCCATTGACGGTAATGTTCGCAACCGCCGCGGAAGTTGCGCCGATCACATACGCGCGCTTGACGAACGGCAGAGATCCGCCGGCACGCGGAAACGCCACGGAGAGCGAGGAAACCTTTTCGGGAACCGTGCGACATCCGGCCATCAGGCCTCCTGCCGCCAACGCAATCAAGCCAAACCTAAGCCACCGCTTGCTCACACAACTATAATGCGCTTTTCTGAATGGCTCGGGTGGCTGGATTCGAACCAGCGACCAATTGATTAACAGTCAACTGCGCTACCACTGCGCCACACCCGAATCAAATTGGTGAGAAGTATATCATAATCCGCCGCCCCCTGCAAGGGGGTGCCGTAAATATTTTGCAATCGGTTAGTTTTGCTCGTTCCTCGCAAAACGAACCGGTTGCTTTCGAACGCGGGTGCCGCCTTGACATTCGCCCCCCTGAAAAAGTATAATTACCCTAATCTGAATTTGGAGGTTCAAATGGCTGAAGATCTACAGAATCTTTTGGAGAAGATCAACCGCGAAGGAGTTGAAAAGGCCGAAGCGGCCGCAGCGAAGATCATTGCCGACGCCCAGTCGAAGGCCGGAGAAATCATCGCCCAGGCGCAGGCCGAGGCCGCGAAGTCGAAAGCCGCCGCGGAACAGGCCGCCGCCGATTTCGAAAAGCGTGCGTCGGCGTCCGTCGCCCAAGCCGCCCGCGATGTCGTCATCGAAACTCGCAACGCCCTCTCCGCCATCCTCGAAAAGCTGCTCGTCCAAAATGTCGAGCGCGCGCTCGCAGAGGAAACGACGGCCTGCGCGCTCGTCGCCGAGGCCATCCGCGGCCTCCAGGGCCCGGGAGAGATCGCTTGCGGCGAAAAACTCGCCAAGGCCCTCGCCGCCCAGCTCGCCGCCCGACAGGACTTCACCGTCGTCGCCGATCCGATGCAGGAGACCGGCTTCGCCGTCAAAATCGAATCCGGCCGCGTCGAACACGACTACACGGCCGAAGCCGTGGCTGCGGAAATCGCCAAGCGCCTCCGTCCGGAGCTCGCCAAGCTCGTTAAATGATGCCTATCGACTTCATCGTATCTTCGCTTCCCTCGCTTTCCCTCGACGGCCCCGCGCCCTGCTCCTGGGAACAGTTCGAGGCGCAGGTCGGCGCCGATCACCTCCGTGACGCGCTGTCCCGGAGCGGCTGGAACGATCTGGAGACCCAGCTTCGCAACGCGCTTGCCGAGGCGCGCGGCAAAGGCGAGCAGAACGCCCGTCCCGCCGTCGGCTGCTCCCTCTACTGGAAGAAGCGCGTCTTCGACGCCTTCGCCGAGCGGGATGTGCTCAAACGCGAAAATCTCCTGGACCGGGTCTGGTGGGATGCCGCCGGCGAACTCACGCCGCCCGCCTCACCGCTGGGGCTCGGAGCCCTTCTCACCTATGCCGTCCGTCTCCGGCTGGTCCTCAAGCATGCGAAGATCTCGGCCGCGGCAGGCAACGCCGCCTTCGACCGTCTGACCGCAGAAACCCGCCGCTAACCCCCTCCACCTCCACCTCCCCCTCCACCTTCTTAACCTCTTATGACTACTGGTAAAATCGTCACTATCAACGGCAACATGATCACCGTCCAATTCGAAGGGACGGTGGCGCAAAACGAAGTCGGCTACGCCAGTTGCGGCGACAAGCGCCTGATGGCGGAAATCGTCCGCGTGCGCGGCAAGCGCTGCGACATGCAGGTGTTTGACGCGACCACCGACCTCATGGTCGGCGGCAAAGTCGAATTCTCCGGCGAACTACTCGCCGTCGAACTCGGGCCCGGGCTGCTCGCGCAGGTCTTCGACGGGTTGCAGAATCCGCTTGCCGAACTCGCGGCGGAGGCCGGCAAGATCTCGCACGACGCCGCCTACTTCCTGCAACGCGGGCTTTCCATTCCCGCTCTGCCGCGGACGCGCAAGTGGGACTTCCATCCGCTCGCGAAAGTCGGCGACCGCGTAAGCGCAGGCGATTTCCTCGGCTGGGTGACCGAAGGCATCTTCGACGAAAAGACAATGCCCGGCCACAAGATCATGGTACCCTTCTCGCTCCGCGGCACCTATAGGGTAAAGTCCATCGTTCCCGCCGGCGACTACACCGTCACCGAAACCATCGCGGAACTGGTACCCTCCGGCGGCAACCGAACAATCGAACAATCGAACAATCGGACAATTCCCGTCCAGATGCTCCAGCGCTGGCCCGTGAAGGTGCCCGTCACCTGCTTCCGCGAACGCCTGGCGCCGTCGGAGACGCTGGAAACCACCGTCCGCACCATCGACACCTTCTTCCCGGTCGCCGTCGGCGGCACCTATTGCATCCCCGGCCCCTTCGGCGCCGGCAAAACCGTCCTCCAGCAGACGACCGCCCGCTATGCTAAGGTCGATGTCGTCATTTCGGCGGCCTGCGGCGAACGCGCCGGCGAAGTGGTGGAAACGCTGAAGGAATTTCCCGAACTCATCGATCCCAAGACGGGGCAGTCGCTCATGAAGCGCACGATCATCGTCTGCAACACCTCGTCAATGCCGGTCGCATCGCGGGAGGCGTCGGTTTACACGGCCGTGACCCTCGCCGAATACTTCCGTCAGATGGGGCTCAACGTCCTCGTCCTCGCCGACTCCACCTCGCGCTGGGCGCAGGCGATGCGCGAACTCTCGGGCCGGCTGGAGGAGATTCCCGGCGAAGAGGCGTTCCCCGCCTACCTCGAAAGCCGCATCGCGGCATTCTACGAGCGAGCCGGACGGGTGCTGCTCAAGAACGGCGAGACGGGCTCGGTAACCATCGGCGGCACGGTCTCGCCGGCGGGCGGCAACTTCGACGAACCGGTCACGCAGGCGACATTGAAGGTCGTGGGCGGCTTCCACGGGCTTTCGCGCGCGCGCTCCGACGCCCGCCGCTATCCGGCCATCGACCCGCTCGAATCGTGGAGCCACTATCCTTCGGTCATCGAGCAGGACCGGGTGGAACGCGCGCGCGCCATCCTCCGCAAGGGCAACGAGGTGGGGCAGATGATGAAGGTCGTGGGCGAAGAGGGAACCTCGCTCGCCGACTTCACCACCTACCTCAAGGCCGAGTTCCTGGATGCGGTCTATCTTCAGCAGAACGCCTTCAGCGATACCGACGCCTCCACCCCCGTCAGCCGCCAGCAGACGATGTTCGCCGTGGTCGAAAAAGCGCTGCTCGCGGATTATCGGATCGAGACGAAGGACGACCTCAGAAGCTTCTTCCTCGATCTCCAGCAGACCTTCATCGACTGGAACGACAAGCCGACGGGAACGCCAGAATTCGCCGCCGCCGAAAAATCGCTCCGCGACAAGATCGCCGCGAACTCCAGGGCTAATTGACCGCCGCCTGACGGAATTCCACCCGCCGCAAAAGGCGGATCTGCAGATAGGTGAAGCCGATGAGGGCGACCCCCAGGAACCACGCCATCGTCGTCGCCGTCGAGAAGCGCAGGTTGTTGTAGGCCTCCTTCCAGATCTCCAGCGACAGCACTTCCGTCGCATCGCCGGGGCCGCCGAAGGTAAGGAGGAAGATCGAGCCCATCCCCTGAAACGCCGCGATGAACGCGCCGACGAAGTTGATCACCATCAGCGGCAATATCTGCGGCAGCGTAATGTGCCTAAGCCGCGCGAAGATCCCCGCACCATCAAGCGCCGCCGCCTCGTAATAGTCGTTCGGCAGCGATGAAAGCGCCGCGACATAGATGAGCGAACTCATGCCCGCGCCCGCCCAGACGCCGGGAAGGATGCAGCAGGTCATCGCCCATGCGGGATCCAGCAGCCACGAATGGCGCGCGATCCCCACCGACGCGAGCACCTGGTTGAGGATTCCGTTTTCCGTCGGATCGAACATCAGCTTCCAAAGCAGCGTCACCACCAGCGCGCTCGTAAGATGCGGCAGGAAGTAGAGGAAGCGGAAGAGCACCTTGCCGCGCGGAATCTCGCAGAGCATCACCGCGAGGACGATCGGCGTGAGGAAGCCGAGAAGGAGCGTGAGCCCCACGTACTCAAGCGTCCGTCCCCACGCCTGCCAGAACCCGGGATCGGTCGCCACCGAAATGAAGTTGTCGAGCCCCGTCCAGGCAGACGCCCCAACGATATGATAGTCCTGAAACGCCATCACCGCGCCGCGAATAAGCGGGTAGTAGCTCCAAAGCGCAATCGAGGCGAGCGCCGGCAACAGGAACAGCCACGCGAGGCGGGAAGAGGAACGAGCTGATTGCCCTCCACCTCCACCCACACCTACACCTCCACCTCTCTTCCCAAACCCAATCCAGCCCGCCACGATGAGGCATATCAGCAACACCCCCACGATCACCCGCGCATACGGGCGGGCGCGCTCCAAATCCGAACGGTCGGCATCGAACATCAGCCCGCGGTTGGCGTCGGCGTTAATCGCCCCAAGCGCCGCACCGACATCCATCGTGGCGCCCGCATCCGAGAGGAGCACGCCCAGAAGCCGCCGCTGGATAAGGTCGCTCACCGCCTGCCAGAACCCCACCCAAGGCTCCGTAACCGCCTTGATTTCGCCCTTCTCCAGATCCTCGTACATCGCCCGCACGCCGGGCGAGATGCGTTCAAGCTCATCTTCGAAACCGAGACGCCTCAGATCCTGCGGCCGGCACCACGCCCCGCGTCCTTCGAGGACATTGCGCCGCACCTCCTCGTCGGCCACTTCCTGCGACGTGAGCGCCTCCAGCGCCCGGAAGACGAGCTGCCGCTCCTCGGCGGGACGGCTCGCCACCGATTCGCTCATCGCGTAAAAATGCCGATGCGCCTGCAAGACGCGCACGCCCGCCGCCCCGTCGGCGGCCGGGAACGGCATCAGCCCGATAAGCTCCGAGGGAAAGGCGTAGGTCTCGGTGAGCCGCCGCACCAGCTCCTCGCCGCCGAAGACCGCGGCGATTTCGCCGCCGATGAACAGCTGGCTCACATCGTCCGCCACCGACAGCGTCGGCAGCCCGCGCACCACGCCGTCACCCACGAGCGTCTGCAGGAACTCGGCCGCCAGGACGCACTCGGCGGAATCGAAGGCCGCCTCATGCCGCCCCGCGGCATTTATGCGCACCACCTCGCCGCCCGCCGACTGCACCCACGGCAGAAAGCCCCACGGACGGTTCTCGATGGCGAGCGCCCGACGTCCGGAGCAGGTCAGCCGGCGGCACCATTCGCGAAACTCGCTCCAGGTACGCGGCGGACTTTCCGGATCCATCCCCGCCGCGCGCACGAAATCCTTGCGGTAAACGAGCCCGTAGTACGCGGCCGACGGCATCGCCAGCGCCCACACATGGCCGTCGAAGGCCCGCACCTCGTCCCAGAGGTCCCGGCGGGGCCGAAGCGCGTCCTTGGGCAGAAACTCGTCAAGCGGATAGACGAAACCCTTCTCCACATCGTGCCGGAGGATGTGAAACCACGCCTTGTAGATATCGGGCGCGGTGCCGCCGGCGAGCGCCAGCATGAAGGTGGCGCGCCCGCCCGCTCCGGGCAAGATGAGCCCGCCCCACTTGACGGGCGCCAATTCCGGCTCCTCGCGCGCCAACGAAAGGATCGCCCGCGTCGCCGGATCCTCGGGCTTGTCGGGATTGTAGGAGAAGAGAAAACTCACCTCCGTCTTGGCCAACAAAGAAAGCGGCAGCAACAAGGCCGCCGCCATCCACCCGCCCGAAAACAGACGGCTCATTTTCACAACACGTCCGTCACGAGCCCACGCGACACCTTGCGCGCCATTGCCTCGCCCTCCAAGTACTGCAGGACGACCAGCGCGAAGAGCAGCGCCGAACCCGGCGCCTGACCGGTGATGAAGTTCTCGTCCGCCACCACCGGCGCATTCGCGCAGGGACGGCCGAGATCGACGATGCAGGTCGGGTAGCAGACCATCGGCACGTTCTCGGGCACGATGCCGAGCTCGGTCAGGATGACAGGGGCGGCGCAGATCGCCGCCACGAGCCGCTTGGCGCCCTGGTGGCGACGGAGAATTTCGGCAACGCGCGGATCGCGCTTCAAGTTCTCCGTACCCTCGCCCCCGCCCGGCAGCACCACGGCGTCGAAGAGATCGTCCAAGACCGCCATCAGCGGCACCTCGGCACGCATCATGATGCCATGGGCGCTCCGCACTTCCAGCGAATCCCCCAGGGAGGCGGTGACCACCTCCACTCCGCCGCGGCGAAGGACATCGATGACGGAACCCGCCTCGATGTCCTCGAAGCCGTCAGCCAACGGTATCAGCGCGCGGCTCATCAGTACTCGACGTTCTTCGCCTGGTTGCACTTGAGCTTGCGCCCGAGTATCTCCTTGTCGTTCAGCGCCTTGACCGCCGCCGACGCCTCGCCGGGATCGGGCATGTGCACGAAGCCGAAGCCCTTGGAGCGGTTGTTGTAGCGGTTGGTGATGATACGCGCCGAATTCACCTTGCCGTAGGCCTCGAACTCGCGGCGGAGCTGATCCTCCGTGAGGTCATAGCTGAGGTTGCCGACGTAGATCTCGATCGAGCCGTCCGCCGGAGCGGGATGCTTCTTCTCGGGACGCGCCTCCTGCTGAGTGCGCCGCTGGCCGCCTTTCGCATTGCGCTTCTTGCCGCACGGGCAGCACAGCTTGCACACCAGGCACATCGCAATCATGCCGAGCACAAAGGCCGCAATGGCGAGGATGATACCGTCCTGCGTCTTGAGGAGGTCGATAATCGGTTGGATCTGATTCATGTTTTCTTCTCTCTTTCTTTTCTTTCTGGTCGTAGATGCAACATCAACTGTTGCGGTAATCTCCGAGCGTTTTCATCCGGCTCGGATGGCGGAGTTTGCGAAGCGCCTTCGCTTCGATCTGGCGAATGCGCTCGCGTGTGACGTTAAAGAGCTTTCCGACTTCCTCTAAGGTTCTCGGATAGCCCTCTTCAAGGCCGAAGCGATAGTCAATCACCTGACGTTCGCGCGGCGACAGAGTCCCGAGGATGTCGCGGAGGCGCTCCTTGAGGAGATGCCCTTCCGTGACCTCAAACGGGTTCTCGCTCGAAAGATCGGGGATGAAGTCGCCATAATGGGCATCATCGTTATCCCCCACCTTTGACTGCAGCGAAATCGGCTGTTGCGCCATGCGCTTGACGGCACGAACCTGATCGACCGGCATCGACAGTTCCGCCGAAAGCTCGTTTTCGCTCGGCTCGCGGCCGAGGCGCTGAATGAGCTTCTTCTGAACGCGCATGAGCTTGTTGATCGTCTCGATCATATGCACGGGGATGCGGATCGTGCGCGCCTGATCGGCAATCGCGCGCGTAGCCGCCTGGCGGATCCACCAGGTCGCATAGGTCGAAAACTTGTAGCCGCGGCGATACTCGAACTTCTCGACCGCCTTCATCAGCCCCGTATTCCCCTCCTGGATGAGGTCCAGGAAGGAAAGGCCGCGGTTCATGTACTTCTTGACGATCGAAATAACGAGACGGAGGTTCGCCTCCACCATCTTGGTACGGGCGATCTGCCCTTCCTTGAGCACCTTGCGGAGTTCGGCGAAGGTAGTCACGAACTCTTCGGGCGGCATGCCGAAGAGCGATTCAAGCCGGCCCATCCGCTCACGAACGAGCGCAAGGTCGCGATCGCGCTTCTTCGAGGCCTTGAGCTGCATAAGCTGCGACTGCTTCGTGACCAGCGAACGATACGGCAGATAGATCCGCTCGTCGGCGTCAGCGCAGAGGGTCTCAAGCACCTTCTGCTTGAAACTCATGTCGAGGAAGGTCTTCTTGAGGGCCTCGCGCGCATTGGCAAGCGTCTTTTCGGCACCGCGCATGGCAGCCGGCGAAACCCGGCGGCTCTTCGCCGTATCCAGATACTTCGCGCAGGCGTCCTGCAGACGCTTTTCCACCACCTTGAGCTGCTTGCGGAACCCCGGGATGAGCTCCATGTAGGCATCGCGGTTCTCGTCGAACTTGTCGGTGACGATGCGGTCGAAGCGCTCGCTCTGGCCTTCGAGCTTGTCGAGGAGCCGCGCATACATCGGCGGCGCGAAGAGGAAGCGGTTGAAGCGCTCGCGCGCCTCGGTCTCGGCATGCTCGATCGTCTGGCAGATGCGAATTTCCTCATCGCGCGAAAGGAGCTCCACCTGCCCCATCTGATGAAGGTACATCCGAATGGGGTCCTCGATGATGTCGTGCCCCTTCTGTTCCGTTGCCTTGGTGTTCCTGGACTCGACGTACTTCTTGACATCCTCTTCGCGAATCACGTGAACGCCAAGGGCCTCCAGCATCTTCAGGCTGTTCTCGGATTGGATGGCGTCAACGATGTTCGACGGCAGCACCTGATTGAGCTCCTCGTAGGTAACATAGCCGCCGTTCGCCTCGCTCCGGCGCTTGACCTCGCTGATCACGTCGTTGAGTTCGCTCTGGCGGAGGATGGACATTCCTTCCATCGCCGGCAAGACCGCATCGGCCTCGCCCGCCGCCTCGTCATCGGCCGGCGGCACGAAACTCGGCAACGGCATGACCCCGAGACCCGCATCGCCCTCGACTTCGTCGGCATTCGGCATCGCCTCCTGCCGTTCGACCTCGGCAGCAAGCTGTTCATCGTCGAGCGAACGCGCTTCCGCCTCCGCATCCTCTTCGTCCTTCACGATGGGGAATTCGTTCTCCGCGTCCAAGTCGGACGGCAAGGGGACATCATCGTCAACCAGCTGACGCACGCGCTTATTCGAGGCCTTCTTCAGTGACTTTTTCTGCACCTTTTTAGATGCCTTGGCGGCATCCTTTTTCGAAGGCACCTTTTTGACCGCTTTTTTGACTTTTGCCATCAAACTGCTCCAGTGTACAATCCACCCAACAACACTTTGTCAAGTGGCCAAATATTATACCACAAACTCCCCCGAAATGGCAAATCAGCTAAATCAGCTAAATCCGAGGACGTCGCGCATCGTGTAGCGCCCGGGCGCACGGCCCTTCGCCCACTTGAGCGCCTGAAGCGCTCCCGCCGCAAACGCCGCACGATCCTGCGCCTTGTGAACGAACTCCACGCGCTCCAGCTCCCCCGCGAACATCACCGTGTGATCCCCCACCACCGAACCGCCGCGGAGCGCGTGAATCGCGATCTCCCCCGTCGGCCGCTCGCCGATGTCGCCCTTCCGCCCGTAGGTGAAGTCCTTCGCGACGCCGCGCCCCTCGGCCGCCGCATTCGCAAGCATCAGCGCCGTCCCCGAAGGCGCGTCCTTCTTGTGGCGATGGTGCATCTCCACCACCTCCACGTCATATTCCGGTCCCAGGATCCCTGCCGCCTGACGAACGAGTTCCTGCAGAAGATTGACGCCCAACGAGTAGTTGCCGCTTTGGACGATCGGAATCTTCTTTGCCGCCGCATCGACCCGCGCCTGCTCCTCGGCCGTAAGCCCCGTCGTCCCGATCACATAGGGAAGCCCCTCGGCCGCCGCCCGCTCGACGGACGCGGGAACGCCCGTATGATAGGAAAAGTCGATGACGCCCTCGACCCCCGTCCCCCAAGCGCGGTCGAAGCCCTCGGCGACATCCACCTTCGCAATAACCTCAAGTTCCGTACCCGCCGCCAGTTCACAGAGCTTCCGCCCCATCCGGCCCGCCGCACCCACAATCGCGATCTTCATTCGTTTCGTTTCCTTTCAGTTGGCTTTTCAAGATTTTCGCAGTACTTCACGATCCGCCGCGCCACGGCAAACTTGGACATCAGCGGCAGACGCACGGAAGTGCCGTCGCGGAAGAAGAGCGTCACCCGGTTGGTGTCGGTGCCGAAACCCGCCCCCCGCTCGGTGACGTCGTTCGCCACGATGAAATCGAGGTTCTTCGCGCGGCACTTCCGCCGCGCCTCGCCCGCCACCGCCCCCGTCTCCGCGGCAAAACCGACCTTGTGCGCCGCCCTGACCGTCCGGAGAATATCGGGGTTGCGCTTAAGCTTCAGCACCCCGCTCATCCCGTCCTTCTTCAGTTTCGCCGCCGCGCATTCCGCCGGCCGCCAGTCGGCGACCGCCGCCGTGGCGACCAGGGTGGCGCGGGGATCCGCCTTGAGCGCCGCGCGCACCGCCGCGAGCATCTGCCGCGCCGAGACCACATCGACACGCTTCACGCCCCGCGGCGTCTTGAGCGCGACCGGCCCCGCCACGAGCGTCACCCGATGCCCGCGCCGTACCGCCGCCCGCGCGAGGGCGAAGCCCATCTTGCCCGTTGACGGATTCGAGAGGAACCGGACGGGGTCAAGGTGTTCGCGCGTGGGACCGGCGGTAATGACGAAGGCGCTGCTCATGGGATACGGATCTCGTTCACGCCCGGCACGAGCGCCTGTTCCTTGCCGCCATAGCCGAAGACCCCGGGGACCGGCGTTTCCACCGTGCCCGTCGCCTTCCCGCCGTCGAATCGCAGCTCGACCTTCACCAGCCCCTGCGGATGCGGATGCACCGCCTTGATCGCCTTCAGCGCCCCCGGCTCGGGCGCGACGCGCACCCGCTCGAAGAACGGCGCGTCCGACTTGATGCCCGCGAGCCCCGTCTGCATGAACCAGACCGGATGCGCGCCCCAGGCGTGGCAGTCGCTGCGCGCCTCGCCCGCCTCGGGACGGTCGGGCTGCTCCTGCAAGGTCGTGAGCCCCACCTTGATAAAGTCGCGCCAGAGCTCCAGCCGCCCGAGGAAGAGATCCGGCCGATGGTATTTGAAATAGCACTCGAAAAGATAGTAGCTGAAATACACGGTGCAGCGCTTGAGCCCGGGCTCGGCGATCAGCCGCTCGAAACACTTCGCCGCCTGGTCCGCCGGCAGGACGTCGCCCAAGAGGGCGAGGCATTGCGAGTGTTCGCTGAAATCCCGGCGCTCGGCCGTATCGGCGAAAAGCGACCGCTCCTCGCACCAGAACTGATCGACGAGCGTTCTTTTGAGTTTTTCGATCTTCTGCTCCCAATAGGCGGCCTGCAGGTCATTGCCGAGCGCACGTTCGGTGACGGCGACCGACTTCATCGCGAGCAGATAGAGGAGATTGAGCTCGGCATTGACGCCCTTATGCATGCTCTCGACGGTGCCGTCCCAGTCCCAGCCCACCACCCAGTCGAAGAAATTCCACCCGGGAAGATCCGCCAGAAGTCCGTCCGCCCGCTCGTACTGCTCCATTCCGCTTATCGCCATGCGCATCGCCGGGACGCGCGCCCGCAGCCACTCCCTGTCCGCGTGGTTCATCACATAGTCGCCGTACATCAAGAGGTGGCAAAGCGTATAGGATGCCCCCTCCTGCAGGCCGCGGGTCGGATAGTTGAACGGAATGGAGCCGTCGTCGCGCACCGCGAGCGCGAAAATCTCGATCGCACGCTTGATAAGCCGATCATCGCGCGAAAGCGCCGAAAGCACATTGAGCTCCACGCGCGTATCGCCGGGATACATCTGCTGTTCATAATACGGACAGTCATAAGTCGTCTCGTGCGCGCACATCTGCATCGTCCGAATGCAAATATCGCGGATCGCCGCGGCATCGGCAAGTCCCTCGGCCGCGAAGGCGCCCTCGCTTTCCAGCGGATAGCGGCTCTCCAACAGCTCCATCCGGGTGATCGTGAGCGGCTCGTCCTGCGTCTCGACATCGAGGCGGATCCACTTGCCGCAGCGGAAATGCGGCGGCATATACGTCCCCTCGCCGCCATCGGGACGATACCAGTCGCCGTAGCCGTCGAAATACGAGCCGACCACCTGATTGCGCGGCGCCTTCGCGTCGTTCTCGCCATTGCGCGGGAACTCGGTGAAGGCGAGCGCCATAAACGCATCCCGGCCGCCCTTGAGGCCCACCACCGGATACGCGCAGAGATAGTTGCCGAGGTTGCACATCGCCTGCAGGCGCGTACGGGCGGGAATCGTGACCGGCTTCCCCTCGCGCCAAAGCGCGTTCAATTCCGCGACCAACGGGTCTTCGAGATCCGCCGCCTGATAGACATGGCGTGCCATGCACTTCTCGGTCTTGGCCGCAGCGACGAACCCGCCCGTCTTGAGCGGACGCTCCAGCTGGTCGGGAAGCTGCGAGGGGAAGAGCATCCAGCCGTCCGACCGAATGCCGTAGCGCGAAAAGCCCGTCGCATCGATTGGATCGCGGATCACCTCCGTCTCACCCCACTCGGTCGGGCGCACGAAAGCAGGACCGGCGCCGAACATCTCATGCTGGCTCCCGGTGCCGAAAACGCCGTTCGCGCTCGGCTGGAGCTTCATGTTGCCGATCGCCGCCGCCTGCCACGCGGCCTTGCCGGTCGTGAGTGCCGCGTCATACGAACCCGACGCCTTGAAGATGAAGCCGGGCCTGAGCGAAAGCTGCGCGAGCGGCGCGCCCTTCTCGAACGCCCAGACGGTCGCCTCGAAGACGTGCTCGCCTTCGTTCAGGTCGATCGCGTAGGTCTGGTACTGCCAGTTGGCGACATCGCCGCGGTTGGGCCCGCGCGAAACGAACTTGCCGTCCAGAGTGAGATAATAGCGCTCGTCGGCCGAGACGTCGATTGTGAGCTTCTCGCCCTTCACCGCCGCGAAGGACTTGCGGAAGCGCACGATACGCGCGGGCTTGTCCTTCGTCTCCGGGCGTGCCGAATCGCCCGTCATCGACTTTACCTCGACCGCATCGCCCTTAAGCCAGATCCACGCCGCCTCGTCAATCGGCTGAACCCGCGAAATATTGGTATTGCCGCGGGTTAAGCGCGCAGGGCGGAAAACCCGCTCGATCTGCGCCTCGCCAGTGACCAGCCAACCGGCCGCCAACATTGCAACCATCAACCTCATAACCACCCCCACAGGTATGTCTCCATAATCTCCTCGGTCTCGGCGGAATCGGCATCGAAGAACGTGGGGAGATCGACCGCGACGAGATCGCCGATGGCAATCGGCGCCGTGACGGGGCGCATCTCCAGCGGATCCGGCGCCTGCCGCGCCGAGCCCACATAGACGCCCTCAACCTCTATCTCCCTTCCATCGGGCACCATCCCGATGAAATTGTCGGCCCGCTCCGAGAGCCACGCCCGCACCTCGCTCTCGGGGAAGATGAACGGCGCCTTCAGGCCATCGAGCGGAATGTCCATCACCTGCCAACCGTGAAACGACACGTAGCCGCGGCGACCGACGGGCACCACCTTGCCGCCCTTGAAGACGAGATAGATACGCGCGAAGGAGCCGTTGCCGCGCACCTTGAGCCCCAGCCGCTTCACGGCGGTGCGATCCACCTTGACGGGCGTCTTGAACTGCACGTATTCGTATTCCCAGACGAGTGGCGCGGGCGCCGGCGAAGACATGTCGATCGCCGCTTCGAGATACGCGCCGTCTTCATCCTCCCTGAACGCATTCGCAAAGATCCCCGGACGCGAACGCTCGCAGGCGATATCGACGGGCGCGCGCGCGTCTGTCTTCACCGTCTCGGACGTCACCCGCGCAAGCGGCCTTGACTTCGCCCACGCCTCGCCCTTCTGGGGCGCGAACGCCGCGGATTCGATGCTCTTCGTGGCGATGAGATAGACGGGAAGCGGCGAAAGCTCCAACTCCACGCCCTCGTCGCGGCACTTGAGCTTCGTCCGCCGCCCGAAGGCATCCACCCTGACGAGCTTCGTCCCCCGGGGATAGCGGACGGTAAGCTTCGCCCCGTATTCCGCCGTCCAGAACGCCGCGGCATAGTCGCGCGTCTTCCGCTCGCGCGTGAACTCCACCGCATAGACGGCGTTCGCGCCCGTATCGATCCGCCGCGGTGCCGCGACCTTGTCCAGCACCTTGGTGAGCGTGGCGATCGCCACATACATCCGCTTCGGGTAGGAGAAGGGATAGGCGCGGCAGAGACCCGCCGCCCCCCAGTCGGTGTCGTAATAGCCGGAATTGGTATCCTCGACATGCCCGGAGGAGATCGTCTTGACGCCGAAGCAGAGCGAGACGAGATAATCGCGCACGGCGTTCTGGGTCTGGAAAAGCAGGTTCGGATCGCCGGGCTTGAGCCGCCGCTCGGGGCGGAAGACATATTCGTTCGAGGCATCGACCGCAGCGTTCGTCATCCCGAAGAGCCGCCCGGTCTCCTTGAGTGCCCACAGGGTTCCCGGCGACTCAAGATCGGCCGGCAGCTCGGGAATCGACCTAAAGCCGCGCACTTCGCTCCCGAGCGCATCGACGAGATTGAGGTCGAAGCCGTCGCGCGCATACTTCGCCACCTTGTCGGAAGTGGAGCCGACATTGCCGAAGATGATGCGCTTGTCGGGGAATTCGCGACGCATCCGCTTCGCGTATTCCGTCGCCCAATAGGCCGAGACCGGCCCCTTCTCGGCAAGGTAAAGCCCGCGCAGGGGCTCTCGCAGCCCGAAGATCTCCGGCGCCAGATCGCGGTCGCGCCGCCCGCCTTCGTGGAAGAGCTGGATCGTGGAGCAATGCGGGAAGCGCTCGAAGAAAGCGCGGTATTCGGCGACCGCCGCGTCGAGCCGGTTGGAGATCTGTTCCGGCGTCTCGCAGTTGCGCCCGCGCCCGCAATACTGCGAAAGCGCCGAGAAGGTATAGGGGACCTCCGGGAACTCGCCTTCGCGTTTCACCGGCGCGTGCCAGCCCTTGCGGAAACCCGCCTTCTTGATGAGCGCGAGGACGTTCGTGCGGTTGGGATTAGTGAGGTGCCGTCCGAGCGCGGGGAAGCCCTCATTGATCCGCTGCCAGGGAGAGCCCGGATCAGGATCCCAGTTGCCGGTCTGCGGCCAGGCGGCATAAGGCGAATCGTAGAGTGCCTCGCGGTCGTCTTCTCCGAGCAGCGCAAACGCCGCCTCGTGGCGGAAAAGCACCTCGCCTTCCGCATCGCGGCAGATAAAGTCGAGCTCGTACCAGCCGGGATCGTCCATCTCCAGATCGAAGTCCAACCGCTCCCGCGCCCCCGGCTCCTTCAGCTTGAATTTCTCGTAGTCGGTACGGACGAGCCTCCCGTTCTCGTCGCGGATCTCGATCTCCACCCGCCCCTTGACCGGAGCGCGCGTCGCGAAGACCTCCAGCGAAGTGACCGGCTTTTCGTCATCGGCGAAGACGTTGCCGGTCTCGTGCTCGACCACCTCGAACCCGACCGGCGACTCCTCCAGCGTACAGCCGAAGACCTGGATGCCCGAGCGGATGCCGTGCATGCCGTTCCAATGGCCGGCACCAGTCAACTCGAAATCGAGATAGTCCTTGGTGCCGTAGATCGTCCGCACGAGCGGCGTCATCACCCCCGGCTTGATCGGATTCCAGAGCCGCCGGTCGTTGACGATCTCCGGGATCTCGCCGACCGCAAGATCGAGCGGGACGAGATAGAGCGGCACCGTCCGCCCGTCGGCGGCGACGACCGAGCCGACTGCCTTCGCCGTACCCGCGCTCACCGCCTCGGCAAGCCGCACCGAGCTGCGCGCCTCGCGGCCGCGATTGCCGGGGCCGAAGCGCGTCAGGGTGGCGCCGATCGTATCGTTACCCTCGCCCAGCTGCGCGCAAAGGACCCACGCGCGGTGCCACCAACGCCGCGGCACCGACCACTGGAAATACTCGGGCCCCGACCGGAAGGCATTGCGGTTGCAGGGGCCGTAGGAGAAGAGATCGCGGCAGATCGTGGTGAGGACCGCCCTGCCGGTATCAATAGACTCCTCCGCCCGCCACGCGCGGACGCTCACGCCGGCGAGCTCCTGCTCGCCGCAGGGCAGCGAAAGCGAACGCGGCGCCGCCCCCGCCCGCGAGGGGAAAAGCGGCGGCAGCATTGCGAAACGCGAGGGCGCCGCGGCTGCCGCCCAAGTGACCGCCGCCGCCGTCTCGGCCGGCGCCTCCACCTCGATGCGCCGCGGAAAGCCCGCTGTCGGCGCCACGCCCGCGTACTGGCCGTCGAGATAGACGCGCGTCCGATCCGCGAGCGAATCATAGCGGAATTCGAAGAAGAAGGTGCGTTCGGGATAGAGCGGATAGGCGGCAAGCCAAGAGGCGATGCCGGCTTCCACCGTTTCGTGCGTATAGAGGCCGCCGCTCATGTCGAACCACGGCAGCAGATAATAGGTGAAGCCGAACCAATCGGTCTCACGCGCGCCATCGATCCGCACGGCGGCGTTCGTATAGACCGTGCGCGGCGTAATCGGCTGCAGGCGACGACGCTGCGCATAGCAGATGTAGGCGTGTTCGTCCACCTCGTTCGCAGGCGTAAGCTGAAAGGAGTCGCCGCGCCCCGCCGACTGCGAAGTGAACAGCGTCACCCTCGCGCCCTTCGCTGAATGCGGCGAGAGCGTCAGCGTCGCGGAGGCGCGCTCGACTGCGGAAGTGAAAACCTGCTTCTCGGCCTTCGCCGAGAATAACGCAAGGGCGAAAACCGCGAGAGGCCAAATCTTACTCATGGAAAATCCTTATTGCACGGCGGCGAGAATCGCCGCGAGGAATTCATCGTAGGACTCGAAGGCGGGGAGATCGGGATTGGCCGTCTTGATGGCCTCGGTCGAGCGGAAGAGGAAGCCCGCCTTGGAGGCGCGGATCATCGCGAGGTCGTTGAAGCTGTCGCCGGCGGCAACCGTCTCGAAGCCGCAGCTCTGCAGGGCCTTGACGGTAGTGAGCTTCGACTGCGGGCAACGCATGGCGTAGCCGACGATCCTGCCGGACGCATCGGTCTTGAGCTGGTTGCACATCAAGGCGGGATAGCCGAGCTTCTTCATGAGCGGCATCGCGAATTCATAGAAGGTATCGGAGAGGATCGCCACCTGGGTCTTTGCGCGCAGCGCATCGAGGAATTCGCGGGCGCCCGGGAGCGGATCGACCTTGGCGATCACCGCCTGGATCTCCTTGAGCCCCAGGCCGTGCTTCGCCAGGAGATCGATGCGGTAGCGCATGAGTTTGTCGTAGTCGGGTTCGTCGCGGGTAGTGCGGCGGAACTCGGGAATTTCGGTTTCTTCGGCGAAGGCGATCCAGATTTCGGGAACCAACACCCCTTCCAAGTCAAGACAGGTAATGCACATAATGAGGGTATTATAGCATAATGATGGCCGCGAGGGTTGCTATCGCGGCTTCACGCGAGATAGCGCGGCATAGACGACCAGTGCCGTGCAGGCGGGCGCCACATAAATCGCCGTCATCGCCATCTTCCAGCCCGCGCATCCCGTCGGCAACAACACGAGACAGGTGAGGAAGAGCGAGACCGTATAGGCGATCTGCCCCGCCATCACCGCCGACGGCCGCCGCCGGAACGCCGCGATCCCCTCGATCCGCGCCCGCACCGCATGGAAGACGGCGATAAACGAATAAAGCCCGATCGCAAGCTCCACCGTCCCGAGCAGATGCCGCGGCACATTCTGGAACCGGCCGAAATACCAGTCGCCGACGAGCGGCAGGGAGAAGACGAACGGAATGAGCCCCAACGCCAACCCCGCGATGACGGCATAGACAAGCAGCCGCCGGTCGCCTGGATACTCCGGCGGAAACTTGACCGCAACCGTCTGGAGCCGCAACGCCGCATAGGCGACGGGATTCGCGATGCCGAGCGTCATATAATGAATGATCAGCATGTCTCCAGCCGCCGCGGTCCGCGCCACGAACGCCGCGATGACCAGCGGCGCCGTCGCCAGCAACAGCCCGCCGAAGGCGAGCGGCAGCGTGAAGCGGAACTGCTCCCAGGCGAGCGCGGCTATCTCCGCCGTCCTCGGCAGCGGCATTCCGTCCGTCACCTGAAGCGCACGCGCATAAGGCCGCGCAAACATCCAGCTGACCCACAGCTCCAGAAAGACCCCGCAGGAAATCGCCACCAGCCCCCATCCGGGGCCGCACCAGCCGAGATGCGGAAAGACCGCCGAGCAAACGAGCGTGAAGGCGATACGCGCGAGGGTCGCCAGATTCGCCTTGCCGCTTTCGAAATTGTTGAAGAGGAGTACGAGCGGCACATTGCGCAGAAAGAAGGCACCGTTCATGAACACTCCGCCGAGCAGCGTCCAGCGCGCCACCGTCGCGAGTTCCGGCGGCAACGCGAACAGACCCTCGAACACCCAGCGACCGAACGGCGGAAGCGCCGGCACGCACTGACAGGCGATAAGGACGATCATCATCAGCAGATTGAGCCGCTTGTAGGAAATGTAGCCATACGGGGTGCGCGCGAAGACCAGCCCAGTCGTGATCAGTCCCGCGCCGAGCGAGCCGATGAGGAACATGATCATCTGCCCCTGGCTGAACGCCGTAAGTCCGTTCGCACCGCACGCGCCGTGCGTCACGATGCCCGCCACCAGCGGATAGGTAAGCGATTGCGAAAAGGCCTGCAAGAGGAGCGGAATGTAAAACCGCGTCACCCTGCCGCTATCATAGTGTCCTGCAAGCCGTGTAATCCGTTTCATCACCGCATATTATACCAATTTTCCGGCTCGCAAATGGGCTCACGGCGCATCCGCAATCAACTGATCCCTGACCTTCTCGAACGACTGCGCCATCTCCTCGACGCTACCCCACGCCTTCCGAATCTTTCCCGGGTCGATGATCCGCGCATGGCCCGTCACCTTATTGCGCTGGAGTTTCCACCCGTTCGTCTCCACAAGCGTGTCCCACCAGAAGCCAGAGTCCATCACCTGGCCCTCGATGGTCGGCAGGGCCTGCGGCACCAGGACCTCGCCGGACGCCTCCTCGCCGCCCAAAAGTCGCCGCAGGTAATCGATATAAAAGAGCTCGCAATGGTTCGAGATGTCCTTGAGCACCTGCACCTTGCCCCAGTCCGCGTCAATCTTCACCTGCTTCGTGATGTTTGACGGGGTCACGCATTCCTTCACGTTGGCAATCGGCTTCAAGGTCCCGTTCGCACCGAAAGCGACCGCTTTCTCGCCGCCCGCGAGCGTGTAAACATAGCGCAGCGTGATGTCGTCGGGATTGCACACCGCCATCACCGGCTGCACCGATCCGCCGCCCATCTTCATGAGGTCGGGGTCCTCGTTCGGAATCGCCGCGGCCATCAGCGATGCCTGACGCACCTTGAGTCCGTGCTCCGCGAGCCGTGCGAGGATCCGCGCCGTAATGCGTCCGCCAAGCGAGTGTCCGACGATCACCAGGTTCTCGCGCTCTTCCTTCGTCATCATCGCGACCTCGAACGCGAAGCGCCACGACTCCTTGTCCGCTGAGTCGACCGACTGCGGCCACACCCTGTTGCCGTCCCATGCCTTGAATTCGATCTTCGCGTCGGGGAAGGCGTTCGTCATCGCCGTCATCACGTCCTCGCGCGGCTTCTCCGTGCGCATCCACCCGGGGACATACCAGACCGTCGTCGCCATCAACAGCGCCTCCGCAATCATCGTTATTTCTCCCAACTTTCGCAGGCCGGAGGCCTGCCACCACAAGATTTCGCCGCTCGCGGCGCCAGTGCCGAGACCAGCGACGCGAGCGTGTGACCCGGGGTAATCGCCCCCGCCCAAACCTCGGCAGCGTTCTTCAGAATATATTCATTGCTCCAAACGGCCCGCTGTTTGTTAAGTCCAGACCCGCTCACGACAGGCGACAGCAACAGCCCCCACCCCTCGTCACAAGCTGCCTTTACCGACGGTTCGATTTCACCTTCAGCCGGCAACCCACCCGGGTAAACCCGCACGAACCGACGCCGATCTCTCATCACCTTTTCGAATACCACTCGTTCCTGAGCACTGGTAAATGTCGAAATCACCGGGGCTGCGGGCTCGGTGGCCCGCCTCTCCGATATTAACTTGGTTTTCTCGGGCTGGCGGGCCTCCCCATTCGCGGGCTGGCGGGCCTCCCCATTCTCGGGCTGGCGGGCCTCAGTGCCCGCCTCCTTAACCCACAACCGCCTCGGCTTCAGTTCCTCCCTATAAGCCCCCTGTGAAGCGACAAACCCAACCAGCCGCTCGTTTAGTAGCCCCATGTTACCATAGCTATACGAAGTCACCAACCCAAACCGATCTCTCGACCACTTCTTCGGATTCTCTTCGATGTACTTCCGAATGGCAACCAGCTGATCGTGATCGGTGACAATCTTTTCCCAATAGTCGCGCTGCCACGGACTGTCACCGACATCAACCGCCTTGCCCGTCGCCTTCCTGTCGCGATAGAGCTTCGCCACATAGCTCTTGAAGCGACCGATCACATAACCAAGTTGATGTTTGCGATTCCCCTCGCAATTCTCGAGCTTAAGAATCAAATGGATGTGATTGGGCATAACGACAAAACAATCGACATATGTTCCCGCGTAATACTTGCCCAAATTGCCGATGACCTCCGCAACCGCCTGGCCCAGTTCGTTCAAAACGCATTCTTCGCCGACAATCGCGCCGAAGATCGTTTTATTGAACGCCGCCTGAATGGTCACAAAAAACCAACCATAGGAATAATTGATATTCTCATTTCTCAACATCGGCCTCAATTTCATTTAAATTCCCCTTATTTCCATTCGCTGGCTCGGTGGCCCGCCTCTCCGATATTAACTTGGTTTTCTCGGGCTGGCGTTTACTCTCGGGCTGGCGGGCCTCCCCATTCTCGGGCTGGCGGGCCTCCCCATTCGCGGGCTGGCGGGCCTCCGTGCCCGCTACCTCCAAACCGGCACAAACAAAACATCCACCTTTCTCCTCCCATCCTTCGGATCATACTCGTTCCTCATCTGCGAGGTCGCGCAGCCCGCCATCGCCGCCACCAGCAGAACAATTGGAATCAGCCGTTTCATTGCAAGCTCCGTGATTGAAATTATATCTTATTCCGCCGCGCGCGCGAATTGCACAATCGACTTGCCGTCAATCTCGATATCCGTGATCACCATCTCGCCGTTTAACACCCGATAGACCGCGACCGCCGACTTGCCGGCATGCTTGCGCAACACCTTCTCGGCTTCGGACGCCAGTTTCTCATTGACGAAGAGCTGATCAGGGAAATTGATGACAGCTTTCAACCCCGAATTCTTCTTCCGCCTATCAAAGTCGTCCCATTTCTCATCCTTGCCTCGCGCTGACCAATCTAGGCGATACTCAATGGACGAGTCCTTCGGACGCACCCATAGTCCTTCTGCCCCCGGCTCAACGGCAACTTCCGCCACCCGCCAAAGGCCATTAGTGCCATTCGGCTCCAGCCGAGCAAACATTTTATTACGGAATTCACGCCGGTTAGCCTCACAAACCTGAAATGCCATGTTCGTGCAATCTTCACTGACCCGAGTGCGCAGATAGCGCCCGCGAAGCGGGTCATACGGATCGTACGCCTGACACGCGAAGCGCACTTCCGTCCCCTGTGAGACGATGCGCTCGTAGCGCCAAATGAGCCAACCGATTGCCGCGACCTGCAATACCAAAGCGACCGCAACGATAAGTGTCTTCTTGTTCATGATCAACCCCTCCTCTTGCGCAGACGAATGAAGACGACGTTCAAGGCGGTAATCGCCGCTCCCGACAGAATGAGCACCAGCCCCTTCACCGTGAAGTCAAGATCACTCGCGAAGAACTTCGCCAGAATGAGCCACAGGAGCAGCGCCGCGCCGATGTTCGCATACGAGAGCTTCAGTTTTCGAACCCCTTGCGCCAAGACCCCCAATGCCAAGACGAGGGAAGCAATATACGGCGACAAATAGCGGTCAACCCCAGTCACCATCGCCGCGCCCGAAGCGACCAGCGTCGCGATGATCGGCCACACCGGCAACTTAAACACCGCCGCCGCGCCGGCAACCACCGCCGAGCAGCCCCAATAGATGAATAAATAGATGAATACATCAGGCACATCCCAATCTCTCCACAAATCTGACCATGCTACGCTTAGCATAATCGCCGCGCCCAAAGAATAGACGAACCCGGTGACGAGTTGCCCCGTGATAAACTCCCCCTTACCATGATAACGACGGACAAATGCCACATAAGCGGGAAGCGACAGCGCCAACAGCCCGAGGCCTTCGAATCCGAGCGCAAACGAACTCGACTGCATCTTGTGCTGAGCGCATGTCCACACGATCGCCAGAATCGGCCACAGCGCCATCGCCGTCACCGACCGCGAGATCCACACGACCGGCAGCATCAGCAGGGCGACGAAGAGCACGAGCCCCGGCACCGATCCGCCGACCTGATACGTCTGCGCCACAAGGCAAGTCCCCGCTGCCGTCGCGATGCACCAGAGGATGCCGAGCGGCTCCCAGAGCGTCATCGCCTTCCAGTCCTTCGCCGACGCCAAGAGCGCGACGAGTCCGCAGATGGCAACCGGCGCGAGTGAAATCGCCGCACGGGCCGGGCGTCCGAACGTGTCCCAGTTCGCGGCAAAGAGCGCGACCACCCCAAGGCCGATCATCAGCGCGCCGAAGCCGCCGGCGATCATCACGCCCCACGAGCAGCGCCGCTCCGTCGGCTGATAGCGCCTCATGAGCGCTTCCGCCGTCTCTTCCGTGACGATCCCCTCGTCACGCCACGCGCCGATCTCCCGGCGCAACCATTCTCGTTTGTCCATTGATTACCTCCTTACTCGACTTTGCGAAACTTTAAGGCCAAATCTGGAAAACCGACAAACTCTTCATGAAGTCCTGGTGCAAGATAAATGCCTCTTTCATCTTCACCGAGATAATACTCGTCTTGGCCGCTGTATTCGCTCTTGTTCACAGACAGACGCACAGACCAGCTCCACGACATGGGTTCTTTCGAATTCCAGGCCATCTCCAGCTCCCCTTTCCGATGGAGTTGCCAGACCCTGAAATGCGATCCGCCGCTCCAGGGATCTTTTTCACCATACGCCTTATGATAGCATAACGGCACGCTAGAGACAACCATCCCCGATGCCTCCAGCGTAAAGCAATGACGATCTTCCCGGTCCGGCGGCCACTTAAGTTCAGAGGACAAGTACTCGCGCGTATCAGAATCAGCCGACCACTTTCCCGGCAAGATGGCGAGGACCTCGTTTCGCGTCAAACCCTTCTTCTCCTGCCAACCGGTCAACCCTGATTTCTGCAATGCATACTCAATCACAATTCGTCCGTCAGGATCCTTTTTCGAGAGGTCGAGCTTTATGTCACGCGACTCATACCACGGTTTGTATCCGCGAGCGGTCGCCCGGAACGAACCCGTGAGGTTATGCAGCCGGTCGATGTAGAACTCGCCCGCGTCATCCGTTTCACCGGAAAACCTCTCCGTTTCCCTGTTCTTCACATATCCTTCGATTTTGACATGCGGTAATGGTTTTCCGTCTTCTCCGACAATGCGGATATAAAACCCGTGGTTCGGCAGCGTCAGGTCATATGGCAAGCACACAAGATCCGTCAAAGGCGAGACGATCATTTCATCCAACACGACTCCCGCCGCCTCGATCGGCAGGCCGATGACGACGAGGGGAATGCCGAACAAAATGCCGATCGGGTTGCCTCCCGACATCGCCATCAGTCCGCCATCCATCAAAAATGAAAAGGCCTCGGCCCCCTTGCCCACACCCATCCGCGTCGTCTGGAAAATCTCGCCCGAACGCGGCGCCAGCATCCCGTCGTTGGGCCACAGTCCCTCGCCCCGCGCGATGCCCGTCTGTCCGGCAACGCCAAGTGCCAGCAGCCCGTATAGCAATCCTTTCGTCACTCCGTTCTTTTTCATATTACCTCCTCAGATAACCCCACTTCACAATTTCTAATGTATTATAATACTTTGGAAATTGTCAGAAAGCCAGATCCGACCTGTCCGATAAGCAAGCCCGGCCGTCTACCTGATTCCATGAACGCTTTCCCGCCACTCTTGTTTTCCTCAATTGACCTTGCCGCCTCCACGGGCACCACCTCACTCCGGCAGCGGCAGAACGAGGAAATGAATCGCAACCGCTGCCACCAACGCCAGCACAAGCCCGACAATCGCATGCGTCATGTCCGACCATTTCACCCCACAGAGCACCAATGCGCACCGAACGGCAAATAACGCACACCAAATGATGCACGACAACGGCATCTCCGTCCAAAGGTTGCTCAACGACTTTCCCCCTCCATGACACATCGTCACAACGCACCAAAGCAGGACAACAACCGGCAACGCCGTTAGATCTATCCAATGAAATACTTTGTATCGGCCGACATGCCACACACGAACTATCAACGCATGAAGCCCAAATATTGCCGCAACAAAAGGAGCACCAATGAACCAGCTTAGCGTCATCAGATAAAAGACCCTCCCCATCACTTGACTCCTTCCTCAAACAAGTTCCTGAACTTCAAATACAAAAACGCACCGGCGACCATCAGGACGCCGACCGCGTCGCCACCGCGAACTCGCGCGTCATCTTACTTGCCTCCTTTCTTGAAGTTAAGCGAGGCGAACACGGCCTCGGCGATGTGTTCGCCGACCTTCGCGCGCCAATCCGCGGGCTTCACGCCCTTCGGCTGGAACGACGCATGCCACTTCTTGTCGGCCAGGGCATAGACGCTGACCTGTGCCCAGACGGACGACGCCCAAAGCACGATCTCCGCCTCGTCGTTGAGCGCCATCGCAAGGAGCTCCCTCAACGCGTCGTAAACGGGCTTGCCGAAGTCACGCTTGAACTCGGCATGGAACTTGGTAGGAGAGACGACCTCGTGACGGAAGAGTCCTGCGCAAAGCTTCTGGGGCTTCTCCGTTGGAATCGTCATGAAGAGGAAGTCGTCAATCCACTCCTTGAGCGCCGCCTTCCACTCCGTAGCGTTCCCGATGTCCTTCGCGAGTGCTGCGAGCGGCTGGCCGAGATCGCCGAAGAGCCGCTGGGCGACAACCTTGTAAAGACCTTCCTTCGACCCGAAGTACCGGCAGGCGAGCGCCGAGTTCACTCCTGCATCCGCGCAGATCGCCCGCATGGAGCCGAGCGCAAAGCCCTTCTCCGCAAACTCGACAGACGCCGCCGCGAGAATTGCCTCGCGTGTCTTAAGGCCGTCTGCCCGTTCCCTCTTTTCCTTCATCGCGTGCCTCCTTGTAAGGTAATCACGCGATTACTTTATCATATCTTGCCCCGGCCTGTCAACGGGGCCGGCGCACAGCCGCTTACATTCCCTTCGGGTTCGCGCCGAAGCGGTTCTCGCCCATTTCGTTTTGGTTTGTTGTCTGACCGTCTTTCAGGTCTTGATAGAAAAAGCCCTGCCCGACGCCGATGTACTGTCCGAGGACAACGCCGCCCGCGAGTGCGCCGAAAAACGCGAAGAGCGCGACCAAGGACAAAAGCGCGACAAGCATCGTGTTGACCTTGAAGACGATGGCCAGCCCAATCGCCGCCACCACCGGCAGGAACAACACCAGCACCAGCGTGATCGGCTTCCAATACGAACAGTCAAGTTTGAACGACTGCCATTTGTGCCCTTCCATCAGTGCCTTACAGGAGCGGAGGCACGCCCCCGCCGACCAATCGGGATGCTCCGCCTTGACGAGCCAGAGGAACCGATAGCGATAAAATGGAATGCAGTAGAAGGCCAGAAAGATACCGAAGCCCAGCGAGAAAGCGACCGACATCAATATGGCAGCCCCAAGCGGCGCCGACCCAAGCATTGGCTCGACCATAAGAACGCAAACACCGGCGATTACGCCGACCGGCAAAAGCGCCAGCAGCATCCAACCAAAGCAGATTAGCCAATAGCGAAAGAACAGCCACAGCATCCCGAACGGATCCTTGAAGCCGCCGAACGCCGCGCCGAGCCAGTCCCTCTCATCATTCGCCAGGCATTTCTTCAGGATGACCGCGCAACCGTAGGACGCAATGCCCGCCATAAGAAACGAGAAGAAAACCGTCAGCACCGTTGACGAGGTGGCCTGCGAGATGAACTCCGACGTCAGGTTGGGAATCGGCGTCGTCAGATCCCTGCGATTCATCGCAACGGCCTGGCAGTAAGTCTGCCAGTCCTGCACGCCCAGCCGTCCGAGAATGCCGCTCAAGACGACCTGCACGGCATAGCCGCACAGCCCCAGTAGCAGTCCGCCGCCGAAGAGCTTGCCAAACCACTTGTCTGTCCACAGGCGCCTCCACGCCAGATTCCGAAACTCAACGTTGCTTCTCACGGTGAAAATTATACCAAAAATCACGCATCTCGATTCAGAATGACAAATCCTCCAGAATCGACATGACGGGAAACGCGGGATTGTAGTGACGCTGGATGAAAAGCGCGTTGCGCTCGGCATAGAGTTTTTCCGCGAGATGGTCAACCAACGGGATGAGGAATTGCTCGTGTTCGCAGTAAAACGGCGGCACCGCGTCGAGCGACCCCGTCGTGGAAACGTTCAAACACCCGCACTTGTTGTTGCAGCGCCCGAGAAGCGCACAGCCCTCGCAGTCGGGCTTGTCCTGCTCATTGCGTTCGAATACGCAGGCGCGACGATCCGCATCAAGCCCCCTGCCGACGCGGCCGATCGCATACTCGGCGCGGCCGACAAACTGGACGCACGGATAGTACGTGCCGTCGGGCGCGACCGAGATCTGGCGGCGACCGAGCTGACAGGATGTGCCGCGTCCCGGCCAGATGCGCGAGGCGATGCGCTTGTCAAACGCCGCGAAGTAGAACTTCTCCTCGCGCCGGTATGCGTCGAGATACCACTCGCCCAGCGTCTTGTAGGACTGCTTCAGCCGCCGCCACGCCCGCGCGTCCCAGTCCGCCTGAAAGTTGACGCTGGAGATGAGATAACTCGCGCCCTGCTCGCGTAGAAAGCGGACGCTCTCCGGCAGTTCCGCCGCAGTGTCGGGATTGACCGTCATCATCACCGGAGCCGAGGGCTGCGCCGCCAACACCTCGCGAAGATTCGGCACCACGAGCGCGGACGAGCCCGTCCCCGCCTCGGTCACGCGATGACGATCCTGTACCGCGGGCGTGCCGTCGCAACTGACGGCGAGGTGGAGCCGCACGGACGCGGCGCGCGCAATCAGCTCCAGATTGAGCAGCATTCCGTTCGTCGTCACCTTGTAATGAAACCGCCGCGGCGACTGCCGTTCGCAGGCGTGGATGATGCGGAAGATGAGATCAGCCTTCAAGAGCGGCTCGCCGCCAAAGAAGATGATGCCCGGATTCGGATCGTCCGCCGTGCATTCGGCGATGGCGGACATCGCCGTCTCAAACGACATCTCGTCCGTCCCGTGCCTTGCATAGCAGTAGTGGCAGGCGAGGTTGCAACGGTCGGTCAGATGGAGCGTCAGATGCACGGCGTCAGTTCTTCGCCGGCAGCTTGCCACGCTTCGCAAGATGCGCGAAGAGACCTTCCAGCTGGGCCTTCAGTTGCTTCTCCGCCAAGGCACGACCCGCAGCCCGACGCTCCTTCCACTCCCCCTCCCAGTCCTTGGGCAGACGGGCGATCGGATCATAAAGAACGCCAACCGTAACTGGCTTTCCTGCCGTTCGTTTCGTCAGCGCCGCCACCGCATTCGTCGCCGCTTCGCGCGTATCATGAACCGAGAAGGTGCTATAAATCATGCTCTTTGGCTTTCTCCAGCTCCTAATATCGCCATCGGATATAAACTCGATCAGAATGTCGCCCTTCTCATTGCCGAAATCAAGCATGACCGGACGGCGCTCGCCCGGCTTAGACGGCAGTTCCACGCCGTCGATCTCGGGACAATCCCTGAGCGTAATGCCGCGTTCCGCAAACTCGCGCTCGATGATCTCCAGCGCCTCGCACTCGGAGAGCATCACCGGCGGATTGACCGCCACGCAGCCAAAACCGCCGCGCCCTTCGCCGGCCCCCGCGACCGGCAGGAGCGGACAGACGTCCGTCGCCACCGCCGGTTGCGCGACCGCCGGCTTGTCCTTGGCGTCCTTCGGACGGGGCGCAACCATCGTCGGCGCGACCGGCGCGGCATCCTGCGCGAACGCCCTCATCGTCAGCGCAACCGTGCCGAGCGAGGCGACGACGGACCTGAGCCGCGCCCAGCGCGCCGGCGCACGCGAGAGGTCCGCCAGGCCGATTTCGTCAATCGTCGGATACACCGGCTGTTCGTACCTCTTCAATGGATTGACCTTGCGCATCTCATTTGCCTCCTTTCCGCAGCTTGCCCAGCTTCACCCGTTGACGGAGTTTCGCAAAAGCGGACTCGGCGGCCGCCGGCCGCAGACACAGGGCGTCGTAAATCGACTGCGCGTCCTCCGTCCGACCAAGCTGACAAAGGTGCAAGGCAAAGCTTAAGGCAAACGCATCCTTCGCCACGGCCTCATGACGGAACTCGAAGTCATCCGGACATTCTACCGCATCGCGCAGATAGGCGCGCACTTTCGCCACGTCACGCGCGAGCCGCGGACGCTCCTCCTTGAGCGAAAAGCCCGAACCGCGCCCCTCCTTCCCCGGCCACCAGACGGCATCGAACGCCAGGTACGTCATCTTGCCGTCAGCGTCCTTGCGCCGCCAGCCGTTGCCCGTGGTCACATACGCGCTGCTATACGCGAACACGTGCGGATGGGAATGCGGCCTTTCACAATTATCACGAGCACTTTCCGTCTCGGAAAAGTACAGCCCCACATAATCAGCGCCCGCGACCGAGGCAAAGCCATCTTTCTCCAGGATGCGCAATCGGCCCTTGAGGGACATGTCGGACACCTCGGCGTCGCTCAGTTCGCTCGCCAGGACGACATCCGTTCCCTTCAGGGCGCAGGCGCATCCCGTGCGCTCGCAAACGCTCTTCAGGAGATCGAGCACACGGACACTCTCATTCTCCGCAAAACTGACGGCCCGCGGCCGGAGATCATCCGACAGCACGATGCGGTAATGCGGCTTGCCGCAGGTCTTGCAGACGGTGTGCCGGTTCACGGAATCCGCAAACGCACCCAAGGTCTTCACCGACGACAGCTCGCGCGGACTCAACATAAAGTCGTACCAGGCGAAAGCCAGGCGCGTCTCCGCGTCAAAGTCATCTTCCACGTCCCGCACGGTCACGCTCCAGTCCCCTCTGCTTCGCAGTTCCCGGTTGAACCAGGCCGACCGCCAGTAGTCGGCGTCCGCGCCCTCCGACGCCGTCCAGACCTCTACGCGCACCGTGCGCGAATAGTCCGGGAAACTTCCGAACGATCCCGTGATGGCGTTTGTCGTCGAATAGAACTTGGCGAGCGTGTGATCGCCATATTGGACGTATTCAACCGCGACCGCGCCCTTCGGACGAGCCACGGCCTGCGGGTTCAACGCAAAGCGCGAGAAGTCGCACCCCTCCGGCATGCACAGTGCATTCGAGTGTGGCGGATAGGGCGCAACGAGATTCACCCGCGCAATCCGAAGCGCGCCGCCCTCGCGGCAAAGCCGCACCCGCACCGTCAGCCCGCGGAAAAACGGCCAGCCCAATTCATAACCGTAGAGGAGATTCCCATGCTGGCACGGATTGACCACAAAGGCGATCCGCGCAAAATCAAACGCACCCTCCTCGACCTTGCGGACAATCAGCTCGACCCGATAGGTGGCAACGGGAGTTGCTGGCGTATAGCCGTCACTGTCGCCGACGACCTGCGGATGATTAAGCGTCTCCAGCGAATTGAACGACACGTCCTCGACATCCGCAATCAGCTGAACCTCGCAGTCATCGCGGCTTTTCCGATTCATCCGCCAGGTTCTTTTGCCCGTCGAATCAAACCCTTCCACCTTCTCCCAGACACCAGTCGAAACGGCCGTCACCGGCAAGGCGTCGGCACCAGCCGATCCGAGCGACAGCAATGAAAATCCCATTGCCAGCAAACTCATGGCCATTGATCGGATCGTCGTCATGGTTGCCTCGGTTTCACAATTTCCCCGGCCTCACTTCGCAAGGCCACTCAGGTACACATCTTCCAGCGAAGCGCCGTCCGCCGTCAGGTCCTTGAGCGCGGCGGTCTTCACCACCTTGCCGTCGCGGACGAAGGTGATATGCGTGCAGAACTTCTCGAGGTCCGCGAGATTGTGCGAGGAGACGACGACCGTGCAGCCCTCGCGACGCGAGAGGATGAGATTCCTGAACCGCACCGCCTCCTCGGGATCGAGCCCGTTCATCGGCTCGTCGAGGAGAATGAGGTCCGGCTCGCCGAGGAAGCATTGCGCCGCCATGAGCCGCTTGCGCATGCCGTGCGAAAGCGAGCGAATGGACGCCCGGGCGCGGTCCGCGAGGTTGACGGACTCCAGGATCTTCGCAACCGACCTCTTCGCCGCGTCCTTCGAAAGTCCCTGCAGGCGGGCGAGCCCCGTGAGAAAGCCCTCCGGCGTCGATTCGAGCGGAAGCTCCGAGTCCTGCGGAAGAATCGCAAGGCGTCCCGAATGCAGTGCCGCGTCGAACGGCTGCGCGGTGCCGAAGAGCCCGATCGTGCCAGATTCGGCGCGGAGGAATCCGGCTACGGACATCATCCACGTCGTCTTGCCCGCGCCATTGGGACCGACGAGACCCATCACGCATCCCGCCGGCACATCCAGCGTGAAACCGTCCAGCGCCCGTCGTCTCCCGTAACGCTTGACGAGTCCCCTTGTCGAAACCGCAACCCGCGCAATCATACATCCCTCCTGCGGAAAACCGCCGCACCGAGCGCAAGATAAAAGAACGCGAGGGACGCGAGGCACACAGTGCCCTCGAAAACCGCCGGCACCGAGCGGCGCCAGAGCAGCGGCCACGACAGCCCCGGCACGAACACATCAAGATGCGACGCCCAACCGAAGCCCGCCACATTCTCCGCGAGATTGTCGAGCATCGGCTTCCACGCCGCCATACCGAGAAGTGTGAGAATACAGAGGGTCGTCGCCTTGCCGCCGGACTTCACGAGATGCGAAAGCCCGAGGAAGAGTCCGAGCCAGGCGAAGGCGTAAACCCACGCGCGAACCGTCCAGTCAAGGATTCCCGGCAGCATTGCCACACCGTGCGCAAGCGGCAGTCGGACCAGGACCACTCCCCACGCCGCCAGCGCACCGACGGCCATGGCGGATGCCAGCATCAGCGCCTCGCCGAGGAACTTGCCGAGCGACCACTCCGTGCGCGTGACGCGCACCAGCCAATAGCGCGCGGCTCCGCTCCGAATATCTTCCGCCACGCGCGAGGACGAGACGAGCAACGTCAGGAGCGGCACGATCTGAAAGAGGAATATCGCGTAAACGAGGAGAACGGGATGCCGCCCCTTAATGTCGTCGAAGACAAGGATCCAGCCCGAAAAACGCCCGACAAGACGGAGGAACGGCTTGGACTTCCAGAGCGCCATCATCGCCGAGCCGGGGGCGCCGTCAGTCGGCAACCCAAGGGAGCCGAGGACTTCCCGCTCAATGGCCATGAAAGACGTGATCGTGAGGTACATGACCCCAGCCGCAACCGCCAGAAAGAGCAGCGTCATCACCATCGCCCGACGGCTGCGGACCGCAAGGCCCCATTCCATCGCGGCGACGCGTCCAACTCTCGCGAGCGATCCGCTCACCGCCCCTCCCCCTCCATCCGGAAGCCGCCCTCGAGCTTGTCCTGCACGGCGATGAGCGGCTCCGCCACCATCGGATCGATGAACTCGTGAACCGGCATCTCGGAGACCTCACCGCGGCGATCCGCCGGCACAAGCGCGCCAATCGCATCATACGCATCCGCCAGATTCCGCGAGAGGTCAGCCATCATCCGAAGCCCCAGTTCGGTATTCATCTTGCCCGCTTTCTCGATCTCGTCGGCGAGCGCCTCCATCGTGTCACGAAGTGCCTCGTTCATCGTGGCGACAGCGGAGTCGAAGTCCTCGGACGCCTTGCCGTCCCCGATCCCCAGCTTGCCCTTCCACTGCGTCTTCGCAAGCTCGACGCGCGTATTCCAGAGGTCCGCCGCCTCCTCAATACGGGCCTCAAGGTCCTCGCGAGAGAAGTTCGAGCGCTTAATCCGCGACTTCGGCGCCTCGGGATCCTTCGGATCGTGGATTTCGGCGACAACATCCTCGTTCGCGTTCGTTTCCGCCGGCTTCACCGTCCGCGCGAACTCGTTCGTCCGCGCCTTCGGACGGTGGCGCGCGACATCGGGAATGTTGGCAAGCTTGGTGAAGGCACCGAAGCCCGTTGTGCCGGATACCTTCTTCTCGGTCCGTTCCTCGCGAACCTTCTCCTTGTAGAGTTCGAGATCTTCGCGCGGACCCCACGATCCGGCGATGCCGCCGACAATCGCCGCCAGCGGAATCCAAAACCAGTTCTTCATCGAGACCTCCTTTTACAACTGGTTGCGCTGAATCTTGCCGGAGATGGTCTTCGGCAGTTCCTCGCGGAAATCGATGATGCGCGGATACTTGTAGGGAGCGGTATGCGCCTTGACGTACTCCTGGATCTCCTTCTTGAGCCCGTCATCGGCGGTCGTCCCCTTCACCAGGACGATCGACGCCTTCACCACCTGCCCGCGCACGGGATCGGGCGCGGCGGAAACGCCGCACTCCACCACATACGGAAGCTCCATAATGACGTTCTCGATCTCCGCAGGACCAATCCGGTAGCCCGACGACTTGATAACATCGTCGCAACGGCCCACATAGTGATAGCCGCCCTCCTCGTCCTTCCACGCAAGATCGCCGGTATGGTAGATGCCGCCGCGCCAGACCTCGTCCGTGCGCGCCGCATCCTTGTAATAACCGAGGAATACGCCGGGATGAGGATGCTTACGGTCGGTGCGGATGACGATCTCGCCGTGCTCGCCCGCCTCGACGCTCTTGCCTGCCTCATCGACGAGGTCGATGCCGTAGTCGGGCACCGGCCGCCCCATGGAGCCGGGCTGCAGCATCTCGCCCGCGAGATTGGCGATGCCGAGCGTCATCTCCGTCTGGCCGAAGCCCTCGGCGATACGCAAGCCGGTCGCCTTCTCGAACTGCGTGAAGACCTCGGGATTAAGCGCCTCGCCCGCCGTGGTCGCGTGCCGCAGCGAGGAGAAGTCGTACTTCGAGATGTCCTGCTTGATAAGCATGCGGTAGATCGTCGGCGGCGCACAGAAGGTGGTGATCGCGTACTTCCCGAACATCGGCAGCACCTTATCGGCGTCGAACCGCGAAAAGTCATAGGTGAAGACCGCGCCTTCGCAGAGCCACTGGCCGTAGAGCTTGCCCCAGAGCGCCTTGCCCCAGCCGGTCTCGGCCATCGTGAAGTGCAGCCCGTCGCGCTCCACCTGATGCCAGTACTTGGCCGTCACGAAGTGCCCGAGGGCATAGGCATGGCCGTGCAGCGCCATCTTCGGGTAGCTCGTGGTTCCGCTCGTGAAGAAAAGGATGGCCGGATCGTTGCCGCATGGCGCGTCCTCGCCGCGCGTGAAGGCGTCGGGGAACGCCGGGTACTCCGCGTCGAAACTGCGCCATCCCGAGCGGTTGCCGTTGACGATGAACTTGAGCAGATGGAGAGAAGCGGCGGAGGAGTTCTCCAACTCGCGTTCGGCCTGCTCCACCTCGGCGGCCACCTCGCCGTCGGCCGTGCAGATGACTGCCTTCACGTCCCCGGCCACCAGCCGATAGCCGAAGTCGTGCGCCTTAAGCTGACAGGTCGCCGGAATCGCCACCAACCCCACCTTGTGGCAGGCGAGGATCGTCGGCCAGAACTGGTAGTGGCGCTTCATGACCAGCATCACCTTGTCGCCCTTCTTCAGCCCCAGCGACAGGAAGTAGTTCGCGACGCGGTTCGAGAGCTCCGACATGTCACGGAAGGTGAAGCGGCGTTCGCGGAGGTGATCGGAGACATGGAGCATCGCAAGACGGTTCGGGTCCTTCTTCGCGAGGGCGTCCACGATGTCGAAGGCGAAGTTGAAGCGCTCGGCGTTGACGAAGGAGACGTGCTTGAGCCGCCCTTCCGCATCCTCCTCGGTCTTCACGAACCGCTCGGCGATCAGCGGCGCCGTATGCCGCGGCGCAATCGCCCTGACCTGCGGCATCGCCTGCTCGTCGGCCGAGCCCGCCATGATCATCGCAAGGAAGGTGCAGCTCTTGCCGCCGACGGCGATTTCGCCGTGGGGCGTGGAGGACTTGTAGAAGATGGAATCGCCGGGCCCGAGCACCTCCTCATGATCGCCGACCCTGACCTTGAGCTGCCCCGAGACCACGTAGTCGAACTCCTGACCCGCATGGGAATGGAGCTCCAGGGGCTGTTGCTGCAGCTTTTCGTTGTAATCGTAGGTGACGAAATAGGGGGTTGCCAGGCGGTCGCGGAACATCGCGGCCATATTGCGGATAAGGACGCCGGGCTCGTTGACGGCGATGGGGCCCGAGCCGGCGCGATTCACCTGGAAATGGCTGAGCTTGGCCGAATGGCCTTCGAGCAAGGTCGTGATGTCAATGCCAAAGGCGATGGAGCACTTATGGAGGAAGGAGAAGGACGGATCCTTCTCCCCGCGCTCGATGGCGAGATAGTCCTGTTCGCTGACCTCGGTCAAGGAGGCCATCTTGGATATGGAATGGCCGCTGATGGCACGCATCTCGCGGATACGCGCCGAAACCTCCATCAGCGACTCAACTGCCCCGTTTGCCTTCATAAGATGGTTATTATACCATATTTATCGATCGGCAATCGCCACGTCAACCGGAACGGTAAGCCCCGCCAACGCCACATCGAGATCCTGCGGCTTCATCACCACCAGAATGCCGCGATGCCCGGCGTTGATGTAGATTTCCGGCAGCTCGTAAATCGTCCGCTGGACATAGACCGTCATCCGCTTGCGCGTCCCGAACGGCGAGGTGCCGCCCACATGATAACCCGAATGGCGGTCGGCCGTCTCGGGCGTACAGGGCGTCACCGTCTTCACCCCCCGCGCCCGCGCCAGATTCTTCACCGATATCTCACAATCGCCGTGCATCAGACAGACGAACGGCTTCTTCGTCTCGTCTTCGAGAATAATCGTCTTGATGGTCGCGTGATGATCGAGTCCCAGTTCCGTCGCCGCCTGCATCGTGCCGCCATGCGGCGTAAAGTCGTAGCACCGCGCCTCATAAGCGACCTTCGCGGCATCAAGCGCACGCAGGGCGTTCGTACGCGGAATCGTCGTCGGTTTCATCGTTCCTCCCGATTGGCGAGATGGCGCTCCAATAACGGCCGAAGGCGCGTCTCCAGCCACGGCACCACCTTCCAGTAGTCGCGCAACATCAGATATTCGCCCACCGGCCCCGCCTGCCCCGCCTTGACCGCGCTTTCGCACTTGAGCAGGATATTGCGCGCCGTCGCCTCGCTGGAGACGAACTCGATCACCTGGACGCGATAGCCGAGAATGCGCAGGATAAGCGCGCGGAAGGCGTCGGTGAGGATGTCGCAGAGCCGTTCGCGCAGAATCGACTGCCTGAGCAGCCCCGTGAAGTCCGTCGGCTTCTCCCCCAACGACTTCTGCAGCTCATGCTGGCAGCAAGGTGCCGAGAGGAGATAACGCGCCTTCCACTCGACGGCCTTCGCCATCGCCTCGTCCGTCGCCGTATCGCAGGCGTGAAGCGAGACAACGAGGTCAATATGGGGAAAAGAAGGTTGTGAGGGCTGGAAGGCGGCGAGATCGGACTCGACGAAGACAACCTTGCCGCCGACATCGAGCCCTGCCGCCATCTTCTGCGCCGCCGCAATCACATCGGCGCGGCGATCTACGCCGATTACCCGGACCTCGGGAAACTTCAGCACCTCAGTGAGATAGAAATACAGCGCCAGCGTGAGATACGCCTTGCCGCAGCCGCAATCGACCACGGTGAAACAATTGTTCGCTTGTTCGCTTGTTCGCTTGAATTCCCCGACGGTCTCCTTGACGACCTTGAGAAACTCGTTCACCTGGTCGTATTTGCCGCGCATCGACGCGCGCACCCTGCCATCGGCGTCCGTCAGCCCGATGACCCGCAGAAGCGCCGCGGAATCGAAGGCGTTGAGCGGCACCTTCTTCACGCGGTCGTGGGGCTTCAAGGTGACACTACGGTTCATCTCTGCCGAACGCGAGACGAGCACATGACCCTTCTTGGTGACCCGCACGTGAAGATCGCCCGCGCCGGTCATCAGGTGCAGCTCCCGCGCACCCTTCTGGGCGATAAGCTCCTCCAGCCCTCCCGTAATCGCGTTCGCGTCGAAGTTCTTCACCTGCACGACGCCCGCATCCGTCATCTCCGCCTGATAGCGGCGCTCGCCGCCGATCTCCACGGGGCGGATCGCAATCTTGAACGCCTTGCCGTTGCGGCGAACGCTTTGGACTATCTTCATGAAATCCGCGCCGAAAACACGAGCGCGGATCTCCTCCTTAAGCTGCTCCTCGAGTTCGTACTTTTCCATAACTCACTTCCTGCGCATCACCAGTTTCGACATAAGCGCATAAAGCGCCACCAGCGCCACGGCGCCGCCGATGACGAGCGGCAGGTTCGCCGCCGCCATCGCCTTGCCCTTCTCGCAGAGCTCCAGATAGCCAATCTCTCCCGCCGAACGCCCGAGCGCATAGCCCGTGAGCGCGAGAATCGCCGTCCAGATGCCGGCACCGAGCGCGGTAAAGAAGGTGAAGGACTTAAGCGGCATCCGCGAAAGCCCAGCGGGAATGGAGATGAGCTGACGGATCACCGGCACGAGCCGGCAGACGAAGGTAGTCGCCGCCCCATAGCGATTGAACACCTCGCAGGCACGCGCCAGCGGCTCGGGCTTGATGAAGAAATACCGGCCGTACTTCTCCAAGAAGGGCTTGCCCACGAAGAGCGCGAGGTAATAGTTCGCATACGCGCCCGCGAGCGAACCGAGAATCCCCACCACCACCGCGAGCGTCAACGCCGAAATCGGCGCGAAGCCGAGTTCGCCGCGCGCGGCCAGAAAGCCCGCCGGAATCATCACCACCTCCGAGGGAAACGGGATGAAGCTCGATTCGACGGCCATGAAGACGAAGATCAGCGCCAGTCCCCAAGTCGGAGCGAGCGCGGCGATGGCATCAAGGTGCGAGGCAATGGTTTCCAGCATAGTTCAATCCTCCGTTTCCGGCAATTCTTCGGGATCGGCGCTACGCAAAAGCAGCGACGGGTTGTGCTTGAGTTCATCGACGAGCTCGCTCACCGAGGCGGACGCCGCCTCGACATTCCGAACAATGGAGACGAGCCCGGAGAGCTGCTCGGCCAGCAACCGATCGGCATTCTCCACGAGATGCGCCGAAGACGAGGCGACGACGGAGACATTCGACCAGACCGAGCGGAAATCGACCTGGTTGAGCGCGTTCATCACCTTGGTGGCCGAAACGGAGAAGCTGTCCAGGAGCGACACCTGCGGCGGAATGAGCGGATGGCGCGTAGGCATCCGCAGATCGGGAAGCGGCTGGGGGATTTCGGGAATGCCGAGTTCGATGCGCGCAAGCCCCGTGATGCCGCTCGCCGTCACCGTGGCCCGCAGACCGTGGTTGACGTATTCGCGGCAGTAAAGCTCGGCCTGCTCGCGCGTGTAGCCGTTGCCCAGCTTCCTAAGGTCGAGCGCCATCAGGATGCTGATGCGCTGGGCCTCGACCGTGGACTTCTCCACATCGTAGAGGGAGCCGAAGAACGCGATGTCGCGCACCTCGCCGATCTTGACGCCGCGGAAGTTGACGGCGCTTCCCACGGAAAGTCCGCTCACCGGACGGTCGGAGTAGGTCTCGACGAGAAAGATGTTCTTCTCGTCGTCGATGCCCGCGAAATAGACGAGCGCAAAGGCGATTGCCGCCAGCGCCGCAACGACGGTAAAGCCGATTTTCGAATAACTCGCGTGATTGTCATTAGCCATGCGTTTCCCCCCGGTTGAAGAACTTCCTGACGAACGGATCCTCGCTGCGCTCCCTGAGCTCGCGCGGCGTACCCAGCGCCACCATGCCGCCGCGCGCCTTGTCGAACATTGCCGAACGGTCGGCGATCTTGAAGATGCTCGCCAGCTCATGCGTGACGACCACGAAGGTCATCCGCTTCTCGCGCTTGAGCTTGAGGATAAGGTCGTCGAGCGCCGCCGAGGTGATGGGGTCGAGCCCCGCGCTCGGCTCGTCGAGGAACACCACCTCGGGATCCAGCGCCATCGCCCGCGCAATCGCCACCCGCTTGCGCATGCCGCCCGAGATTTCGCTGGGCATCTTGTCGGCGGCGTCGGCCAGCTCCACGTCGGCAAGGAGCTTCAGCGCCCGCTCGCGGCGTTCGCGACGCTTCAAGTTCGTGAACTCGCCAAGCGGCAGCATCACGTTCTCTAGACAAGTCATGGAACCGAAAAGCGCCCCCGACTGATACATCACGCCGATCTTGCGGCAGAGCCGCACGCGCGTCTTCCGCCCCCACTCCTCGCCGCAGAGCCGCAAGGTCCCGGCGAGGACGGGATTCAGCCCGATCATGTGCTTCATGATCGTGGACTTGCCGCAGCCGGACCCCCCGAGGCCCACGAACACCCCGCCGCGGCGACCCGTAAAGGAGACGCCGCGGAGGATCACCGCCCCCGGATAACCCGCATCCACATGGCTAAGCTCGATTACCGCGTCATCCATCGCCTACACCCCCAGCAGATAGCAGATGACCGCCAGCATTCCGTCGGCGACCGCAATGGCGACGATGCCGCCCACCACCGCGCCCGTCGCCGCCACGCCCACGCCATCGGCGGTAAGCTTCGTCCGCAGACCCGCCGTGCAGCCGATGAGCCCCACGAGGAGCCCGAAGAGCGCCGCCTTCGCAAGCCCGAAGAGGATCATGAAGCTGTCGGTCGTCGCAATGACGCCGCGCCAATAGACGGCGTTCGGCACCCCCATGAACTCCAAGACGAGCGCGCCGCCCACGAGCCCGGCGAGCTCGGCGAAGATGGTGAGGACCGGCATCGCGAGAATCGCCGCAGTTACGCGCGGCAACACCAGAAAGCGGACCGGCGGCAGGCCCATCGTCGCAAGCGCATCCAGCTCCTCATCGACCTTCATCGCGCCGATCTCCGCGGCAAACGCGCTCCCCGAGCGGCCGGCGAGGATGATGGCCGTCACCAGCGGGCCGAGTTCGCGGAAAAGCCCGAGCGCCAGGAGATTGGACACATAGCTCTCCACGCCGAAGGTGCGCATGGCCGCCGCCGATTCGAAGGCGAGGATGAGCCCCAGGAGAAAGCCGATTCCCGCGGCGATGGGCAAGGCGTCGAACGAGGCGCGCTGAAAGGCGAGCGCCGCATCGCCGAAGCGGAAGCGCCGCGGATGGAAGACCATCCCCAGCGTCTCGACCACGGTTTCTCCGAGCACCGCGAAGTTCGCGCCCAACGCCTCGCAGGCGCCGACGGTCTTGCGGCCCACGGAGGAGAAGATCGACATGCCGCTATTTCCCCGCCGTCTTCCGCGCCTCGCGGAGCGCCTGCTCGAAGGCCTGGGCGAACGCCGCCGAATAGTTACCAGACGCGGCATCCACCGCTGCCGCGCCCTCGGCGGCCTTGCCGTCCGCCAGCAACAGCAGTTCGACGCGCGCCTCCCGGAGGCCCGGGCGGCGGCAGTCGAGCGCGAGCCGGCGGACGATTACCTCGCCCTTCGCGCGCGGGCAGACGACGGCGGCCTTCAACAGCGCGCTCGGCTTGGCGGCGAAGACATTGAAGGCGTCGAAGGCGACAGAGCCGTTCGCGCGCAGGACGGCGATGCGGGTGCTGTCATAGGGGACGGCCACCGACACCGCCGCTACCCGTTCCTCCACCTGCGGATCGAGGAGCCAGTTTACCGCCGGACGCGGTGCAGACGAAAGACACCCCGCGAGCGCGGGCAATACCAGCCAGAGGAAATGCTTTTTCATAGTTGGAATTATACCAAAGATCAGCCGGCCTGTGTAGCCGTGGCACAACCCTCAGACGGGCTTCGCCTATGTCGCCTTCGGCTCGATCCGGGTATCACAGTTGCTGACCCTGCCGGCCCGCTGCCGGCCCCTCTTGTACACACTCCCCATGAACGCAAGCTGCTAACGGACTTCCGTGTGCTTGCGAATGGACACGCCGCCCGATTCACGGACCGCCACGTCCAGGTAGCAGTTGTGCCCGTCGGCTGCATTGCCGAGGACGAGCGCCGGAATAGAATAGTAGGGGACGCCGCCCTCGTTCGCCACTCCGCCGACATGATGGTGGCCGGTGAAAACGGCCGACACCTTCTTGGACGCCGCGAGGATCTCGCGAACCGCCCCCGCATTCGTCAAGCCGTATCCGCCGCTCGGAGCGAGCGAGTCAAGACGCTGGTGGCAGGTGACCACCACCGGCCCAGAAGCCGACGAAAGCGTATCGGCCAGCCACTCGCGTTCCGTCGGCGGCACATAAGAGACGCTCCACGAGAAATTGCCGGCGGCATAATCAGCAGAATCGCTGTCGGAGGAATAGCATCCGTCAAGCGCAATGAAGGTCACGCCGTTCACCACGACCGCATAGTAGGCCTTGCTCGATTCCACCCCCGTATTCGGCGCCTCGCTCAAGAACTCCGCCTTCGTCAGGACATCCTCGTCATGATTGCCGAGGACATGATACCGCGGCCCGTTGAAATTGGCGTAGACGGCCTCGATCGCCTGCAGACTCTTGAGCTTCGTCCCTGAATCCTTATCGTAGGTATTGTCCTTGAAGTCCCCGAGCTCCGCCACGAAATCCACCTTCATCTCGTTCATCCGCGCGACAAAGCGCTCGAGCTTCTTGACCGATTCCATGTAATGGCGGTCAAGCGGCGAGCATTCGTCGTCCATCGGGTTTTGATTTCGCGAATAATGGCAGTCGGTGACCAGCCCGAAGCGGACCAGCGGGGCGGCGTCGGATGATGCGCCGAACGAACGGGTCAGGCACAAGGCCGACGTCCCCAAGATGAAATTACGACGACTGAGCATATGTTCCCCCTTCTCACCTGATGATGATCATCATGCCGTTCACGGCGTCAACCGTCGCCGGATCAATTGCGAGCGACAACGCCTCACCCTCCGTCTTCACGGTTTCCTCGTCAAAGGCATTTACGACCGACAGCTGATACCAGATTTCCTCCGTCTTGCGGCAAGACACCGGCGCCTTCACCACCCCGGAGAACGCCCACTCGTCGGCGCTGTCAAAGTCAAACGACGCCAGCAGCAGCCGGCGGCTCATCGTCTCGCGTGCCGCGCCGTAGGCGAGATAGACCTTTGCGAGACCAGTGCCGTGCGCAGCGAGCGAACCCGAGACCGAAAGCCGTCCGCCGCCGACGCTCGCCAAGACCGCGCCCAGCGTCGCCGGCTTCGGCACCGCGGGAATCGTCAGCGCCGGCGAAGAGAACGTCACATCCCCCGGAAGGCCGATCGGCGTCTCAGATCCGCTTGCCGTGAGCGGAGCGCCGCTGCCGGCATTGAAGTAGAACTTCCCTTCGACGCGGTCGTAGAGGCAGGCAACGCCGTTGGAAACCGCCGGGCGGAAGTCGCGGACGGGCTGATCTCCCTCGGTGATGGTGAAATAGGAAAGCGCAAAAGACCCCTTGCCGTCCGCCGTGCCCTTGGCATTGCGCGCAAAGAGATAGAGGTTCTTGGTGTTCTTCGGCACGGTCGTGACGGTCGTCTTCGCAACCTCGGCTCCATTGGCCGTCAGCACCTGCGAAGCGGACGAGAAGACGGCCGTGCCCTCGTAAACCTGATTGGCCTGAATCGCCGAGCCCGAATTGTACGAGTTGTTGAGGCCGATCGTGAACTTTCCACTGTTGTTCTGGAGCACGTGATAGCGATCGGAGTCGACATTCGACGTGTAGGCGCCGCACAGGTGGCACGCCGTCGTGTTGAGGAAGGAGAACTTGAAGCCGAAGGTGGCGTTCTGCGCCCCCACATACCCCGTGTCGATCCACTGCGCGCCCGAGGACGAAACCGTCTCGACGAACGCGGCATCGGGAATGTACCGGTTGTCGATGCGCTTCAAGACGCGAAGGGCAAACGCCTCATCCCCCCATTCCGCCGGCCAGGGGATCGTAACGACCGGCGTATCCGCATCGAACTCGCCCAGATACCGCTGATGCGCCCAAGCGTCCGGATCGTCCCCCTGGTCGACAAAGTCCCAGACCAGGTAAAGCTTCGCCGTCAGCTCCGCACCCGGGCGAAAGAGCATCTGGACGCCGCTCTCATCCCGCGCCCCGAAAATCATCACTGGATCGTCAGACGCCTCCGGCTCCGTCGCAAACCACAGGTTCTCGACCGTCGTCGTCGCCATGGCCCCCGCAAAGGACACGGCGGCACAATAGCCGCACCCGGGCTTAAGGCCGGTCAGCGGCCACTCGTAGTCGCCCGTCGTGGCCGCCGCCGCAAGGACGCACCCGTTCGTCATAGACGAGGCATCTGCGCCATAGGCCAGCGTCACCTTCACGGAGTCGCTCCCCGCGCCCAAGCGCTCGATGGTTGCGGCAAAAGTCGCCGATGTGTCCGTTGCCGACACAGCCACCGTTGCGGTCGGTGCACGTTCCGCATCAATCCAAACCGATGTCTCTGTCGTCGCATAAGGGCTTTCGGTCTTCAAAAGAACATTCGTGCACGTTCCATACGCAAGCGTTCCGTTGGTGGGTTTAAAGACATTCCCGGAAACACGATCATAAAGAGCTCCAGATGTGCCGCTCACGCACGGAAGAAAATCACGCGCAAGCGTCCCCTCGGGATTTGTCGCCGAATCACCATCAACATACATCTGAAGCGCATAAAGCGTCGCCTTGACGTACTTTTCCTTCGTCGAGCCGTTCAACCGACAAAAGAGCGGCATCGTCAACGCATAATCAATCGCACCCGTTTTCGCCGCACGACTAATTTCGGTTCCATCGACCGTCAAAGACTGCTCACCATTATAAAGTTTCGTTTCGACAAGGTAACGCCGATCTTCCTCGGGTTGAATCGTCGTCGAAATCGAATCGCTATACGCATAGAACCAACGTCCAGCCGCCGTCCCGTTGTAATAGCACATCAGCGGATAAAAGTTCTTCGTACTTTTCACAGCCATAAGTGCGCCATCAACCGGAACCACATTATACCAAGCAAAGTCGAAAACCGTGCGCAGACCCGATTTTGCCGGAACACCCGTATCAAGGTAAACATTTGGAGGCTTCGTGCATAAGTGTGGGTACGTAGGTGGGTAAATGACGGTCGTCGAGAGAGCTTGTGAGGTGGCTGGGAACCCGGTCTTGGCTGGGTCGTCTGGCTTCAGCCGTCGCTCTTTCGGCTGGATCTTCGGCGATGCCC
>JAZUHK010000028.1:0-21247 GCA_045641645.1 Kiritimatiellia bacterium
TGACGGCCGTCGGGTTGCCCCATTCGGAGATCTCCGGATCAAAGCCTGTTGACGGCTCCCCGAAGCTTATCGCAGTCTTCCGCGTCCTTCATCGCCTCCTGATGCCAAGGCATCCGTCGTGCGCCCGTATACGCTTAGCAATAGGTGGCGTCACCTTTCGCTCGTTTTGCGCGCTCAACGCGCACTCCACTCGCTCCAGATTCCGCATCACTTTATATGCCTGAGAAAATTCTCGCTTAGACGACCTCATCGGTCGCCGATCTCGTTATACGAGTTGTAATTCTCTTTAATTTCCAACTTCCGATTTTCAAAGAACGATCCGCGCTCCGCTCTCGCGAGCTACGGCGCGGCAAGCGCCGCCCTTTGGGGGCAACGAGGAGATAGTATATCAAATCTCACCTCCACCGCGCAAGGGGGTATTTTCGAAAAAAATTCAACCCCGAGAAATATGGTTATCGATGCCTTGCGGCCTTGTTCACGCGAGCGCAGCCAAGAGCCGCGGCGGCGGCGGCACCGGACGGAAGGTGGCAGTGGAGACGAAACAGTGGCGCGTAAAACCGCCCGCAAGCAACGCCTCCTCGCCTTTACGACGGACCTCACAGGCGATTTCGATGCGCACGCCCTTCTGCGCCTGCACGAAGGCCGTCACCTCCAACAGGTCGTCATACCGCGCCGGCGACTTGTAATCCACCTCCGCGTGAATGACCGGCAGCATAAAGCCCTCCTTCTCGCATTCCCGGTAGGTATAGCCGCACTCCCGCATCAGTTCGTTGCGCGCGCGCTCGAAGATCGTCAGGTAATTCCCATAATAAACCACACCCATCTGATCGGTGTCGGCATAGGGAACGCGGTACTCCATCGTCACCTTCTTCATCTTCATCCCTCCGGAAAGAGCTTGGCGAGAATCTGCTCGGCCGGCGTATGCGCCCTTTTCCGCTGATTGCAGTCGAAACAGCAGGGAACGCAGTTGCCGCGCACGGACCTGCCGCCGCGGGCGATCGGCACGACGTGGTCCAAGGTGAGGTTGGCCGCCCCCACCTGCCGATGGCAGTAATGGCATTCGCCTTTCGCGAGAAGCGCCCGCCACCAATCGGTCTTCTTGAGCTGCCGCGCCTTCTCGCGCTCATGCCGGACCACGGTGGGATCGGGATTGAGATCCAACCAGTCGCCTACGCATCCCTCAGCCGACAAGACCCTGGATCTCCCTGAGAATCGACGAATCCAGCACCATCAGCCCCGAAAGGTTGACCCCGTAAACGACCGCCGCCGACAGCGAAAAGCCAAGCGCGGCCGTGGCAAGCGAACCGAAAATCGCATCCCCCGGCTGGGCGATGAGCACGCGGACGAACTTCTTGACGAGAAAGCGGACGATTCCGAAGCCGACGATTGCCGCCACCATCACCGCCAGCGCCCGCTGCCAAGAAGCGGACAGATACGCGGCCGAAAGCCCCCAGCAACAACGCCCGGCGAACGTTCCGCCCACCGTGCCCGCCAGCATCCCAAGCGCCCCCGAAAAGCCGGTGAAGAGCCCCGTTATCGCACCGGCGGCAGCCAAGGCGAGGATGGCGTAATCTGACGGGAAGAGCGTCATTTGCCTTTCTTGCCGCGGACGGGAATCGTCTCCCGGTATTCCTGGTAGAGCGCCGCCTTCTTCGCATGCCCCGCCTTGCGAAGCGCGCGAATCAGCCCGTCAATGACCGAAATATTCGTGGGGTCGGCCGCCATCGCCCGGGAATAGACCTCCACCGCCGAAACGTACATCCCCTGCTCCATTGCAAGATCGCCCGTCGCGAGGAAGGTGGAAGTGGCGCTCGGACTCAGCCGACAGGCGGCGAGATAGGCGTCGAACGCCTGCTTCTTGCCGTACGCGGACTTGTCGGTCTTGAGCCACGCCCGCGCCAGCCCGAGGGCGGCGGGATAACTGAGCGGATCGGCCTTGACCGCATCGGCATACCGAAGGCGCGCCGTCTTGAACTGGTTCTTCTTGACCGCCGTCTCCGCCGCCTGCAAGGCCTTGGAGCACGCGGCGCTATCGCGATGCTCGGCGCCCGTCACCGAAGTGAGCGAGCGAGAAATCGCCTCCTTGATGCCGGGAATGAACGTACGCTGCACGCGCTGCACGCGCGGCGAGGCGACGGGGTCGAGCCGGACATAGATGGAGAACTGCTCAAGCGCGGACTCCTGGTAGCCGAAGGCGTCGCGATAGAGGAGCCCCAGATGATACCACGCCGAAGCGTTGCGGCGATCGAGCCGAATGGCCTTGAGGAAATCAATGCGCGCCAAGTCGCATTGGTCGGTCGTCTGCTCAACGACGCCGAGAGAGGCGAGCGCCCGCGAACGGAGCGACGGCTCCAGCGCCGTATCCTCCGCCAGCGCCTGATAGAGCTCGCGCGCCCGCGCGTAATCCTTCTGATGATAGGCGATCTGCGCGGCAAGATCACGAACGTCGGCATCGCCGCCTGCAAGCGCCAGCGCCTGCTCGACGGCCGACTGCGCCGCCTTGAGTTCGCCGAGCTTAAGCTCCGCCAACGCAAGATGGAAAGCGGCGTCAACATCCTCGGGAGCCCGTTCCAGCGCCTCGCCGAAACGGCGCGCGGCCTGCGCGTAATCCCCCGCCTCGTAGGCCTCGCGGCCGAGGTCGAAAACCTGCTGCGAGCCGCCCCCGCAACCGGCGAACGCGGCAAGCGAAAGCACCGCCACCAGCTTAGCGGCGGATGAGAGCGAGAAATTCATCGCGCTTGTCCTCCATGATCGCCTGGGTCTTGCCTTCGAGATTGAGCCGGACAAGCGGCTCGGTGTTGGACATGCGGACATTCGCCCAATACCCCTCCGTCTCCCACGCATCGACCGAAACGCCGTCAAGCTCAAAGACCTTCGCCTTCTCCGCGTAAGCGGCCTTGATGGCGGCGAGGATCTCCGCCGGAGGGGTGACTGTCTTGGTGTTGATCTCGCCCGACTGGCGGTACTTCTTCAGCGGCGCAATCAGCTCGGAGAGCGGTTTCTCGCTCGCCGAGACGATGTTCGCCAACGCATAGGTGGCCATCGACGAGGACTCGGCGGTGTAGTTCGCCTTGAAATAGTAGTGGCCGGAAAGCTCGCCCGCGAAGACGGCGTCGTTCCGGCGCATCTGCTCCTTGATGAAGGAGTGGCCCACGCGCGACATCATCGGCCGGCCGCCCGCCGCGGCGATCGTCTCCTCGCACACCCGGGTGGAACGGAGATCGTAGAAGCATGCCGCACCGGGATTGGCCGCCAGGAGATCCTGCGAAACCAGCGCCGTCACGAAATCCATCGGGATGACCTCGCCCTTCTCGTCCACGAAGCCGGCGCGATCCGCATCGCCGTCATAAGCGACGCCGAAGGCGTATTTGCCGGGATTGGCCCTGATCATCGCCTGCAGGTCCTTCAGGGTCTCGGTCTTGAGGGGGTTGGCGTCATGATTCGGAAAATCGCCGTCATACTCGCCGTAAAGCGCGTCGAAGGTGAGGTCGGAATTCTTGAAGGCGACGGCCTCGGCGATCCCCATGCCGTTCGCGAAATCGACGGCGAGCCTCAGGGGACGCCGCAGGTGCGCGAACTTCTTCACATGTTCGGCGTAAGCGGCGGAGACATCCGCCTGTTCGACCGAACCACCGCCGACGGGCGGCTCGTCGCCCGTCATCTCCCCTACGAGCTTTTCGATGTCCTTGATGCCGGTAGCGCCGGAAATCGGCACGGCGTTCGCCCGGCAGAGCTTGCAACCGTTCCATTCCTTGGTGTTGTGCGAAGCGGTGATCATCACCGAACCGAAGGCACCGAGGGAGCCGTTGGCGAAGTAGCTCATCGGGGTCGAAGCGAGGCCGATATCGACGACCTTCACGCCTTCATCCACCAGCCCTTTCGCAAACGCCGCGAAAAGCGAATCGGACGACTTGCGGCAGTCGCGGGCGACGACCACTTTCTGCCCCTTCGCCCCGATGAACCGCGCATAGGCGCGCGCGATCTTGTAGAAATCCCCCTCGGCGACATCCTGCCCGTAGATGCCGCGAATATCATAGGCCTTGAAAATCCCCATCTTTGTCGTCCTTTCCTTTGTCACCGCGCGCCGCCGTTCTTCGCGGCGAGCTTCTTGAGTTTCGAGGCAAACGAAAGCCGCTCCACCGCCGAAAGCCGATCGATGTAGAGGACTCCGTCCAAATGGTCAAGTTCGTGCTGGATCGCCCGCGCGAGATAACCGCGCGCCGTAATCATCTGCGGCCGGTTCTGCTCGTCCAGGTACTGCACCGTCACCTGCGACGCGCGAATAACGCTGCCGCCGATGCCGGGGAAGCTGAGGCACCCCTCCTTCTCCCGCACCGAACCCTCGCGGGAGACGATTTCGGGATTGAAGAGCTTGAGCGGCATCGGGATGGGGGCGTTGAAGACCGCGTCCTCGCCCTCGTCGCAACCCTCGGGGATGTCGATTACGCACATCCGCTCCCGCCGCCCCACCTGTTCGGCGGCAAGCCCCACCCCATTGGCATGACGCATGGTCTCCACCATGTCATCGGCGAGCTTGCGAAGTTGATCGGTGACGACGGCAACCGTCTGTGCCTTTTCGCGCAGCACCTTTTCACCGTATTTGGAGATTCGCAAAATCATTTTCAAACTCTCAGTTCTAACCCCTGTCCCCCAACGCCCGCCCTTCACACTCCAGTCGATCCAAAGCCGCCGGCGCCACGGTCGGTCTCGTCCACCTCGTCCGTCTCCTCCACAACCGGCTGAGTGACGGGGGCGATGACGAGCTGGGCGATCTTGTCACCCTTCTTCACCGCAAAGGGCTCGTCGCCGAAATTGGCGAGAATCACGCCCACCTCGCCACGATAACCGGAATCGATCGTACCCGGAGTATTGAGCACCGTCACGCCCCGCTTGAGGGCCAACCCCGAACGCGGACGCACCTGCCCTTCCGTGAGCGGAGGCAGGATCATTACGAGCCCCGTCGGCACCAGCGCCCGACGACCGGGGAGAATCGTGAGGTCCGCGACACTCCGCAAATCCATTCCCGCATCGCTCGGATGAGCGTATGCGGGAAGGACGGCGTCGGGATGGATGCGTTTGAAGCGAACGGTCATTCCACTTCCGCTTCCGCCTCGGCCACCGACGAGAGTTCCGAGGTCTCGAACCCGAGACGTTCGAGGTTCCACTTCTGCCACGCCTCCGGCAACTGACGACGCTGGAAGAACTGCAGCTGCTCGCGCACCTGGTCGCGGAAAAGCGCCACCTTCGCGGCATCGCCGTCCGCGCGATCCTCGCAGACCACGAGCAGCGCACGGTTCATGCCCATGCGCACCACCTCGGAGACCTCGCCCTTGCGGAGCTTGCACGCGGCGCCGGCCACCGCCTGATAATCGGGAATGTCGCCCGGCTTGAGGTCGCAGACCGCAAACGTGTAGTTGGTGGAAACGTTCTTCCCGGCCGTCACTGCGGCCGCGCCCTTCGCGCGAACCGCCTCGACCTGGGCCTTGAAGGCATCGGCCTTGGCCTGACGGAGCGCCCGCGGACGGATGGCCGCCTTCGCCTCGTCGAAGTCCGGCGTGTGCGCCGGGCTCGTTTCGGCCTTCTCGACCAACCAGACGGTGCGGTCGGAGGTGATGACGCCATAGCGGAGATCGGGGCTCTCGGAATCGAGCTCGGCGACCGTCGAGGCAAATTCCTGGGCGCCGGGGCAGATGGCGGAAGCTCCCTTCATGAAGCCCTCCTGAAAACCGCCGTCAAGCGCAAACCAGTCGCTCGTCCTGACGGTGAGCCCGTCTTCCTTGGCGATCTCGTCGAGACGCGAAGCGCCTGCGGCCGCGGCGACGCCGTAAACCCGGCGGTTCAGGTTGGTCGTGAAGAACTCGACCGCGGCAATGCGGCGGAGCTCCTGCTCGATCTCGCCCTGGACCTCCTCGAACTTCTTGGTCACCTCGACCTCGTTCGTCCCCTTCGTCGTGTACTTATCGACATTCGCGTCGTAGTAGTCGCGCATCTCGTTTTCGGAGACCGACATCTTCGCCTGCACGGCCTTGTCGGTGGCGTCAAAGGCGACGAGGCGGAGCTTGATGCGCTCGGGGAGGGCGAGCGACTTCACGTTCTCGTCATACCACTTCCGAAGCCCGGCGTCATCGAGTTCGACCTTGTCTTCGTCTTCCTTCGCGAAGGTGAAGCCGGCGACCTTGACGGTGAGCGTATCGGTCATGTCGGCCACCGCGCGATCCACCTCGGCAGGCGACACCCACGCCGAACCGTCGGCGACGGCGCCGATCACCCGCTCGACGGTGAGCCGCCGCTTGAGAAACTCCTCGAAGCGCTCGGGCGCAACGGAATTCTCGCGCAACAGCCGCTCGTAAAGCTCGAAGCTGAAGCCGCCGTCAGGTCCGGCGAAGGAACGATCGGAGCGGATCACCTCGCGCACCTCGTCGTCCGTGACCGCAAGCCCGTTAGCACCCGCGACTTCCAGGGCCGCCAGCGTCTCCCATGCCGCGCGGTTGACCTCGCCCGAAGGACGACGCCAGTCGCGGTTGCGGCCGATGCCGCGGATATCCTCGGCCACGATGGAAAAGCGTTCGGCCTTGACGCTCTTTCCGGCGAGCATGCCGGCGGTCGGCCCCGCCTCCCGCCTGCCGTCAGAGCCGAGATCGGCCAACAGGAAATCAAAGGCGAAGAAGAACGAAATCGCGACGGCGAACACTCCCCACACCCACTTGTTACGAATCAACTTGTTGAACTGCAGAATAACCATGGTCTTTTGTTGTGTTGTTTAGTGATACGAAAATCATTCTTCGCCGGCGGCGTTCTCGGCATCCGCGCCCTCGGCGGCTTCCTCGCCGGCCTTGGTCACGTCGGCCGCCTTCTTGGCGAGTTCCTCCTTCTCCTTGCGCGAAAGCGGACCCTGCTCCCCGGTGTTGATCTCGGGACAGCCCTCGACGAACGAACAACGGTTCTTGAGCGTTCCCGCCGCCGTAAAGGTCATCACCGTCACGGCCAGTCGTTCGCCCAATGACGGAACCGCCCGGACGATGCGCACGCCCGTCTTGGGCGAGAGCGTCCAATCGAGGGTCTTGTGACTGACCTTGACGGCACCGGTTTCCTCGTCGTGGGTAAATACCTCGCCTTGATCGAGCCGCGCCACGAAGTCGCCGCTCTGGCCGTAAAGCCCCGTGAAGAGGAAGTCGTTCGCCGTGCGGATGCGCACTTCGTTCGCGGCGTACATCTCGGGGAGCGCGAAGTTACGCCCCTCGACCGCCAGCGAACCGCTCACGCAACGCAAGACGGCCTCGTCGCCGTCACCGGTCTTGCGATAGGACAGCGACGCCTCGCCCCGCGGATTGACGATCCGGAAACCCGGAGCCGTCACGAAAAACGCATTGGTGGGGAAGTTCTTGGAGAGCTTCAGATCCAGCGTTCCCGTGTCCACGACCACCGTCCGCCGCTTTTCACCAAGCTGCTGGGCGAGAGTGCCGAACGCGGCATCGCCCGTGACCGCCACCTCGCACTCGACGCCGAAGGCGACCGAAAGGCGGGAGCGCTCGCCACGGGAGCGGAAGGAGCTGCCGAGCGGATAGAAGTGCCCTTCCTCCAGCATCTCCCACTCGCCCGAGCCGGGCTTCATGACTTCGGCCGTACCCTCCAGCCGACGGCACAGCGCGAGGAGGTGAAAGGTCTTCGTCTCCTTTTTCGCCTTCAGCGTCATCTCCGCGGCATCAGGTTTGAGATTGCCGAACGCGGGGCAAAGCGCCGTCAGCGCCAGCCCCACCGCCAGAAACCCAAGTTTGCCCATCGCTAACACTCCTTCCTTCTCGGGGAAAACGTTTAGACGAGATGCGCGCCCTCCGAGGGCTGGATGAGCGAGCACGTCGGCTCGTCACCGTACTTGGCCTTGTACTCCTTGGCGATCTGCTGGGCGATCTTGTCGGCCGCCGCAGGATCCACCAGGAGGCAGCAGCTGCCGCCGAATCCGCCACCCGAGAGCCGCGCGCCATAGACCTCGGGAATCGCCTTCGCCGCATCGACGATGGTGTCGAGCTCGGCGCAGGAGTTCTCGAACCAGTTGCGGCTCGACTCGTGCGAATCGTACATCAGCGCGCCGAAGGCCTTGACCTCGCCCTTCTCCAAGAGCGCCGCGCCCTGCAGGACGCGCTCGTCCTCGCCGATCGGATGGACGGCGCGCTTCGCCGTCGTCTCCGAAAGCCCGCCGCGGTACAAGACCCACTCGGCCATCGTGACATCGCGAAGATGCGTCACCTCCTTGCCGCGGAGGACGCCGGCGAAATACCTAGCCGCCTCCTCGCAAGCCGCACGGCGCGAAGCGTAGGCGCCGTCCACCAGCGCGTGCTTGGCGTTCGACTTGACCATCATGAACGCGACGCCCTCGCCCATCGAAACCGACTCAAAGGTATTGTAACGGAAATCGCTCTTGACGAGCGCGCCCTTCTGGCCGTACATCGACGAGGCCTGGTCCAAGAGCCCGCACGGGCAGCCCGCGAAGGTATGCTCCGCCTTCTGGCCGATCTTGGCGAAGGTGGTCTTGTCCTTCTCGATGCCGTAGATCTTCGCGAGCGCGAGAACGGTGGCCATTTCGAGCGCCGCCGAGGAGGAAAGCCCGGCGCCGAGCGGGATGTTGCCGCCGAAGACCGCCCTGAAGCCCTTCCCCGCCTTCGCGGGCTCGCCGTCGAAAAGCCAGTTGAAGGTGCCGAGCGGATAGTTCGCCCAAGTGGCGCCCGCCTCCACCTTCTTGACGCTCGAAAGCGTGGTCTCGCAGGTCTCGCCGCCGTTCACGTCGAGCGCAACCAGGGTGACCTTGTCGTCCGCCGCGGGCGAAACCGCGAAGAACGTCCCCTTGTCGATCGCCGCGGAGAAGACGTAGCCGGCATTGTAGTCGGTGTGGTTGCCGAGAACCTCGATGCGGCCGGGAGCGTAGCTCACCGCCTCGGGCTTCGCGCCGAACTTCTCCTCAAACGCCTTCACCACCTTGTCGTAAATATCCTGATTCAACATTTTAAGACCTCCTTAGTTTTTAAACCGACTCCTAACAATCTCAAATCTCAAATCCCTAATTCCTAATTCTTAGTTCTTAGTTCTTCGCGACACGGCTGCCGATGAGCGCATAGAAGAGAACATACGCCAAAAGCGCAATCGAGAACCAATAACTCTGGAGGATCCCGATCTTGTCGGCCAAAAGCCCCTGCACCGGAATGAGGACGCCGCCGAACACCATCGCCATGAAAATGCCGGAACCCATCGGGACATACTTCCCGAGACCCTCGGCCGCCATGTTGAAGATGCCGCCCCACATCACCGAGGTGCAAAGACCGCACGCCACCATGAACGCCATGGAGAGCGGGAACTCCTTGCCGAAGATCGTCACCATCCTGACCGGCACGAACATCGCCGTCAGCAAAAGCGCAATGCCCACCGCCGCGAGGAACGACACCTGCGCACGCGACGAGAACTTGCCGCCCACGATGCCGCCGAGGAGCCGCCCGATCATCATGCAGAACCAGTAGGCCCCGCACACGACGCCGGCAATCGCGCCGCCCACGTAGCCCGGGCCCTTCGAGAGGACCGCGCCCGTCAGTGGCTCCTTCACGCAATCGGTCATGTAGAGCATGCCCATCGATGGAACGCCCACTTCGATGACGATGTAGAAGAAGATCGCGAGCGCACCGAGCGTGAAATGCCGGAACTTGAGCGTCGCGGCGACATCCTTGAGGACGGAGGTCTGGCCGGAGAGCCGCGCCGCCTTCTCCTCCGCCGTCTCCATGTGCGGCTCGGGAATGCGCGAAAACGCGACGACGAGGAACGCGAACGCGAAGATCCCCATCGCAATCATCAGCGCGGGCCGCGCATCACCGAAGGAGGTGTCCTTGGTGATCTCGCCGATGAGCCAGCCGAGGACGATCGGCGAAAGCGTGGCACCCACGGAGTTGAGCGAGCAGCCGAACTGCACGAGCTGGTTGCCGCGGTTGCCGCCGCCGCCGAGCGTATTGAGCAGCGGATTGGTGACGAGATTGAGCATGCACATCGAAAAACCCGCGATGAACGCGCCGATCACATAGACCAGGAAGGAGCTCGCGAAGCCGGATACGAGCTGCACCGCGAGGCCCACGAAGCCGACCGCGACCGCAGTCAAGGCCGTGAACTTGTAGCCCTTGCGCTTCAGGATGAGACCGCCGGGGATGCCCATGAAGAGATAGGCGAAGAAGTTCGCGAAATTGCCGAGCTGGCTCAAGGCATTCGACGCATTGAACTGGTTCTTGGCGATGACCCCCATCGGGCTCGCGAAATTGGTGACGAACGCGATCATGAAAAAGAGCGCGAACATCGTGGCAATCGCCAGTGCGTTGCCACCCTGCTTTTCTGAACTGTCCATGTGAGTTCCTCCTTGTTGGGTTTATTTGATGGAAGTATACCGAAATCGGCTCGTTCAGTCAATGAGCTTGACATAAGAGGCGCGTTTGAGACGCTCGATCCACGCGGCGTAGAGCCGCGCGGCTTCGCGCTCGGCGACGGCGTTGAAGATGTCGTCGTACGCTTCCCTGAACGACCGTTGGCACGAGATGCGCTCGTCATCCTTCTTGAGCAGGAAGCTCCAGCCGTCGATCTCGACCCAGGGACTCAGCGTCCCCTTGGGCATCTTCGCGATTTCGGCGGACACCTCGTCGCGGAAGACCTCTTCGGGATTGACATCCTTCCAAAGCCCGCCGTCCTTCGCGCGGCTGTCGGCGGAATAGCTCCGCGCCACCTCGGCGAACGGCTTGGACTTAAGGGCCTTCTCCACTTCGGCGCGCTTCGCGGCGTCTTCGGGCCTGAGCAGGATCACCGACACGGTGACGGAGGAATTGAGCTGATAGCGCTCGGGATGGGCCGCATATTCCTCGCGCATCTGCGCTGGCGAGGGCGAGACGTTCTTCTCGATCGTATTCCAGCGCATCGCCTGGACGACGAGGTCGTCGTGCATCCGCTTGCGCCACTCGGCATAGGAGAGCTTCTGCCGGGCGAGCACCTCCATGAGCCGGTTGCGGTCGCCGCCGAAATTGCGTTCGACGATTTCGCGAACGCGGTTTTCCACGAGCCAGTCCTGCATGGTGAGCTTCGCGTCCACGGCGGCCTTGAGGATGAGCTTGCGCTCCACGAGGTCGTTGCGGACGGCGGCGAACCCGCCGAGATCGGCGATGCCGCGGCGATGCATCTCCTCGAAGACGTCGCTCTTGAGGATGGTCTCCCCGTTCACCTTCGCCGCGATGCCGTCCACTTCGACCGCCCCGCACACCAGCGGCAGCGCCGCCACCGCCAACATCAACTGCCTAAGCATTCGTCCTCCTCCGCTCTCCGGGCCATCCCGTCCTTACAGCATCGCCGCGATGCCCGCGCCCACCATCGGGGCGTCATCCACCTGCGGCGTGATCTCGTAATGGAGGTTGCGGCGCTTGCAGAGCATGTCGTCCATTTCGCGCTTCACCGTATCGGCGAACGGAATCGCCCGCGTCTTGTACCAGGTGGAGCCGTCGGCGTTGATGGCAACCGGCGCCGCCGCCTCCAGCCCCTCGCCCGACTTCACCACGAACGCCGCGAGATGCACGGCCGTCAGCACCGCCGCCCGCTCGAAGACGGGGAGCCCGAGCCGCCGCGCCATCTTCGCATCGTCGGGATCGGCGAACGCCGCATCGAGCACGTTGTCGCGCCCCGGCTTCTTGAACTCCGCGCAGAAGTTGTCGAAATCCATTGTCTCCAGCGCGCCGAGCCCGCCGACGGCCGCCGCCGCCTTCGCCGAAAAGAGCCCCGCCTTCGCCGCGGCCTTGTAGATTTCGAGCCCGATGCCGCCCAAGTAGGCGCCGGCGATCATCTTCTCGAAGCGGTGCTGCCCGGGATTGCCGGTTTTCTGATCGGCCGTCTGGTCGAAGACCGACTGCGGAAACTTGTCGTAGCCGCCCGACTCCGCGTTGATGATCATCGAGCCGTCCTGGTCGAGCGCCGGATTCTTGACGATGTTCGCGTTCTTCTCCACGTACGCGGCGTTCGTTCCCGTGCCGAGGATGAAGCCGATATAGGAGGAATAGGTCTTGTCGCCCTCGGTAGCCTTCGCCGCGAGCAAGGTGGCCACCGTATCGTTCACGATGGCGATCTCGCCGCCGCCGAGTCGCTTCAGGAGTTCCGCGCCCACATACTGCCCCACGATGGCGGGCGCCTGGATGTTCTTGGTCCAGTGGTCGAGCTTCGCGTCGAGGGCGGGCGTCGCCTCGGCGGGATAGGAGAAGCACCAGCCGATCTTCTTGGCCGTCGCCTTCGGGAGGACGCGCTTCACTTCCGCCGCAAACGCCTGATAGAAGGTCTCCTCGTCCACCGGCCCCTTGGTGCCGGGCATCGGCTGATTCTCACGATCCTCGATTTTCGGAGGAATGGAGACGATGGCGCTGCGGAAGTTGGTGCCGCCCGCATCCAGGACCGCGGCCTTGGACCCCTCGGGAATCTTGCCGTTCACGCCGACGAAGGTGGGGATCATCATCAGCGAAGACGCCTCGCCCTTAAGCCCCTTCTCCATTTCGGAAATGAAATCCCCGAGCAGCCGATCGCGGTCGATCTCGTCCGCGAGCGCAAAGCCGTTGTCCTTCAGGAACTCTTCAGGCGTCTTCATTTTGCATCAGTCCTTTCGTTAGAGTAATCCAATCTTCATTGGAGAGCGCTTCCGCCCTCGCCGTAGATTGTATCATATCTTTGAAAATGCTGCCAAGCTGTTTGCGGCGATGTTCAAACGCTTTTTTCGTCAAACGGTGAAAAACATCGCGTTCCTCTGCAGAAAGTGCGACATTTCTATTGTGCCGAACCAGTCGAACTACCGCCGACCCAATTTCGGGGCGCGGCCAAAAGCAGTTTGCCGCCACTTTGCGGACGATTTTGACGTCATAGTCGAGCTGTGCCCAAACGCCTGCAAGCGAGCGCGTCTTCGAGCCCTCGCAGGCCGCCAAGCGCTCGGCGACCTCCATCTGCACGAGTGCAGTCATGGCCGGAATCTCTCGCTGCATAACCAGCTCCAGCAGGATTCGCGTCCCCGCCTGATAGGGAAGATTGGAAACCATACAGTCGAAAGGAGGTCGAGAAGGCCGAGAGAGGTAGTCAAGCGCATCGGCCGCGACAACGACAAGGCCTTCGGGGTTTCCAAGCGATTCCTTAAGCCGAGCGGCAAGCACCGGATCTTTCTCGATTGCCGTCACCTTGCACCCGCGATTCAAAAGCTCTTCCGTCAACACTCCAAGTCCCGGCCCGATTTCCAGCACCCGCACCCCTTCACCTTCACCTCCAGCTCCACCTCCACCTTCACCTCCACCTACCCCTTCCAACCCCGCATCCACAATGGCTACGAGCTGATTGCGGTCAATGAGAAAGTTCTGCCCCAGTACCTTGTTGGGATGAAAGTCGTTTTCGATGCACCAGGCCTTGACCTGGCTTGGCGAGGTGAGATTCATCATCGGAAAAGCTCCTTCAACTTGTCGAGCGGACCGTAATATTCCCAAGCGGGATCCGTAATCGGGCCCGAAACCCTGAACTCCGCCAAGAGCGAAGTCACCACCGACAAGACGGGATGGACGATATAGGAGGCGATATTGCCGCTTTTCAAGAGCCGCACCTGCCCGCGGAAGTCCAACTCGTCGCGGACGAGATCGTAAGTGCCCGCCGCCTTGATCGAAAAAAGCACCCCCTCGATAAGCACGTTGTCACTCCGGAAAATGCCGTTCGTAATCGTGAAGTCGGCCGAAGCATCCGCCGCACGGACGGTCTCGAAGGAAAGATTCGTCGAAATGACATGCGTGAAGTATTCGGTGAAGCCGCGGAAAAGCTTGAGCTGCGCGAGGTTGCCGTCGCGAACAGCCAACCTTCCGTCGCCGGCAAGCGACGAGACGAAATTGGTCGCCACCGGCCCCGCGAGCCGGAGACGCCCTTCCACCTGCCCGCGGCGGTCGCCGATATCCAGCCCGAAGGCCTCGGCAAGTTCCTCCACCAAACCGTCAGCATAGGCGACATCCACCTGGAAACGCGCGCGGCGCTCGTCCAGCTCCGGCACGGCGATGGCTGCCGATCCCGCATACGCCCCGCCCCGCGTTCCCCGCGCGACGGCATTGGTGAAGAAGACCGTATCGCCCCTGTAGGCGTAGTTGCAGGAAGCCCCGAGGAGCGGAATCCCGAAGAGCGAACCGCGGTCAAAGACGATGGTGCCGCCGAGGTCGTTGAAGCGCTGGTGCGCCACCTCGGGATAGAGGGTGCCGACAACCGAGACCTCGGCGGGGACGGCGTAATCGAAGTCGTCGAGGATTCCGTCATTGAGGCAGTCGATGACGGCCAGCGTCGATTCCTTATCGAGCCGGCTCTTCGCCTCGAACTCGATGCGATCGACGCCGTTCGTCCCGGCGAAGACGATGGTGCCTTCGAGCGCAGTACCCGCGGCGTTTTTCGCCACAATGGGCCCCACGCGCGTCACATATTCCTTCCGCCCGTCGCGGAAACTGACGTCGATGGCGATTTCGCCGTCCACCGCCCCGAGCGGCACGCCGTGGTAGCGCCCGAGCTTCGGATGCAGATCGAGCTTGAGGGAGAAGTCGCGCGTCAGCAAATCGACGCTCCAACCGCAATAGGCATCCACCGGCTCGAAGACGTCGGTGAAGGCGTCCATGTAGGGAATGGCGATGAGCATGTCGAGCGTATCGGCGAGAAGCAGCGGGCGAATGTTCGAAACCCTGGCGAAGCCGCGGACGAAGCCCTCCACCTTCGCCTGGTCGAAATCCACCGTACACACCCCGTCAAGGCGCATCTTCCGCTCGGCATCCGGCCACTTGAGGTCAATCCGCTCCACTTCCGCCCGACGCTCGGAGACCTTTACCGAGGCGACGAGACGCTCCGGACGAATGCCGAGGATGTCACCGCCGACGATCTCCAGTTCGAAGCGCGGCAAGGACGGCAGGCGCACGGCGGTGAGCGACTCCCCGCCGCCGGACAGCGTGGGCGCAGGGCGGTAATAGTCGTCGCCGAGGTGATGAAAGACGGGCTCCACCACCCTGAGGGCACGGCGGACAAAGGACACTTGCACGCTCCCGGCCTTGAACACCGGCTGCATCGGGTGCTCGCGCGAGCGGTCGAAGACCCGCACTTCGGACAGGTCGAGCCCATGGCGGAAGCCGATGGAAGCCGAGGCGCAGTCCACCACCAGCGGCGAAACGGACAGAGCGCGGCAGATGCGCTCCACCGCCCAGGACGGCAGATGCTGGGAACGGAAAAAGAGCGAAAGCAGAAAAACACAAAAGACGATGAAGAGAACCCTCACCGTCTTTCCGATAATCTTAACGATCTTTTTCACCGGCCTTGCTTGGCAGCCCCTAGGAGAGTCGAACTCCTCTTACCTGGATGAGAACCAGATGTCCTAGCCGATAGACGAAGGGGCCAGCTTCTTTTGGTGCACCTGGTGGGACTCGAACCCACACGCTTTCGCACTAGAACCTGAATCTAGCGTGTATGCCAATTTCACCACAGGTGCTACAGACGAGTAGTATATCAAAATCGCCGCGCAGAAATCAAGGGGGGAATTTTCCCACCGGCATCAGCGCCCTTCCCGCCCGCGAGCAACCGCCTCGCCGAGGAACCGCCCCGTCAGCGACGCTTTGGTGGCGCAAATCTTCGCGACCGGCCCCTCGGCCACCAGATATCCGCCCTGCTCCCCGCCCTCGGGACCGAGGTCGATGATCCAGTCGGCCGCACGGATGACATCGGTGTTGTGTTCGATGACCACGATCGTATTCCCCTGATCGCGCAAACGCAACAGCAGTTTCATCAGCTTCGCGACATCGTCGAAATGAAGCCCCGTCGTCGGCTCGTCGAGAAGATACAGGGTGCGTCCCGTCGAGCGTCGCGAAAGCTCGGTCGCGAGCTTGATGCGCTGCGCCTCGCCGCCCGAAAGCGTGGTGGCGCTCTGCCCGAGCGCCACATACCCGAGTCCCACTTCCACAAGCGTCTGCAGCTTGCGCGACAGGGACGGCACCTTCTGGAAGAACTCCGCCGCCTCCGCCACCGTCATCGCCAGCACTTCGGCGATGTTCTTGCCGCCGTAGGTCACTTCCAGCGTCTCGGCGTTGAAGCGCCTGCCGCCGCACTGTTCGCAGGTGACGTACACATCGGGAAGGAAACTCATCTCCAGCTTCTCCAGCCCGTCGCCGCCGCACACCTCGCAGCGCCCGCCCTTCACATTGAACGAGAACCGCCCCGCCGTATAGCCGCGCGCCTTCGCCTGCTCGGTCGCAGCAAAAAGCTCGCGAATCTCCGAGAAGAAGCCCACATAGGTCGCGGGATTCGACCGCGGCGTACGGCCGATCGGCGACTGGTCGATCTCAATTACCTTGTCGAAATGCTCCATCCCCGTGAGCTTGCGGAACTTGCCCGGCTTGTCCTTCGTGCCGTAGAAGTGATTGAAGAGCGCGCGCTTCAAGGTCTCCTCGACCAGCGTCGATTTACCCGAACCCGAAACCCCCGTAACCACCGTGAACGAGCCAACCGGCACATGCACGGTGATGTGCTTGAGGTTGTGCGCGGAAGCGCCAGAAAGGGTAAGCGAAGGTCCCGATGGAGAAAAGCGGCGAACAGCGGAATCGCTCCCGTTCCCTTGCCCGCCTTCACCTATCTTCCTCACCTTGTTCAAGTAATCGGCCGTCAGCGTCTTCGCCTTGAGCAGTCCCTTGAAGTCCCCTTGATAAACCACCCTGCCGCCATCACGCCCCGCCCCCGGGCCGAGATCGATGATCCAGTCCGCCGCCCGCATCATCTCCTCGTCATGCTCGACCACCACCACCGTGTTGCCGCGGTCACGCAATTCCTTCAAGGTGGTGATGAGCCGCTCGTTGTCCCGCGGATGAAGGCCGATGGTCGGCTCGTCGAGCACATAGAGGACTCCCGTCAGCCCCGAACCGATCTGCGTCGCCAAGCGGATGCGCTGCATCTCGCCACCCGAAAGCGTGGAGGAGGCGCGATCCAGCGTCAGATACCCGAGCCCCACATCCAGCAGAAACTTCAGCCGCTTGACGACCTCGGCGACGATATCACGGAGACCGGCCATCTTCGCCGATCCCGCCGTCCCCGCCGAGCGGGGATTCTTCTGCAATGCCGCGAAGAACTCCAGCGCCTCGCCAACCGGCATCGCCATCACCTCGACGATCGTCTTCCCCGCCAGCGTCGCCGCGCTGGAAAACGCATTCAGTCGCGAACCCTGGCAATCGGGACATTCGCGATAGCTCTGATACGGCGTCCATTTCGCGCGCGTCTCGTCATCCTCCGCTTCATCGACATAGCGCTGAAGCATCGCCAACACCCCCTCGAAGGGCTTGTCCGCCGAACGCCACGGCAGGACGAGATCTTCCTTGAAGCCGTGCATCAGCCCGTAGCGAAACTTGGGCGGCAGCTGTTCGTAGGGCGTCGAAAGCTTCACCTTGTACTGCTTGGCGATCTGCTCCAGAAGCGCGTTGTAGTACATGATCGCATTGTGCCCCGCACGCCGCCAGGGATGAATCGCCTCCCTGAGCGGCAAGGTCCGGTCGGGAACGATCAGTTCTTCGTCGAAATAGTAGAGCTGCCCCAGCCCGCCGCAAGTCGGGCACGCGCCGAACGGCGAATTGAAGGAAAAGGACCGCGCCTTGAGCTCGTCGAAGGAAAGCCCGCAATCGACGCAGGCGTTGAGCTCCGAAAAAGTCAGGGGGGACGAGGGCGTTGAGAGGCGCTCCACCGTCAGGATGCCGTGCCCCGTCTTGAGCGCCAGCTCCACCGAATCGGTGAGCCGCGTGCGATCACAAGGAAGCACCAGCCGATCCACCACCACCTCGATTGTATGGGCCTTCTTCTTATCCAGCTCTGGCAACTCCTCCAAAAGCGACACCTGCCCATCCACCTTCACCCGCGCGAAGCCGTTGCGCTTCAAGGCGGCGAGCGCTTCCTCGTGCCGCCCCTTCTTACCCTTCACCACTGGCGCGAGCAGTAATATCTTCACCTGCTCCCCATCCTTCGCGAGTGCCTGAACCGACTCCACGATCTGCTCCGCCGACTGGCGCGTCACCGGCTTGCCGCACTTCGGACAATGCGGTTCAGACGCCGCCCCGTAGAGGATGCGCAGATAGTCGTGAATCTCCGTCACCGTCGCCACGATCGACCGCGGATTGCCGCTCGTGGTGCGCTGCTCGATGGAAATCGCGGGCGAGAGCCCCTCGATGCGCTCGACCTCGGGCTTGCCCATGCGGTCAAGGAACTGCCGCGCATACGCCGAAAGCGACTCCACATAGCGCCGCTGCCCTTCGGCGTAGAGCGTGTCGAACGCGAGCGAGCTCTTGCCGCTTCCCGACAATCCCGTAATGACCGTCAGCGAATTGCGCGGGATCGTGACATCGACGCCCTTGAGATTGTGTACCCTTGCGTTCTTGATCGTAATGTCCATAAGGTCGCTCACCAGAAAAGCACCGCCTTCGGGGAATCCGCGAGGAGTTCGATCGTCTCCACCGCCCGCCGCGAAAGATCCGCCCGCGGCGATTTCGCCGCGGCCTCGAAAAGCTTCATCGCCTCGTCGCGCTTGCCGAGATTGTGGAGCGCGAAGCCGAGTTTCAGCCGTGCGTCTTCCGGCGAATAGAACCGCGCGGGCGCCAGCACCGAAGCCGAGAGGAATTTCGCCGCCGCGGCGTTTTCCCCGCGGACGAGCGCGGCGGTTCCGAGCGCCTCCAGCGCCTGGCCCTTCCCGTCCAGCGCGGGATCGGCGGCGACCGCCGTGCCCACCCGGCGGATCTCCTCGAAGTCCTCCGTCCGTCCTCGCCGCATCAGCGCATAGGCGAGCTTGCCGTCGGTCTCCACCCGCGGCCGCACCGCACGGCTCCGGCGCAGAAGCGCAACCCCCTCGTCCAGCGCACCCGCCGCACACCGCGCCTCGCCGAGATGCGCCAGCGCCCGCCCGTGATCGGGATCCGCCGCCAGTGTCCGCGCAAAGAGCGTCTCGTCGCTGCGGTAACTGCCGACCACCGGCCATGCCGCAAGCGCGCACCCGACCGGCAACAGCGAAAACACCGCCGCCGCCGCCCGCCGCCGCCAGCGCGCGGAGGAAAGCCATTCGCCCGCCGCCGCCAACCCCAGCGGCACCGCCATCATCGGCACATAGAGAAAACGGTCGGCGCGCGCGTGTTCGCCGAAACTGCCGAAAACGCCGAGGGTGGGCAATAGCGCGGCCATAAACCAGACGACTGCCGCGGAAAGGACAAGCGACGAACGTGCGAACGCGCTTTTCTGCCGCGCCCGAAGCACGGCTTCGACGAAAAGCGCCGCGGCGACGAAGAAGACGGCGAGCCCCAGCGTCGCATCGAGCGGCAACGCATCCGGCACCGCGCGGTAGTCGAAGTGGATGCCGACGGGGACGACCGCCTGCATCAGCGCAAGCCCCACGGCTACGGCCGCATTGAGGACGCGGTCACCGAACGGCGCGTAAAAGAGCTCCTTTACGGCCATCGCCGCGGGATGGGTCTGCGAATAGATCGCGAGCGCACCAGTCGCGAACGACACGCCGACGAGCGGCAGATACCAGCCAAGCCGCGGGCGGCGCTTCAAAAGGAGATCGACCGCGAACGCCAACGCGGGAAACGCCATCGCCGTGGGCTTGCCCATTGCCGCCAGTATTGCCAAGGGCACGGCCGCGGCGAATCTGCCGCGCGCCCAGCAGATGAGTCCTGCAAGCGCCATCGCCGACCAGACGAGCTCTTTGCGCGCCGCTATCCAGCAGACGGCCTCCGCCCGCTGGGGATGAAGGGCCCAGAGGAGCATGAGCGAGAGGGAGGGAAGAAGGCGGAGGCGGGAGGAGGTGGTGCAAACACGCATTAACCATAACAGCAACCCGCAGTTGACGAGATGCCACAGCAGGTTGCCCAAGTGATGACCGAAAGGCCCGGGGCCGAAGAGGGAAATGTCGGCCATATAGGAAAGATAGGTAAGCGGCATCCAGATGCCGCCGTGCCGCGCGTTCCGAAAGGCCTCGCCAATCCCCTCCGCCGTCAGCCCCCGCCGCACGAACGCACAGCCGAAGGTGTAATCGGCGTCGTCAAAGCGGACGAAACCGAAATCAAGCGTCACCGCGTAAAGCGCGGCCACCGCGGCGACAAGCACCGCGGCGGCCAGGCAATTCTTCGCGCGCGCACCCATTTATCCGATCTTCGAGAGATCCAACGCCAGCAGGAACTCGGGATTCGACTTCGTCTTCTTGAGCGAATTGAGCACCGACTTCATCGCGCTCTCAGGACCCGCCGCCGCCAGAATGCGCCTCAAGCCCCAGGTCTTTTCGAGCTCCATCGGATCCAGGAGCAGATCCTCCTTGCGCGTACCCGACTTCTCGATGTCGATCGCCGGGAAGATGCGCTTGTCGGCCAGCGAGCGGTCGAGCATGATCTCCATATTGCCCGTGCCCTTGAACTCCTCGAAGATCACCTCGTCCATCCGCGAGCCCGTATCCACCAGTCCCGTCGCGATGATCGTCAGCGACCCCCCGCCCTCGATGTTGCGCGCCGCGCCGAAGAAACGCTTCGGACGATGCATCGCCATCGCGTCCACGCCACCCGTCAGGATCTTCCCCGAGTGCGGCTGCACCGTGTTGTAGGCGCGCGCCATACGGGTAATGGAGTCCATGAGGATGATGACGTCCTTGCCGTTCTCGACCTGGCGCTTCGACATCTCGAGCACCATCTCCGTCACGTTCACGTGGTGCTGCGGCTCCTCGTCGAACGTGGAGGAGAGCACCATCGCCTTCGTGTTGCGCTGCATGTCCGTCACTTCCTCGGGACGCTCGTCGATGAGGAGGATGATGAGGATCGCCTCGGGATGGTTCTTCGAAATCGCGTTCGCCATCTTCTGGAGGAGCACGGTCTTGCCGACGCGCGGCGGCGCGATGATGAGACCGCGCTGGCCGAACCCGATCGGCGTGAAGAGATCGATGACGCGCGCCGTGTACTCCGTCGCCGCCGTCTCGAGGAAGATACGCCGCGTCGGGAAGGTCGCGGTCAGGTTCTCGAAGTGCACCACGCGCGCGGCGACGGACGGCTCCTTGCCGTTCACCTTCATCACGTTCCCGAGGCAGAAGAAGCGGTCGCGGTCGCGCGGATCGCGGATCGGGCCCTCGATGATATCGCCCGTCCTGAGCGCATGACGGCGGATCTGCTGCTGCGTCACGAACACGTCCTCCGGATACGCGAGGAAGTTG
>JAZUHK010000029.1:0-11990 GCA_045641645.1 Kiritimatiellia bacterium
GAGGTTGCCGTGACCGCGGCCGACCTGACGGTTCTCCGCAACCGACCCAGGGATGCAGAACGCCTGCAGGCCGACGCCGATCTCCGCCGCCGCGTCCTTCGCCTTCTTGCAGCCCTTCTTGATCGCCATCGCCGCGCCGACGGTGTAGGCCCACTTGGCGTTCTCGAAGCAGATCGGCTGGGTCTCTTCGACGATCTTGTACGGGTCGAAACCCGCCTTCTTGCAGATCTGGGCGCACTCCTCGATGGACTTGATGCCGTACGGCTTCAGCGCCGCGAGGATCTTCGCCTCACGCCGCTCGTAGCCCTCGAACAGCTTCTCGCCGGACTTCTTAGCAGTTTTCTTGGTAGCCATTTTGAAATTCTCCTTATTAGTCCTTGCGGGGATCGATGTACTTCGCGGCGTTCTCGAACTGGCCGTAGTGGCCCTTCGCCTTCTCCCACGCCTCGTTCGGCGTGAGGCCCTTCTTGATGAAGTCGGTCATCTTGCCCAAGCTCACGAACTCGTAGCCGATAACCTCGCCTTGCTTGTTGAGCGCCATTCTGGTGCAGTAGCCCTCGGTCATTTCGAGGTAACGGGGACCTTTCGCCTTGGTCGCATACATCGTGCCGACCATCGAGCGAAGACCCTTGCCGAGGTCTTCAAGCCCCGCGCCGATCACAAGACCGCCGTCGGAGAACGCCGACTGCGTGCGGCCATAGACGATCTGGAGGAAGAGTTCGCGCATCGCGGTGTTGATCGCGTCGCAGACGAGGTCGGTGTTGAGCGCCTCCAAAAGCGTCTTGCCGACGAGGATCTCGCTCGCCATCGCGGCGGAGTGGGTCATGCCCGAGCAGCCGATCGTCTCGACGAGGGCCTCCTCGATGATGCCGTTCTTCACGTTCAGCGAAAGCTTGCACGCGCCCTGCTGCGGCGCGCACCAGCCCACGCCGTGCGTATAGCCGGAAATGTCCTTGATTTGCTTTGCCTGCACCCACTTGCCCTCTTCGGGAATCGGCGCGGGACCGTGATTGCACCCCTTCATGAGGGGGCACTGGTGCTCTACCTCAGTCGAATAGACCATTGTTGATTTTCCTTTCACTTGAAATAACCTCGTGTATTATACCAAAATCCGTCCCTTTGCGCTCAGGCAAGTTCCTTCGAGCGTCTGGCCGCCGCCGCAAGAGTCGCGGCGACAAGGCGCTTGAAAGGCGGCTTCGAGAGATGCACCATGCCTGCGGCGGTCGTGCCGCCCTTCGTGCAGACGCCGGCGATGAATTCGTGGAGGTCCATCTTCGTCTCGCGGGGGAACTTCGCCGTCCCGTACATCGTCTGTTCCGCAAGGAGCCGCGCGATCGGGGCCTTCAGCCCGAGCTTCACCCCGGCCTCGGCCATCGCCTCCTCCATGTAGGCGAAATACGCGGGACCCGAACCCGAAAGCGCCGTCACCGCGTCCATATCCTTCTCGTTGAGGACGACGGTCGCGCCCGCACCGCCGAGAATCGCCTCCACCGCCTGCACGAACTTCTTCGGGGTCTTCGCCGCCGGCGAGATCGCGCACATCCCCGCGCCCGCACGGAGCGCGAGGTTGGGCATCACGCGGATGAGCGACACCTTCGCGCCGAGGGCGGCGCGCAGCTTCTTGAGCGTCTTCCCCGCGACAATCGAGACGACGCACTGCGTGGACTTAAGAAGCGGCTTTACGACCGTCGCGACCGAATCGACGTCCTGCGGCCGGACCGCGAGAAAGAGGAGGTCGGCCTTCCGCGCGACGTCGGCGACGTCAGCGGTCACGCTGACGCCGTACTTCCGCTTGAGCGCCGCCGCGCGCTCCGGGACCTTCTCGGCCATCACGACCGAACGCTTCGCGTCAATTGCCGAGAGAATCCCCTCGGCCATCTTGCCCGCACCGAAAAAACCGATTTTCATCTTCACTTACCTCCCCACCGCCGCGCGATAGCGGGCGATCAGCTGATTGGTGGACGCATCGTGCTTCCCGGACGGCTTCGCGCCCGTGAGATCCGAAAGGACGCCCTTCGCGAGGACCTTGCCGAGCTGCACGCCCCACTGGTCGTAGCTATAGACGTTCCAGATGACGCCCTGCACGAAGACCTTGTGCTCGTAGAGGGCGACGAGCGCGCCAAGCGCCTCGGGGGTGAGCTCGTCGCAGAGAAGCGTGTTCGTGGGCTTGTTGCCCTCGAAGGTCTTGAAGGGAACGAGGTTCTCGGGGCAGCCCTCGGCGCGACACGCCTCGGCGGTCTTGCCGAACGCCAGCGCCTCGGTCTGCGCGAAGAGGTTGGCCATGAGCTTGTCGTGAAGGTCGCCGATCGGATTGTGCGTCCGCGCACAGCCGATGAAGTCGCAGGGGATGAGGTGCGTCCCCTGGTGGATGAGCTGGTAGAACGAGTGCTGGCCGTTCGTTCCCGGCTCGCCCCATTCGATCGGCCCCGTCACGTAGGTGACCTCATTGCCGTCCTTGTCAACCGACTTGCCGTTCGACTCCATGTCCATCTGCTGGAGGTAGGCGGGGAAGCGCGCGAGATACTGGTCGTACGGGAGACAGCAGTAGGTCTCGGCGCCGTAGCCATTCGCGTAAAGGATGCCCAAGAGCGCCATCACGACGGGCATGTTCTTCTCCAGCTTCGCGGTGCGGAAGTGCTTGTCCATCTTCCAATAGCCCTTGAGGAGCTTCGCGTAGTTCTTGCGCCCGATGGCGATCATCAGCGAAAGCCCGATCGCCGACGGGAGCGAATAGCGTCCACCCACCCAATCCCAGAACGGGAACATGTTCGCCGGGGAGATGCCGAACTCCGTCACCTCCTTCGCCGCGGTCGACAAGGCGACGAAGTGCTTGGCGACGGCATCGGCGGACCCGAGCTTCTCGATGAGCCACGCCTTCGCGGCGTTGGCGTTCGACATCGTCTCCTGGGTGGTGAAGGTCTTGGAGGCGACGATGAAGAGCGTCTCCGCCGGCTTCACTTGCTTCAGCGTCTCGGCGAGGTGCGTGGAATCGACGTTCGAGACAAAGAAGAACCTGAGCGTGCGCTTCGCATAGGGCGTAAGCGCGAGATTGGCCATGACGGGACCCAAGTCGCTGCCGCCGATCCCGATATTGACGACGTACTTGATGCGCTTGCCGGTAAAGCCCTTCCAGGTGCCCTTGCGGACGAGGTCGGAGAACTCGCCCATCTGGTCGAGCACCCTGCGGACCTCGGGCATCACGTCCTTCCCGTCCACCAGCACCTTCGCGTTCGGATCGCAGTTGCGGAGCGCGGTATGGAGGACGGCGCGGTTCTCGGTGACGTTGATCTTCTCGCCCGAAAACATCTTCTCGATCTCGGCCTTGAGATTCGACGCCTCGGCAAGCTTGACGAGCGCTTTCATCGTCGCCAAGTCGATGCGGTTCTTGGAGTAGTCGAGAAACCAGCCCGCGGCCGAAAGCGAGAATTTTTCGGCCCGCGCGGGATCCTCCGCAAAGAGCTCCTTAATCGTCTTCTTCTGCGACGCGACCATCGCGTCATCGAGATACTGCCACTTCGTTTCGTTCATTTCGCTTGTTCCTTTTTATTCGGTAATTCGCCCGTCACGTCGAGAATCCAGGCGGTGTCCGCCCAGCACGGATGGGTCTTGTCCTTGAAGATGATCTCCATAATGGGTTTCTTGACATCCTCGTCGCGGTTGAGGACGTCGTTGAAGACCGTTTCGATAATGTCCTTATCCATCGACTTGTCCATCAGGATCCCCGCCAGGAGCATCACGTTTTCGTCGGGAATGAGATTGAGCGCTCGGTGAACGCACTCGTCCTGACGATCCTTCGGCACCGCGCGGAAAGTACGGGAGAAATTCTCCACATCCTTCATCGAAACCCCGCCCTTCACCGGCTCCATCCACTTGTCGGTCAAGTTGTCGAACTCCTCCACTTTCTGCTCTTCCTCGTCCAACGGTTCGCTCTCGGGCTCGTCGTCCTCCGCCTCCGCTTCCGAATCCTCGTCCTCCTCCGCGTCGGCCTCCGCCGCTTCGTCCTCTTCGTCTGCCTCCGTGTCCGCAGCGTCCTCCGCCGCATCCGCCTCCTCCGAGGTGCCCTGCCGATACGTATCCTCGCTTTCGTCAGCCGACAAAAAACCGAAGGACTCTCGGTACGACAGCAGCCAGAGAACCGCCGCCGTTACCAGCACCAACACCACCGACAGCCAAATCAGCCCACGTTTTCTGCGCTTCATGTGAATTTCCTTATCAGTTCGATCTCTTCCTTGTACCCCTGGAGATCGCAGGGCGTTTCGAGGTAAAACGGCAGTTCCCTGAGTAGCGGATGCGTAACCAGTCGCCGAAAGGCCGCCAGCCCGATCTTGCCCTTGCCGATCTTCTCATGGCGATCCTTGTGCGCGCCGCAGACATTCATCGAATCATTCAGGTGAATCGCCTTAAGCCGCCCGAGCCCGAGGACGCGGTCGAACTCCGCGAGCACCCCGTCCAGATCGTTCACGATATCGTATCCGCCGTCCCACACATGACAGGTATCGAGGCAGACGCCGAGGGGGGAGGAGGTGTTGGTGGACTCTACTTTGTCGATAATGGCGCGAAGTTCCTCGAAGGTGCGCCCGACCTCGCTCCCCTTCCCCGCCATCGTCTCCAGAAGAATCGTCGTCGTAATTCCCCCGCCCTCGCGATCGACCGCCTTAAGAACCCGCACGAGATGCGCGGCGACCAGTTCGATTCCGCGCTCAACGCCCTGGCCGACATGACTCCCCGGGTGGAAATTGTACATCGCCCCCGGCGTCAGCGCCAGCCGCTTCAGATCGTCGATCATCACCGCTTCGGCAAACTCCCGGACGCGCGCCTCCGCCCCCGCCGCGTTGAGCGTATAGGGGGCGTGAGCAAGAATCGGCCCGAGGCCGTTCGCCGCGGCGAAATCGCGAAACGCCGCGACATCGGCGGGGTCGATCGGCTTCGCCGCACCGCCGCGCGGATTGCGGGTGAAGAACTGGAAGACATTCGCGCCGATCGAAACGGCGGTCTGGGCCATCGCCAGATATCCGCCGCTTGCCGACAGATGGGAGCCGATCTTCATCACTGCTTCGTGAAGCGCACCACGAGACCGCCGCCCTGCGCCAACCGATAACCGAGTTTCGAACCCGCCTTGACCGTGAGCGTCTTGTGAATGTACTTCATCGGCTCCTTGTCGGCGTTCGGATCGTCGCAGAAGACCTCGGCCTGCCATTCGCCTTCGCCGAGGAAATCGGTCGAAAGCTCGTAGCCGCGCGCTTCGGCATTGGAGATGACCGCCGCGTACCACGCGCCGTCCTTCGCCTGCCGCGCCACCGCCGCGCACGAATCGGGGCAGCCGCAAAGCCCCACGGTCTTCGCCCAGACGACCGGCGTCGCCGCCATGAACTTAAAGCATTCGAGGTTCTTCTCGTATTTCGCCGGGCTGTCGCAGAGCATCTGGAGCGGCGCATTGTAAAGCGCCATCATCGCCATCTGACGGCAACGCGTGCCCATTGAACCGGGGTTGTGGCCGTCACCCGTATATTTACCTACCGGGAAATTAAGCATCGCGCCTGGGGTGTAATCCATCGGCCCCGCGGAAAGCCGCAGATAAAACGCCGCGACATCGTGCCCCATCATATCGAGCCCCTTATAGAACTTCATCTGCTCAAGCCCGTGGATGCCCTCGTAATTGAGGATGTTCGGGTAGTGGCGCTCCATCCCCGTGGGACGATAAACGCCGTGATAATCGATCACCATCTGGCGCTTCACGCACGCCGCGGCGAACCTATCGAGAAAGCGCGCCACCTCCGCGTCGCCGCGATCCATGAAATCGACCTTAAACCCTCTCGCCCCCAAATCGGCGAAATGATCAACCACCTTCTCCTCGACCCCGTAAGCCTGTGCCCACGCGAGCCAGAGAATGATCCCCACCTTACGCTCCGCTGCATACTTGATGAGGTGCGGCACATCCACATTCGGGTGAAACTTCCAAATGTTAAGCGCCTCGCTCCAACCCTCGTCGAAAATGACATACTCAATGCCGTGGCGCGCGGCAAAATCAATATAATACTCATAGGTCTTGGTGTTGCACCCGGGCTTGAACGGCAAGGTCGCGGCGATTTCGTCGAGATTCCAGTCGTTCCACCAGTCCCACGCCACCTTACCGGGCTTCACCCACGAAAAATCGGTTTTCGGATCGGCAGGCCGCGCGAGCGCGCGAACGATATCGGCCTCGCAGACCTGCGAAGGACGATCGGCGAGGATGAAAGTGCGCCACGGGAAGGTGCGCTTTCCAGCCGTCTCAACAAGATAGTCCTCCGTCTCGCTCACCCAGACCCAGCGACCGCCGGAAGGAAGCTCGCGAAACGCCTTGCCCCAGCCCTCGGCCCGGAAGGTCTTCTTGGGCCAACGGGCGAAGAAAGAATCGAATTTGGCGCCACCGGCGCACCCCACCGCCTTCACGTCGTCACGCTGAAGGTTCCAGATGGGATAGTCGAGGACATCCGATTCGGTCACCGTCACGTACTTTCCACCCGCCGTATAGGCGAACGGCAGATAGATCATCTTCTTGCCGGCCCAGTCCTTGTCCTTCGTCTCTTCGGTCTTGAGCTGGACAGCCGGGCCGTGGACTTCGGTTGACTCCTCCTGACCGACGCCGCCGGTGAAGTTAGCCCACGCGCGCGCCGACTTCTCGGGGAGGACGAGCGAGGCCTTCTCGCAATCGACCCTGATCTTCTTCGGGAACTTCGTCTCGAAACGATAGGCGACGCCATCGTCGCGCGCGGTGAGCCGAACGGCCCACTTGCCAAAATCGACGAGCGTGTCGTTACGCATCAGGTCAATCTCGTCCTTCTTGTAAAACGGCGTCTTTTCCGTGCCGTTCACCCGCACCGACGAGACCTTCGGCGCGCGCTCGACCGTCTGCGCAAGGCACTGGCCGTTGACCTTCAGGCCGATTTCCGAGTAATCCACCACCGTCACGCCGTCACGCCGGACCTCGTAGGCGAGCGGGTTCACGTAAAGCCGAATCTCGTTGCGGCCGTCAGGCGAAACGGCGACGGCAGCCGGATTCGGCCGATGAGCAGAACAGCAACCCGCGATGATGATCGCGCCGACAAGAGGCAGGAGTGTTTTTTTCATAACCACGCTATTATAGCAAATTTAGCGGAAGCTGAGGCGGTTGACTGCCGGGCATGGTGCAGACCGCGCCACCGCATTATCCCTAACTCAACGGATTTCCAGAATATCGTACAGATCCAGCCGCGCGATCTCGACCGTGGCGGACTTCCCGCTCCACTTAAAATCGAGCTTCCGCCCCGCTGGCTGCAGGACGATCTCCTTCGGCTTCGACTTAAGCGTCAGCTCCAGCTTTAAGTCCACCACCGGCGGAATCGTCGGCACCGTGTACGAACGAAGATTCGCGTGCTCCCCGTTGACATTCACGAGCTGAACGAAGAGCTTGCCGTCTTTTTCGAGGACGCTCGTCTCCACCGCGCCGACGATCTCCTTGACCCGCACGATCGGCACGTACAGGCGATCAAGCCCCGCGAGCAGCAGTTCGGCGTGCTTATACTGGGCGACATTCTCGTAGGTGTAGCCGAAATCGGCCCCGCAGACGAAGACCCGCCCCTTGCCGAACGCTCGCACCGCGGCGAACGGCAGCCCGTCCTCGGTCCGCGCCAGCACCTCGCCCGCATCATCCTTGAGCGTCCGCGACCACTGCACCGTCCCCACCGTCTTGCCGCCGTCCATCGTGTAGCCGCGCTCATTCGGCACCATGTCGTCGTTAAGCGCCGTCGGGAACCCCGCCTTCGCGAAGACGTCGCAAGTATGATTGCCGGTGATTACCAGCTTTCCGCCCCGCTTCACCCAGTCGGCGAGCGCGGCGAAATCCTCTGCCGGGAGCGTATCGTAAAGTTCCGGAATCACCAGTACCGGCCACTCCCCGAGCTTGCCGCGCTTGAGATCCGAATCGAGCGCGACACCCACGCTCCGCCCGTAGTCCGCAAAGAGGTGGATGAGCCCCGTCGCGCGCCCCATCCCGCCGAGGCCGAAGAGCGCGCTGCCGTTCTCGCGATACTGGTTGCGCGCCGAAATAAGCACGGCGAGCTCCTTCTTCATCTGTCCGCCGAAACAGTACGGCTCGCGGCTCCGGACGAATTCCGCAACCGGCTTCAGCTCCCGAATGCGCGCCATGTCCGGCGAACCGTCGCCATGCTGGCAGATGTAGATCTGAAAGCCGCCGCCGAGCGAAATGACCGCCGCCGCCTCCTGCATCAGCTCCACCGGGGTCTTCGGAATATGCCGACTCGCGGGCTTCCAGTCGATGGAGAAGCCCCAGCCCATCAGGTCCCACGGCCGTCCCCCGTGCATGTTGATGCGCGCGGCGGTACGCGCCGAGCGAACCGAATCGACGCTCGCGAGATCGCCGGAAATGAAATCGACGTTCGCATCGACGTCCTCGGGGCGGTAGCTCGAATATGACCAGTTGGAGGCAATCTTGAAATTCGGATACCGCGCATGCACCGCATCGACGAGGTGGCGGAGATAACGGCGGTAGAGTTCACGGTAGTAGTCGCAGAACTCGTGGAAATGCGGATCCGCCGCGGTCTTCGGCGCCTTCCCCTTGAGGTCGATGCCCGTCGCCTGTTCGAACTTCTTCACCTCCTTTTCCTCGTAGTCGCAACCCGCCGCCCAGCAGTCGCCGTCGATCCACACGCCGTCCACGCCATAGTCCCCCGCAAGTTCGCAAAGCTGCGGAATGACTAACTTGTCCACATAAGGCCCGTTGGCCTTGAGCGAAGTCGTGCGCTTACCATCCTTATCGAGAATCGCCTCCTCGGGATGGAGCTGGGAGTAGCGCGTATCGTAAATCCCCGAGTAGTGCATATAGAGCGGCACGCCCAGCTCGCGCGTCACCCGCCGCCAGACCTTCAGCGGATCGCCCTTGAACTGCGGCATGCCGTTACCGAGCTTCGAGGGATACGACGCCCAGCCGGGATGCCCCTTGCAGTCGATCTGCAGAAAGTCGGGCTTTAAGAGCTCGCAGATCTCCCGGATATCCTCCTCCTTGAGCGTGCCGCCGATCAGCCGCGACCCCGAATTGGTGTTCGCATGGAAGTCGCAATGCAGCCCCCACGCGCGCTTGAACCCCGGCGCCGGATCATCCGCCGCCATCGCAGCGAACGAAAAGGCGACCGCCGCCATGCCGCCCGCGGCAAAAAGCCCGAGCGCCCTAAAAAGCCCACGTCGTTCGACATTCATGTCAATTCTGCATATCCTTTCATCTTTGGGTCGGTTTCGAAGGGTAATTTTATACTATATTATCCGACTCCATGTCAACCCCGCCCATTTCCCGTCCCGGCCCGACCATCTCCACCTCCACCACTCTCTCCACCTTCTTCTTTCCCTCCTGCGCCACGACGAAATCAATCGCCGACGCCTGCACCGGATCAAGTTTCTCTCTCTTTGGCAACCGGCTCATGTCTCCTTCTCATGCAAATCTTAGTGTGGCAATTTACTGTGGCAATCAAGTGTGACCCTACAGAACACCAAACACACTCTTCCTACTGTATCAGCAAGCGCCGATCCTTCACTCCCCCATCGGCGTTTCGTCAACCCAGAGCTCGCATTGGCGGATGACAGTCTGAAGCGCATCTTCGGCCTCATCCGGCGGGTACTTGTACTTGCGCAAAAGAAGTTTCACCAGCCGGCGCATGTGGGCGCGAGAACTTTCTCGCTGGTTCCAATCCACCGTGCGGTTGCGACGCAGTTGATCTGTCAATTCTTTCGTGAGCTCAACCAGCGTCTCGTCCTTGTAGAACTTCTTAACCGCATCCGGTTTTGAAAGCGCGTCATAGAACGCCAATTCCTCTTCCGTAAGATTCTTCGGACGCGCCTCGACATCCTCCTGGATGTGCTTCGCAAGTTCAATGAGGCGCCTGATGACCTCCTCGTTGGAGATGTGGCCGTTCAGGTACTCATTCATCACCGCCTTCAAAAGCTCGCTGAACTCCTCGCTCTTCACAAGATTAGTCCGCGTGTGCCGTTGAATGGTCTCCTCCAGCAATCGTTTCAACATCTCAATGGCGAGGTTCTTCTCCTTCATCTTGCCGACCTCGGCCAGAAACGCCGCGTCAAAAAGCGAAACCGCCGCATGCCGGTCGGAGAAGATGTTGAGCACTCCCTCGCTCGCTACCGACTGCTTCACCAGCTCGGCGATCTGTTCGTTCAGTTCGGCGAGTCCCTTCTTCGTGCCGCCCTGTCCGGACATCGTCCACTGGTTGATCATCCCACGGACCGCCTCCATAAAGCCCGCCTCGAAGCGTTCTCGCTCCGGCAGAAGTGCCGCGCACAGCGACAACGCCTGTTTCATCAAGTAGGCGTTCTCAAGAAACACCTCCTTGCGTCCCTTCAAGTCGGGCTGCAAGAGGAAGTTCACCGCCCCCATGATCGCCTTTGCCCGCTCAAGGTCCGTGCCATCAATGCCCTTCGCGTAATCATAGCCATGCAACTGGGCGCGGCAGACCTCCAGATGCTCGTAGAACTTCGGCTTCGCCACCTTCGCGACATCGGGGTTGCCGTAGCGCTTGCGATCCCGAACCGTATACTGGTTCATCGCGTCCTTGAGCGCCGCGGCAATTCCGATGTAGTCGACAACCAGTCCGCCCTCCTTGTCCTGATAGACACGGTTGACGCGGGCAATCGCCTGCATGAGGTTGTGCCCGACCATCGGCTTGTAGACATACATCGTGTCGAGACACGGCACATCAAAGCCGGTAAGCCACATATCGACGACAATCACGATCTTAAAGTCGGAATCAGTCTTCTTGAATTCCACCGCCCGCGCCGTCCGGTCCTTCTTCGTGCCGATGATCCCGCGCCACTCCTCAGGGTCCTGATTGCCCTCGGTCATCACCACCTGAATCTTCCCCAAGTCCTTCCAGTCCGGACGCTTCGCCAAGAACTTCTCGTAGATCTTGATGGCAATCTCTCTTGAATAGGCGACGATCATCGCCTTGCCCGCCAGGTTCTTCTCGCGGTAGTTCTCATAGTGATCGAGAATATCCGACACCAGCGACTCAATGGTGTCATCGTGCCCGAGCAACACCTCCACCTGCGAGAGGTCGTGCTTCGACTTCGCGATGACGGCCTCATCCGCCTCATCTTCCGCGGCAATTCGCTTGTACTCCGCGTCAATTCGCTTGAGCGCATCGTCGTTGAGCTTAAGGCGCACCACGCGGCTTTCGTAGTAGACGGGACGCGTCGCCCCGTCCTCCACCGCCTGCGTCATATCATAGATGTCGATGTAGTCGCCGAACACCTCGCGCGTCGATCGATCTCCCTCGTCAATCGGCGTCCCGGTAAAGCCGATGAACGTCGCATTGGGGAGCGAGTCGTGGATGATTCGCGCCGTCGGCACACTACGCTTGACGCTGATCGTCCCGTCCTTCTGCCGCACCACCCGCTCGCTCTCGGCGAACCCATAATGGCCGCGATGCGCTTCGTCCGCAATCACGATGAGGTCACGGCGATCTGACAGCGCATCATCCGCCTCTTCAAACTTCTGAATGGTCGAGAAGAAGATGCCGTTCTGCTTCTGTTTCTTCAGGAACTCCCTTAAGTGCACCCGGCTCTCCGCCTGTACCGCCTCCTGACTGAGAAACCGTTTGCAAAGGAGGAACTGTCCGTAGAGCTGTCCGTCGAGATCGTTGCGGTCGGTCAAGACGAGGACGGTCGGGCTCCGCAGCTCAGCCGCCAAGAGGTGCGCGTAAAACACCATCGACAGCGACTTGCCGCTCCCCTGCGTGTGCCAGAAGACACCGCCGCGTCCATCCCCCGCCATCGCCTTGCGGGTCTTCTCAATCGCCCGCTTCACCGCAAAGTACTGGTGGTAGCCGGCGAGAATCTTCACCGCGTCATGTCCCTCGCCCGAAAAGCAGACGAAGTTCTTGAGAACATCAAGAAGCCGCGCCGGCTCCAAGAGCCCCATCAGCAGCGTCTCGAAGTTGCCGACCGACTTG
>JAZUHK010000030.1:0-60872 GCA_045641645.1 Kiritimatiellia bacterium
CGACTTGTTGCCGAGACGAAGGCGAAAGACCTATGTCAGGGCGGTCAAACGCAGGCCCAAGCCGTATCCGTTGCTGATGAAATCGCGCGATGAATATGCGCCAGAGGAGGTGAAATGACGCTTAAGTTAGCGGCATTCGGGACTGACCCTTGTGATACGGTTCGAGTGATACGGTCGGAATCTAAAGAGGGTCAGCGATGAACGATGCACGGAATGTGGTATAATGGCGCGTGTGGAAGGTAGAATCGAGTCAAGGCGTGCGGCGACGGTTATCGTGGCGGCAGGAAGTTTCCCGCGAAAGGGTTCGGCGGCGTGGAGGATCCTCGCGGACGCGAAGCGGGTTGTCGGTTGCGACGGCGCCGCCGCCGCTTATCGGCGGCGATTCGGCAAGTGGCCGGCGGTGATCGTCGGTGACCTTGACAGTTTTCGGCCGCCAGTCGGTTTCAATGCCCAAGCCGCCGGCGCGAGCGAGATCGTCCGCGTTGACGATCAGAATCTGAACGATCTGGAAAAGGCGCTTCGCTTTTGCGCCGGGCGCGGGTGGCGGAATCCAGTGATCGTCGGCGCGACCGGAAAGCGCGAAGACCATATGCTCGGCAATGTCTTTAGGGCGCTTGCCTATGGATGTGAGATCGTGACGGACTTCGGCCGCTTCGTTCCAGTTCGCGGCAAGGCGGTCTTGAAGGTTGCGAAGGGCGCGGCGGTTTCCGTTTTCGCGCCCGACCCTAAGACGCGGATGACCTCCAAGGGGCTTAAGTGGCCGCTCAATAAGGTGCAGTTCCGGAATCTTTACTGCGCGACGCTCAATCGGGCGACGGCGTCACGCATCACGCTAACGGCGACTTGCCCGGTTTCGGTTTACATTGAGGTTTGACATGAAGCTGAAGTTGAACGGCATTCAGGTGAACTGCATCATCGGCGAGCGCGCCGACGAGCGGCTGCGCGAGCAAGCACTTGCGGTCGATGTCGAACTGGAGATTCCCGACCGCGCGGCGGAGACGGATGAGCTTGCCGATACGGTTGATTACGCCGCGCTCGCTGCGGCGATTCGCACGGCTCTTCGCGAGGCGAAGTGCAGGATGATCGAGCGCGCCGCGAAAATCGTCTGCGAGGTCTGCCGTGCGGACGCGAAGGTGCGCTCGGTGACGGCGACGGTGACGAAGGCGGGTGCGGTCCCGGGTCTCGACTCGGCCTCGGCCGTCTATCGGGAGTGATTTTCAGGCACGAAAGGGAGGAGACGGGATGAAGACCTTGCTGATGACCGGTTGCGCCGTGTGCGCGATTACCACATTTGCCGCGATGGAGCGCGCGACCCCCGAGTCGCAGGGCGTCGATTCCGCGGCAATCTTGAAATTTATCGACGCGAGCGAAAAGGCCTTCGATGCGGGTCCGGCCGGGGCGCTTCACGGTTTTGTGATCGTCCGTCACGGCAAGGTGATCGCCGAGGGTAGCTGGAAGCCGTTTGACACCCTGAATGAGACGCATATGCTCTACTCGCACTCGAAGAGCTTCACGTCGTCCGCCGTCGGCTTTCTCGCGGACGAGGGGAAGATCGACCTCGACGAGCGCATTGTCGATATCTTCTCGAACGAAGTTCCGGCGAAGGTGTCGAAGAATCTCGCGCAGCTCCGTGTGCGCGATCTCCTCACGATGAATGTCGGCAAGGATGATCACCTGTTGCGCGGCGGCGGCGGCGACTGGGTACACCAGTTTCTCGCGAAGAATTTCGTGCGCGAGCCCGGCAAGGGGTTCAAGTACGATTCCGATGCAACCTATATGCTTTCGGTGATCGTCGAGAAGAAGAGCGGCGAGAAGATGATGGACTACTTAAAGCGCAAGTTGTTCGACCGGATCGGCATCGAAAAGGCGTGGACGACGTATTCCGAGCAGGGCTTCGCCTGCGGCGGCTGGGGGATGAACATGACGACGCGAGAGCTCGCGCGGTTCGGCCAGCTTTATCTTAATCGCGGCAAGTGGGGGGATGAATACATCCTTTCTCCGTTCTGGGTGGATCTGGCGACGGCGCGCCACACTTGGAGCGGCTGGCAGAATGTCGGCGTCAAGTCGCTCGGCGAGGGAACGGACTGGGAGCAGGGCTACGGCTTCCAGTTTTGGCGCTGTACGCACGGCGCGTATCGCGCGGACGGCGCGGCGGGGCAGCTCACGGTCGTGATGCCGAAGGAGGACATGGTCGTCTCGATCCATGCGGGGCTTTCCGACATGCAGAAGGAGCTGCAGCTTATCTGGGACAACCTCCTGCCCGCGGCGAAGGACGCGCCGCTCACCGAGGATCCTGCGGCACAGGCAAAGCTCAAGGACCGTCTTGCCAAGCTGGCGATCAAGCCGGTGCGTTGGGATTGCAGCTTTCGGATCGATTGGCAAAGAACTTTCGAGTTCAGGGATAATTCTCGCGGATTCAAGTCCATCGCCTTCGAGCCTGCCGAGAACGGGAGGGATGTTTGTTGCCGTCTTCAGACGCGCGCCGGGGAGCAGTCCTTCATCGCCGGTGCAGGCAAGTGGGAGAAGGGCTCGATCCGCATCGACCCGGAAAATTACGAGGGGCTTGGTGGCTATATCGGCGAGCACAAGGTCGCCGCTTCGTGTGGTGTTGAGGACGGTCCTACCTTCCATCTGAAGGCCTATCTTACGGGCGACACTGGCTTCCTTGAGTTCAAGATCAAGGACGGCAAGCTCACGGGCGAGTTCTGGGCAATGAACGGTTGCAAACTGGAGTCGAAATGAGCGTTGCGGAAAAACTGGTCGAGCTTCTGAAGGCGCGGGGGCTTACCTGCGCGACGGCGGAGAGCTGCACGGGCGGCGGAGTCGGGAGCGCCATCACCGCGGTGCCCGGATCAAGTGCCGTATTTATGGGCGGGGTCATCAGTTACGCCAACGAGGTGAAGCGTGAGGTCCTCGGCGTGAAAGCCGAGACGCTCGCGACAGTAGGCGCAGTCAGCGCCGAGACCGCTGCGCAGATGGCGGAGGGTGCGCGGCGCTTATTGAAGACCGATCTCGCCGTGTCGCTTACTGGCATCGCGGGGCCGGACGGCGGCAGTGACGAAAAGCCGGTCGGGCTCGTGTGGTGCGGCCTCGCGACGAAGGACGGCGTCAGGACCGAGAAGTGCATCTTCCGCGGCGATCGCGCAGAGGTGCGGGAACAAGCGGTCACGCATGCGCTCGGCATGCTGACGATCGGTGCAATGTAAATAGGTCGCTACGGCTTCTTGGGGCTGTGGCAGTAGCTCGCGATCGGGCAGCCGTCGCATTTCGGGCGCACGGGGTGGCAGCGGGTCTGGCCGAAGCTCACCAAGTGGCTGTTCCAGGTTTTCCAATACTTGACGGGCAGCAGTTGGCGAAGCGCCATCTCCGTCTCGACCGGTTTCGAGGTCTTCACGAGCTTGAGCCAGTTCGAGATGCGGTGAACATGAACATCTACGCAGATGGCCGGGAGACCGAAGCCGACGGCAACCGTGAGGTTCGCGGTCTTGCGTCCGACGCCGGGAAGTTCGCAGAGCTCCTCGACGGTGTGCGGCAGGACGCCGTCGAACTTCGCGTCAAGGACGTCGGGTAGCGCTTTCAAGTGCCGCGCCTTGTCGCGGTAGAATCCCACCGGGAAGATGAGCTTTTCTATCCGTGCGCGCGAAAGCTTGCGCAGTCCCGCCGGGGTGTCGCCGCCGGCGGAGAAGAGACGCCTGACGGCGCCGGCCGTGCAGGCGTCTTTGGTGCGGGCGGAGAGGATCGTCCCGACGAGCACGCAGAACGGATCGTGGGTCTGGGCTTCGATGAGCTCGATGATCGGCGCGGCGTGGGTCTTAAATTCCTTTTTCAGCGCTTTGCCGATGGCGGCAATGTCCTTGATGGTCATGGCCGATATTCTACCATATCTGGTGAGGTGGTTGCTGGTCGGACATTGGCTATGCTATAATGCCCCCGAGTTGGTTTTAAAGGAAAAGGAGCAAGCGGAAGTATGAGAGGAGAGAAGGGCGTTTGCGTAATCGGCGATCTCGGGGAGCTTGGGCAGCTGGCCGCGCTCGGGCCGGGTTTTGCCGCAGCGGCGGCTTTTGCCGCGGAACATGAGCTTGCCGCGCTTAAGCCGGGACGGCATGCGATTGACGGCGAGCGGGTCTTCGTCAATTGTGACGAGGTGGAGTTGGTCGAGCCGGCCTCGCGCAAGGTGGAGCTGCACCATCGGTATTTTGACATTCATGTGCCACTCTTGGACGAGGAGCTTATCGGGGTTGGGAAGTTTGAGCTGGCCTCGCGCGGCACTTTTGACGCGGAGAGGGACATCGGCTTTTTCGAGCAGGCGGTAGAGTTTGAGCGGGTCGGGGTCGGCGAGTTCCTGCTTGCCTGGCCGGGGACGTGTGCGCATGCGCCGGCCTGCACGGATGGGGTGCGGCGGAAGACGCGCAAGCTCATCTTCAAGATTCTCGCTGAGGCATAGAGCCGACTTCACTCCGCTCGCTGCCGCTCCCTTCGCTTGTCGCATTTTCTTCCGCTTGGCGGCGTAGCGGTTTTTTGCTACACTATTTTCCGTCCTGTGAAAGTCGGGGCGATGCCAATCGGCCTCTCGCCACCTCTAAGCGGGGCGAAGAACGCGTCACCACGCGGACTTGTTCGTTCAAGCGAAACGTCGAAATTTCACAAAGGAACGACATGTCCTGTGAGGGGTGCGCATGGCCGAACACTCGGCTGGGCGTGTCTCCTTGCATCCATGTTTTCCTTTAGGGCTTTCGACGGCCTCGCTTGAGAACACGGGTGAAGGAGGCACGCCCGCTTTATTGTTGCCTCTGTTTAAGTGACAATGGAAAAATCTTATGTCTATAGTGTACACTGCGAGTAATGTGAAAAAGAGAGAATCGGCACTTAGCCAAGTATTATTTCGAGATCCAGGCATGGATACGGAAAGAAGTTGGATTTTTCCGCGGGTGTTGAAGTTTTTATATTTTGCCACAATATTTTTAACTCTCATTTGTTCTGCAGCCTATTTGATTATTGGCATTATTGGGATTTTACACGATGATTCTTTTGATTCAACGGAAAAATTTCTGATAGTTTGCGGCAGCATTGTTATTTTTCCTATTGCCGTGTTTTGCCTTCTCATAATTAACCGTATTGTATATGAATGGGCGATCCTTAAATTTAGGATATTTCAAGCATTGCGAGAGGCCGTGGACGGATTAGCTAGTGTTAATAAGTCGCTCGTTGGCATTTCAAAAGTACAACAAACCGCTGGGCAATATGTTTGCGATATGCTTGCAACGATTAACGATTCATTGGGAGGGTTATGAATAATTGGCCATTTTTCATTCTGGGGATTGCTTTTGGTCCTGCGGCGTTTCTATTTGCGTCGGCCAAACAAAAAGGAAGCATTTCTGCTACGATCAAAGGATGTTTTTGTTTTTTCTTGCTTGTGCTTGTTGGATGGAGGATTTCTGCGAATGTACAGAAAAGGAATGAGGAGCGAGCGCGAGAACGGCAATGTGCATATGAGCATCAAATGAAAGTGCAATTGGCTGAAAAGGAACGTTTATTTACCGAGTTGCAGGAAAGAAAGAAAGCCGTTGAATGCTTAAGTAAAGAAATTGGGTTGCCGATAGATAATTTTAAGCTTCGGCAGTGGGAATCAATAAGCGAATATGATTCTAAAGAAAAAATAGAGTCCATGCTTAGGGCGGCTAAAGAAGAACACTCGGAATTGCAAGCTGAACAAGCGAGAATTTTGGAAGAAAAGAAACTCAAAGAAGAATACGAGCAAAATCAAAAGGCATTGGCGCGTGAGATGGCGGCGCGACAAATGCGTGAAAATGAGAGGCAGGCGGAAGAAATGCGCGTGGCTGAACAAGAAAAATTGGAAGCGGAGAAATTTGCATTTCAAAAGGAGCAGGAGAAATTAAAGGCGATAGCAAAGAAAATGATCAACAAGCTTGATCTGTCCCCTTCATCTTGTTTGATGTATCATAAGTATCTGGCCAGCAGGATTAGGTCGGGGCGGTTTCCCCAATCGCTCAAGGAATTGCGAGAGGCAAAAAAACAAGGAGATTATCTCAAATTCCTAAATCTTGCCGCAAAAGATTCTGATTGCGAACATTATGTGCGTAATGGTGCGATGTATGAGTTCCCAGATCGGGAGGGGATCCAGACGATCTTGGCTTCTTTGCGAGATCGTTTGTTTGAGATAGAGCTTACCTTTCAAGAGGGGTTTGATGTATCACAAGTTTCTCTTGTGCAACTTCAGGCTGGCGGAGGAATACTAGGAGACGAGTTATTGGAAGATTGCAATTATTCTTGCAGTGGCGGGATAATGTATGTTCCAATGTCGGTTGGTCGCGGGAAGATGTATTTGATTGAAAAGGGGGCTGCGGCGTTTTTGAATCGAGAGCTTAAACGCATTAAGCAAAAGCAAGGAAATATGCAAAAAAAGCTGGAGGAGCTTTTGTCAAAAGATGTTTCGTATGACGAGGTACGCGCTTTGCGATTAAAAGCGGAGCAAGATCGTATTGGAGAAGAAGCTCGTCGCATGAAGAATGCGAAGCGAGAACATCTCAGGATGAAAAACTATGATCCGCGGTGGGGTAGCGATGCGGGTCGGAGATGGCGGTGATATTGAGGATCGGAAGACGCGCAAGCTCATCTTCAAGATTCTCGCCGAGGCATAGAGCCGACTTCACTCCGCTCGCTATCGCTCCCTTCGCTTGTCGGGGAGGCGCTCGGATAGCCGGCTTCGCTGCCGCTCCCTTCGCTCGTCGGGGAGGCGCTCGGATAGCCGACATCACTCCTCTCGCTATCGCTTCCTTCGCTCGCTGCCGCCCCCTTCGCTCGTCGTGGCGGCTTTCCGCTTTCTTTGTTTGTCTGGAGGGCAAGGAGCGGAAGGAGCGAAGCGAGTGGAGCTCCTTGCATAAGTTTTGCTATACTACCGCCATGGCATCGCACAATCCAGAGGTTGCGCTTCAGCAGCGAGACAAGGCCAGAGCACTCGAGCTTGGCTTAAGCGGTGATGCCTCCGCCGGGCCCGAACTCTGCAAGCTCGCCAAAAGCCGCTACCCGGAAGTTAGGCGGCTCGCCGCCTCCGCGCTCGGCAAGATCGCCAACGCACCGCCGACCGCCCTCGTTATCCCCACGCTCTTCTCCCTCGCCACCCAGGACGAGCGCCCGCAGATTCGCCAGTATGCCCTTAAATCGCTCGCCCGCTATCCGCGCGAGCTCCTCCTCATCATCGACGACCTCAAGGACCTCGCCCGCGATCCGACGCAAAAGGAATACGTTCGCACTGCCGCCGCCGAGGCCGTCGCTGCCGCGCAAAAGGCGAATCGCGAGCGCCTTGCCGCACAGAACCGCTGGTGCGCCCGTTGTCGGAGAGTCATCACCGAGGAGGAGTACTTCGCCGGCATGGAGCGCTACGGCAGGGGCTACTGCCGCCATTGCCTCGACGAGAAGCTGCTGGAGGACCGGAACTTCGAGTCCGTCGTGGACCAGGCGAAGCGACTGCGCACGACCGACGGCATCGCCGTCCAGTCCCATGGCGAAAAACGCATCGCCGCGTACCTGACCGCGAAAGATATCGCCTTTACCTACGACGAGCGCTATCGCATCGCGGGCGACGCGCGCCTCCGGCCCGATTTCTATCTTCCGGAGTTTGACCTCTACATCGAATACTGGGGCATGAACACGCCCGACTACGAGCGCAACAAGCTCCGTAAGCGCATCCTCTACCAGCGCGCCGGCAAACGGCTCATCTCCCTCTCCTTTGCGGACGCAGACCGGCTGGAGCAAACACTCGAAGCGAAGCTTTCCAAGTACATTCGTCTGGGACCGGATACGGAAGGGGGTAGATAATGAGCAGGCGGCTGTTGGTGGGTTTCAAGGCGGGAGACCTGAGGGCGGAGATGCTTTCTGGCGAGGTCACCTGCCATACGCTCGACATCTATCACGCTCATGCAATCGAGAAGGTCTTTCCCAGGGCGCGCGTCGTCTGTACGCCCCATCTGCCCGCCGGCCCCTGGGATGAGATCGTCTTCCGCACGGGGCCGAAGGTGATGAGCGGGGAGCTTTCGCTTGACCTTCTCCAGGAGATCCATCTCCTGAAGCCCGCCGCGTTCCGGCTTGACTTCGTGGGCAAGGAGCGCGACCGCAATGACCTTCTCGACAAGGTGCGCAAAGACCCGGACCGCGTGCGCGACTTCTCGGCCGTCTGGCCAGCGAGCGTCCCCGGGGGCGAGAAACTTTTCTTTACGAGCTACCCCGGCTGCTTCTGTCATCGCCGTCTCGATGAGGGCGGTCTTGCCCTTGCAGAAGTGGTGACGCGAGAAATGACGAATGAAGAATTTAGAATGAAGAATGGTGGAGGAGTTAGTCTCCTCGATATGGGGTGCGGTTGCGGGCTCGTCGGGCTTCTCATCGCGAAGCGCATTTCCGGGGTTCGTCTCACGCTGATCGACTCGCATACGCGGGCGGTGGAAGCGGCGCGCAAGAATGCCGCGGCTTTCGGCGTTGAGGCGACGGTGATTCTCTCCGACGACGGCCTTCCGACTTCGCTCGCTGGTGAGGAGATGCCGCGCTTCGATGTCTTCGTGGGCAATCCTCCTTACTACAGCGACTATCGCATCGCCGAGGTGTTCCTAACGACGGCGCAGCGCGCGCTTAAGTCGGGCGGTACCTGCTACACGGTGGTTAAGAATGAGACGGGGCTCAAGCCAGTGCAAGAGCGCTTCTTTCCGTCGGTGGAGGTGATCCGCCGTCGCGGCTATGCGGTACTCAAGTCGGTCAGGCAATAGGCCTCTCCCTCCGCTTTCGCTCTTTCTGCCTCTTCGGATTTGCCCTGTCTGCTTATCCACAACCTATCCCCATTTTAGGGGATTTAACCCCCTATCTATGGCGGTTGAAAATATCTCTTGCATAGTAATTGAAAATTGTGGTATCATATGCACCGTTATCTTTGGAGAAGGTTTATGGCTATGCAGAAAAAAATGAAAGCAGTTACTTTCTTTGCAGTCGCGTTCGCGCTGTGCGGTGCGGCGTTGGCAAATCCCGTGGTCGTCAACTGGGTGACAGGTAATGTCGGAAACTACACCGATTTTCCGGTCGAAGATTGGACCGAGTCGCAAGCAGGCGTTGCCGAATTAGCGGGCGACGAGGACGCAAAGTACGTCACCTTCGAGTCGGATTATGACGATCCGCTCTTCTACAGGCCCTCGGGTTCGGCTTCGAAACTCGTGAGTGTCGAGTGGGCGATCCAGCTTATCGGCGGAGATATGGCGCCGACGATGGCTATCGATGGTATGGGTCCGGCGATTACGGCCACTACCCCCGAAGATGAAAGCGACGATACTCCTGCTCAGTGGTATGGCTATGCGTTGACCAACGAGGTGGAAGCCGGCTGGGTCAAGCTTTTTGGCAACGTGCCCTCGAACGAGGTCTGGTACACGGTCAAGATCGAACAGGGGATGTTTGCCGGGGTTCGCAAGATTCGCTATTCCGTCAAGCCGGAGGGTGCGGAATCCTTTACGATCCTCAAGGATACTAACGAGAATGAGTGGTTCGTCGATCCGCGCACCAGTGGTGCTGGTCTCGCTTCGGCGAATTTCGTGGGTGCCGGTGCTTTCGGTGATTTCAAGATCGACAACACCTGGTTTGATCAGGGCGCGCTCGCGGGTACGGCTACGGCGGGCTTCGACTGGACGAACGCCACGGTCACGGTCTCCGTGGGCGATTCGTATGTGGCGGATGAATCGCCAATCATCCTTGAACTCAAGGTCTATGATGCCGCGGGTACGCAGGTGGGCACCTATGAAGCGGGTTTGACAACGGATAGCGGCAAGGGTAAGGGCGTCTTCGATGTCGGCAATCTCACTCCGGGCGGTAACTACTCCTATGAAGTGGTGGCGAAAGTCGGGGACGAGGAGGTGGCTTCCTTTGCCCGTGACGGCAACCTAGTTTCCGCCAACAATGTGGAGTGGATTTGCGAGAATTCCACGAAAAAACTCGGCGGTGCGTTTGCCCCGATCCCCGTTTGGAACGGCGGCGTGGCCCAGCTCTCCAATGCGGTCTTTGCGGTTAATGACATTAACCAGGAAGAGGCCTCGAACCGGCTTATTCGCATTGAGAATACGCTGATGGGCTCGGAGTTGTGCGACGACCTCGGCATCTTGGAGGATTACGACCTTTCGGTCATTCAGGGCGCGATGCTGGCGTATGTTAATCCGGAGACGGAAGAGGCAAGCTGGCTGGGCGTGGTGGATGGCGAGTGGGTGACGCTTACGGGCGCGGCTCCGGCGGCGAACCAGAAGTATGTTGTCCGCGTCGATTTCGACTTCACGCTGGCGGAACCGAAGGTGCGCTACTCTGTTTCCGCAGATGACGGGGCTTCGTTCGCGACCCTTAGGTATGAGAATGCCGAGTGGCTGGCGATTGCGCCCGAGGTGGCGGCGGCGAAGACGGTCACGGCCATTGAGCTTCCGGGCAGCTGCTCCTTCTATGGCATGAAGGGCGATTATTATGACGCGGCCGTTGCCGAGGTGGGTGGTACAAAGTATTACACGCTCGATGCGGCGCTTGCCGCGGCGAAGGTTTCTGACCAGCAGGTGAAGCTCCTCACGAACCTCACCTATCTCCCGGGCGGCTTGGACGGCACGTGGACGATTGACGAGAATGGCAAGGCGTTGCAGATCCTTACGCCGGAAGACGGCTATACCTACACCTATGCTGAAGGTGCGCTCACGGTTGAGGCCCAGGATATGTGCGTCAAGAACCTGACGAGGGGCTATCAGCACCTTAATCTCAAGGCGGCGCAGGCGCGCGCGGAGGAGGGCGACATCCTGCAGCTCCTCAAGAATGTCGGGGCGGCGGCACTGGCAATTGAGAAGTCGCTTACGTTGGACCTTAACAACTTTAGCGTCACCAATGACGCGGTGGATACGCAGCTCTTAGTCCTCACCAATAATGTCACCTTTACGCTTGCCGGCGAGGGTGCGCTTACGGACGGAATTGACGTTTGGGCGGGCAGCAAGCTCGCGCTCTCCAATAACTTTGCCGCGGCGGCTGAGTCGGTTGCGCTGGAGCTTAAGGGCGAGTGGGCGCATGAGGCGGTGATTGCCGAGGGGGTCTCGGCAGCGCAGGCCGCGATGCTGGCGATTACGCCCGAGAAGATCGACTTCCCGACGGCTGGCAATGGTCAGGTGGAGTATCGTGAGGAAGATGGCATGTTCGTCTGGGCGGAGATTCCGCCGTCGGCGAAGCTCGCGTTCGAGCGCACTGATGGCTATGACCTCACCAATTTGATAGTCACGGTGACGCTGAGCGAAGTGGCGGGCGATCTCAGTAAGGTGGTGATCGACCTCTATAACGAGAATGGCACGCTCGCGAAGCGCACGGCGGTTGATTATGTGGACAACACCTTGGTTTATCCGATTGTCCTCGATGGTTATACGAAGGGCACGCGCTATACCTTCAACGCCTATGTCCTTGGCGGCGACTCCGAGGATGTTGTCGGCGGTGGCGCGGTGGCGGGTTCGTTCTATGCGGGCGCGAACGGCCAGATCTGGTTCCGTGCGAAGCCAGATGACATCCTCTACGGCGCATGGGAGGAGGAGCCGGAAGTAGGTGAGGATGGTCGCTATGTCCTCGACGGTGACGAATATGTCTTCACGCCCACGGAACAGTCGCCCTCGAATGCGTTTGTCACGGTGGATTGGCAGGTTTCCTTCGACCGCGCAGCGGATGAGGATCTTGCGCTTGATGTCGGCGGCGAAGGCGCGTTCTCGCTCTTCGCCGGGGCGGAGCCGGAGACCTGTGTCTGGAAGGGCTTGGGCAATGGCGCGTGGGTCACGCTTACGAACGCGGTTGCCGCGCAGCCGGGTGATTACCTTGTCCACGCCGATTTCGACTACACGCTGGCGGAACCGAAGGTGAGCTATGCGCTCATCGTGGACGGCAGGTTGTATCGCTTTGCGGATCCGGAGGGCAATGTGTGGTTCACGGTTGCTGACTCGGCGGGTCAGATTGCATCGGTGAGCGCGGTTGGCGAGGGCAAGTTGGATGTGGTCGAGGGCTTCTGGAGCATCGATGCGGTGGCGGCGATCGGCGATGAGTTCTTCGCGACGATTGACGCGGCCGCGGCGGCGGGCAAGGACGATGAGAATAAGGTCATCAAGCTGCTCACCAATGTCACTTGGGCGCCGACGGAAAGCGGCACCTACTACTTCAACTTAAACGACTTTAGTGTTCAGGCGACGGATAATGTCACTTGGAACGCGAATGTCGCAACCGTGAGCGGCGGTGAGATGGAGATTGAGGAGATGGATGTGAAGATTAAAGTTGACACCTCGTTTATCAAGGAGCAGCTGCCGGGGCTGCCTGAGGGAGCAACGACTGAGCAGGTGGCGGAGGCCTTGAAGGCGCCGGGTGCAAACGGCTACAAGCTCTACGAGAGCTATGTCCTCGGCCTTGATCCGAAGGATGAGTTCTCGAAGCCGGTGCTGGTTGATGAGCTTTCGGCCAAGGCGGACAAGGTGGATGTCCAGGTGCTGAATGTGAGCGTCAATGCGAAGGCGGGTGTGGAGGTGAAATACTCTCTCGTTGCTGATACGGATCCCGAATTTAAGATGGGCGTGGAATCCGAGAAGCAGGAGTCGGGTGTCTTCGAAGTTCCGCTCCCGAGCAATGACGAAACGGTGAAGTACTACAAGGTCAATTTCTACTTCTCGAACCCGGCTCCTGCTCCGGCGGATTGAGCACCCTGATTGGGGATAAAGCAAAACGGCGGGTTCCCCCCGCCGTTTGCTTTTTGCTATAATACCCCTAACCACCTCAATCCTCTACACTTCCACCTTCCATCTTCTCTCCCTTATGATAGTTCCCAGTCACCAAATTCTCCCCTCGCTCTTGGCGGCCGACTTTGGCCGCCTGGCCGATGAAATCCGGCGGGCCGAGGCCTCGGGCGCCGATGCCCTGCATCTGGATATCATGGACCCGCACTTCGTGCCCAATATCTCCTTTGGTCCTGAGGTGGTGGCGCTGGCGAAAAAAGTGGCGCCCGGATTCTATCGGAACGTGCACCTGATGCTCTCGCGCCCCGATCTCATCATCGAGGCCTTCGCCCAGGCGGGGGCGCAGACGATTCAGCTTCATGTCGAGGCCGACTGCGATCTCCACACCGAGCTTAAGCGCGTTCGCGCGCTCGGGTTGAAGGCGGCGATCGTGCTCAACCCCGAGACGCCGGTCGAGCGGCTTGCGCCGTATCTTGGGGAAATCGACGAGGCGCTGGTGATGACGGTGCATCCGGGGTATGGCGGGCAGAAGTTTATTGCCGAGTGTCTTCCTAAGGTGACGTGGCTTCGGGAGCGGTGCCCTGCGCTGGACATCATGATCGATGGCGGCGGCAATGCGGAGACGATTCCGCTCGCGGCGCAGGCGGGGGCGAATCAGTTTGTGGCGGGCTCCTATCTCTTCAAGCAGCCCGACATGAAGGCGGCCGTCACTGACCTCCGCAATCGCCTGGCCAATAACTCCTTAACTTAACAATCTCAAATCTCAAATTTCAAATCTCTAAAATCTCACCGTTCTCCACCTCCACCTACTTTCCACACCTTCTTCTCCACCTCCACCTATTTTCTCCACCTTCTCTATTACCCCTAACCCCTATGCGTAGAATTCTCCTTGGCGTTACTGGATCGATTGCGGCCTACAAGGCCGTGGAATTGGTGCGGCTCTTCATTAAACACGGCGATCAGGTGCAGGTGGTGATGACCCCTGCGGCGACGGAGTTCGTAAGACCCCTTACCTTCCAGACCCTCTCCCGCAATCCCGTCTTCGTCGAGCAGTTCGCGCCGATTGTCTCCTGGAAGCCCGAGCATATCGCGCTTTCGGAATGTGACCTTGCGCTCGTCGCGCCGGCGACGGCGAATACGCTCGCGAAGATGCGCTACGGCCTCGCCGACAATCTCCTCACGGCGACGCTCCTCGCGACGCGCGCGCCGATCTGGGTGGCGCCGGCGATGAATACGGGCATGTGGGAGAGCCCCGTCACGCAGGAGAACCTCGCCGCGCTTAAAGCGCGCGGGGTCACGGTTATCGAACCCGTTGATGGCGAGCTGGCCTGTGGCGTCAAGGGTAACGGACGGATGATGGATCCCGAGAAAATTTTCGCGGCGGTCAGCCGATAAGGAATGGGGGTGGAAATGAAGACGATGGTGGTGATTCCCACTTATGACGAAAAGGACAATGTCGCGCGGATGGCGGCGGCGGTGCTGGCGACCGAGGGCGTGGAACTGCTCTTCGTGGACGACAATTCGCCCGACGGGACGGGCGCGGCCATTGAGGAGCTGATGAAGGGCGATGAGCGCATCCACTGCCTGCACCGCGAAAAGAAGGAGGGGCTCGGGCGTGCGTATGTGGCGGGTTTCGAGCGGGCGCTGGAATTGGGCGCCGAGAAGATCGTTCAGATGGACTGCGATTTCTCGCATGATCCGAAGGATCTGCCGCGGCTCATCGCCGAGGATGCGGATCTCGTCATCGGCTCGCGGTATGTGCCCGGTGGCGCCACGCCCGGCTGGCCGTTCAAGCGGCGGCTCATCTCGCGGGCGGGCGGGCTCTTCATTCGCACGGTGACGGGGATGCCGCTTAAGGATCCGACCGGCGGGTTCAAGTGCTGGAAGGCGGAGACGCTTCACAAGATCGACTTCCAGACCGTCGGTTCCAAGGGCTATTCGTTCCAGCTGGAGATGAACCACCGCACTTGGAAGGCGGGGTGTACGATTCGCGAAATTCCGATTGTCTTCACCGATCGCGTGGCGGGCTACTCGAAGATCACGCCCGGAATCGCCACCGAGTCGATCAAGATCGCCCTTAAGCTCCGTTTCGGCAAATGACCGATGCGCATTGCCATCTGCCGGCGGGCGCGGCGCGGCACTTCCTGTGCGAGCCGTTGTCTGCGGGCGTCGAGCCGCGCGCGGACGATGGTGTTTTTTACGGTGTTCACCCCTGGTTTGCCGAAGCGCCGGAGACGCCGACTGTGCTTGCGTCGCTCCGCGCGCGCCTCCATGCGAATCCGCGTGCGGGCGTGGGGGAGATTGGGCTCGATCGGCTGAAGACGCGGGAAATTTCGCCGCGGATGCGCGAGGTCTTCGCGGTGCAGCTGCAGGTGGCGGCGGAACTTCATCGTCCGGTGGTCTTGCACGGGGCGAAGTGCTGGGGCGAAGTGGTGAAGGCGGTGCGCGAATTCAAGGGGAGGATTCCCGCATTTCTCTTCCATGGGTTTTCGCGCTCGGCGGGACTGCTGCCCGAGATTGTCGCCCTGAACGGCTTTGTTTCCGTGGGGCCGGCCGTCCTCAATGACCATGCGGTCAACTATCGCGCCCTGGTGAAGGCGTTGCCCGCGGACCGTCTGTTTATAGAGACCGACCGCACGGCGGCGACCGCGGCGGACGCGCCGCAGGTAGAGGAGGTGCTTGCCGCCGTCGCCGCGCTTCGCGGCGTTTCGGTCGGGGCCCTCGCCGCGCAAACCGATGCGAACGCACAGGCGTTTATTGGTAGCTGCGGCGGTAGCGGCTCAGCGTGAGGCCAGTCGCGCGCTTGAAAGCGTTTTTCAGGTGGTTGGAATTGAGATACCCGCATTCGACGGCGACTTCGGAAAGCGGCTTCTTCGAGCCGGCCAAGAGCCGCTTCACCGCTTCCAAGCGGGTCTCGCGGATGACCGCGGCGATGGATTTGCCGGTGGCGCGGCGGAAATGCAGCTCCAGGGTGGACTTCGGCAGGGAGGAATCGGCGATTACGTCCTTCGCCTTGATGCCGAAGGTGGCGTTGAGCCGAATGTACTCCAGGGCCGCGGCAATGGCATGGCTATCATAGGCGAGCCGCAGGGAGGAATGGCGGACGACCAGCGTGCGGTAGCTGTAGCTGGACGGCACTTCGCCGAGATCGCGCCCCGCGATGAGCGCGGCGAGTTTTTCCGCCGCCAGCTGTCCGCCCCGCCGAAAGTCGGGCTCGATGCTGGAGAGCGAGGGCGAGCAGTTCTCGCAGACGAGCTCGTCATTGTCGATGCCTAAGACCGCGAGCTCTTCGGGCACGGCGATGCCGCTGGCCGCCGCCGCTTCGATGACTTGCTGACCGATCGCGTCGGTCACCGCCAAGAGCGCGGTGGGGCGCGGCAAGCGGCGGAGCTTTTCGCCTAAACGCTGGTCGGCGGTAAGCTTGACCGCTGTCTTGCCTGTGAGTTCGGCGATGGTTCGGGAGAAGGCCTCCGCGCGCGTCCGGGCATAGTAGTTGTTCTTTTCGGGAAGGACGATGGCGAAGGATTCGCCGCGGAGCTTGGCGAGCACGCTGGCGGCGAAGCTGGCGGTCGCGGAGTTGTCGTGGTTGACGGCGGCGAGGTTATGGCGCCGAGTGGAAGGTCCGTCAAGCATCACGGTGGCGACGCCTTTAAGAAAACGCCGCGGCAGTTTGACGGGCGGCTCGAAGCCGTCGATAATGACGCCGCGCGGGCGGCGGCTCTTGAACAGCTCCTTGATCTCTGCTTCGCTGATGGACTTGGTGACGGGCTTGACCGTCCACTTGCGCGCGTTCGCCGCGGCGAAAATGCCGGTCAGCTTTTCGCGCCGCGCGATCTGCGAGGTGTCGATGACAGCCAGGATTTGGACAGGAGGAACAGACATCAAGGAGAAGTGTAGCATAAATTTTGCGGTTTGGTCAATTAGTGGGATTTTGCTTAGTCGAAAATTAGGGTCACTGGGTTGGTTTTGTGCTACAATGCTGAGAATTAGTAAATTGAGCATGGGGGGAAGATTATGCAAAGCAGACGAATTTTGCCGTTATTGGTCGGGCTGGTGCTGGGCGTTGAGTCTGTTATGGCCGCCGAATGGCCTGGTTTCACCCACGGAGTGGGGATTGGCGGGTGGCTCACCAACTACAAGCGCTTCAACGTGCTGCCGCTCGACAAGCGGCGTTTGCTCACCGCAGGCGACTATGAGCATTTCGAAAGCTACATTACCGAGGCGGATGTGAAGCGCATCGCTGCTTGGGGGTTCGACCACGTGCGGCTCGGCTTCGACCAGATCGTGGTCGAGGAGCGGGCGGGAGTCCTGCGCGAGCGGACGATGAAGAAGATCGACGAGTTCCTTTCCTGGTGCGAAAAGCATCAGCTCAAGGTGGTGCTCAATCTCCATAAGGCCGTCGGCAACTACTGCGATATCGCCGAGGAGGTGCAGCTTCTGGACGACGATCGGCTTCAGGCGCGGTTCGTCGCGTTTTGGGAGGCGTTCGAGCGGCGCTACCATGACCGCCCCGGCGTTGCCTTCGAACTCTTGAATGAAGTGCGGGAGGTGCCGGCGGAGAAGTGGAATGCGCTCGCCGACCGCACCATCCGCGCGATTCGTGCGCTCAATCCGCAGCGCGTGATCGTGGTGGGGCCGATCGGTTACGGCGGGTCGGAGCATTTAAAGGTGCTGAAGGTCTGGGATGATCCCAAGGTGGTCTATACCTTTCATATGTACGCGCCTTTCGAGTTTACCCATCAGCGTGGCGTGTTGCAGGCGGGGCCGCTCGCCTATAATCGCGAACTTACCTATCCGTGTGATGACGTCGATCGCTACCGCGGCTATCATGAGCTTTGGGGCAACACTAATAGCTACGGCGGCGTGACGCGCATTGACCGCGGCATTCTGGAAGGGTGGCTTGGCGGCGCGGTCGAGTTCGCGAAGAAGCATCCCGAGAAGATCCTCTGGAACGGCGAGTTCGGGGTGATTCGCCACGCGCCGCGTGCTTCGCGCGTCGCGTATCTTCGCGATGTGATGGCGATTTGCCGGGAGAATGGCATTTCGTATTGTCTTTGGAATTATCTTTCCACGCCGAATGACGGCAACCGTTTTTCGCTCGTCGATGACGAGACGCGCGAGTGGCTTTTGCCGGAGTTGCTGGGGAAGTAGGGAGGGGAGAATTGTTCGATTGATCGATTGGTCGATTGGTGGGTGGGGGTGGTTAGTCAAAAAGTGACATTTCTTTTGGTCGGATATTATTGCCGGAGATTGGGAAATGGTTTACAATGCACCCGTAAATTTTGCATTATGGAGTAAGACCATGAAAAAGTTGCTGATGGGTGTCGTGATGGGGATGTTCTCGCCAGTGGCGGTGGCGCTGACGGCCGAGACCGCGCTCGACGGCGTAACTCTGCCAGGTGAGTATGTGCTCTTGGATCATGCGAAGACGACGGCAGCAGGACCGTATATCAACACGCAGATCATTCCCGACGGCACGACATCGTGGGAACTGGTAATGCGCTATGATGGGGCTACGACCACCTCGCAACACCTGATGGGTTCACGCATCGCATTTCAGAATAATGCCGTTAGCTTGTCATCGCAGGCGAGCAATGAAGGTGCAGGGAAGACAGGGTTCGCCTGGCATTACGGCAATGAAACCTATTATTCAGGGGAATATCCCTCTCACTCGGGGAAGCAGGATTTCATCGTGGTCGGCTTTACCCCGGAGCATAAATGCGAAGTTGACCGGACGCAAAAATATACTTTTGACAGTGCAACAGTCACCACTACGAGGACAATTTTCCTTTTTACCTGCAATAACAACGGCAATCCTCATAATCAGAGTGCAGCGATGGCGGTGCGTAGATTCCGCATCTGGAAAAACGAGGGGAATGGTGAGGTTTTGAAAGTTGACTATGTGCCTGCCCGGCGGGTGAGCGATGGTGAGGTGGGCTTCTACAACTTGGCGACGGGTGGGTTCAGTTTGCCAGCGAAGGGCAAGCTTACCGCTGGATCTGAGGTGGTTCCAGTTGATCCGCCTGCGGGGGACACGGAACTTGTCTTCGCTACCGCACATAGCGACCGCGGCACGGTGGCGGCGACGGTAGGCGGAGAGAGTGCGAGTAGCGGCGAAGAAGTGGCTGTTGGCACGGAAGTTGCGCTCTCCGCCACGCCCGTCGCGGGTTATGAGTTCGCCTATTGGAACGGAGCACTGCCCGACGGGATCGACAAGACCGCGAATCCGCTTAGCTTCGCGATGCCCGATAAGCCGGTGGCAATTACCGCCTATTTCTCCACCACCAACTGCGTGAAGCCCGCGGGCTGGACGATGCCGACGAACGGGGTTTTAGTGCTCACCTTCGACGATACCGCGACCGACACGTGGAAGGCGCAGCTTGACCGCTTCGCGCAGTATAATGCGCACGCGAGCTTTGCGGTGTATGGGTCGGTCGCTACCTATTGGAGCAATCTTTCGGCACTTAAGCAGGCGGGGCATACGGTTGGCCTCCATACGCAAGGCCATGTGAATACTGACAATTACGCCAATCAGGCGGAAGCGTATTTTAACGAACAGGTGAAGCCCCAGCTTGATGAATACACGGCGAAGGGGCATACGGCTACCTATATGGCCTATCCCAACAACAAGCACCGCGACGAGATTGACGACTACATCCTCGCCAATTCGACACTTCGCCATCTGCGGGCGGCGAAGTTGGATACCGTAAGCGGCATTTACGGGAAGTTCGCCGCCGCGGGGCAGAACCTGGCCGCCAACAACGAGGCCTTCACGCCGGTCTCCGAGCTCGCGACGACGCGCATCCTCGACGGCATCGGTTGCGCCGCGTACTACGGCGTTGATATGGAGGTGCTCAAGGCCGGAATCCGCCGCGCCGCCGCTTCGAACGAGTTGATGGTCGTCTTCTCGCACGCGATTAAGACGTCGCCAGAGAATATCGATATGACGCCGGAGCAATTGGAGACGATTCTCCAAACCGCCTCCGAGGCGGGAATGCGCATCGTGGGGACGGAAGAGTTGCCCTATGCTCTATATGGAACGCCGGGCGAGGAGGATCCGGAGGAACCCGACGAGCCCGATGAGCCGCCGGTGGGGCCTACCGAGCCCGAGGATGATCGGGGGCTCGTGCGCGAGGGCTATATGATCTTCGAAGATGCGTACGAGCGCCTCGATTATCTCGAAATTTCCACCGCCACCCCGGGGTTCGAAACCGATTATCTCTGTAAGACCGATACCCGTTTCCGTACCAAGGTGGCGATTACGTCGCATCCGGCGACCAATCAGAGATCGCGCATGGGTATTTGCGGCGGCGGCAGCCAATTGGCGTGTATGGTGGGTGCGGGGTATGACAACGGCCAGTGGAAGCTCTTTACCGCTTACGGAAATGCCGTCAGCTACGATTATGGTATTCAGGATGACGGTGAGCCGCATGAATACGATCTGGCGCCTGGTAGTCAGACGATTGACGGAACGCAAACGTCAGGTGGTACGCGCACAATTGACACCGATTTCCCGTCCACATATACTTGGGGTTCTACCACCATGTCGCCGACGATTTGGCTGTTTAAGGTGCACAACAATTTCGGGAGCTCCAATGACATCATCGGCAAATTCTACTACGCCGAGATCAGCGAGAGCGGGGAGACGATACACCGCTATTATCCGGTAAAGCGGATGGCGGATGGAGTGATCGGGCTTTATGACGAAGTTACCAAGGTCTTTACGGAAGTCGCTTCGGCGGTGGCCAAAGAATACGAGGTGGAGCTGACGACATCGCGCGTCATTACCAACGTGAAGCGTAATTGCGGGGGCGGGACGACGAAGACCATGGATTTTACCTTCGCCCCTGCCGCGACGAATAGCTGTTCAATCCTCTATGTTGCCTATGGCGCAAAAAAGGGCGGCGACACGATCGCTTCGTGGGAACATTCCGCTCGCGTTGGTGCCGTGGCCGGTTTGGTCAATGCGCTTTCCGTCCCGTGGCCGAGTGGAGCGAAGCATGCGCGGTGGTTCTGGCAGATTGACGGCGGGGGTCGGCTCGAACCGAGTGACCTGTACACCTCGGAGGTAGAGTATGTCGCTTCGGCGGGCGGCACTACCGGTGGCTATGTGAATACGGGTATCTACCCAGATGGTAAAACGAGTTATGAGGTGGTAGCAAAATGGCTCACAACAAGTGCCGCCGCCTTTCTTCTGGGCAGCCGAGAAAATGCAAGCTCTTATAAGTACTCTTTCCACGCATCCACCTATGTGGATGGCGGGCATTATTATTGGGCTGGCGGCTATGGTAATCAAAATGCAGGTCGGTCTAAAGAGGCGGGCTTATCTCCAGTTGAGGCGGATTCGACAAAGTTTCAGACCTGGTCTTTTGATGCGGCAACTAAGGTGCTTAAACTGGATGAGGATACCATCTATGACTTTACTGCTTACACGTGGGGAGAGAGTGGCGAGCAGTCGAGTTATCCGATTTATCTCCTGACGGCGAATAATGGGGGTTCACCAAGTAACAATCGAGCCAAGGCGCAGATTAAGTCGTTCAAGCTCTGGCAAGAAGTGGAAGGGGAGAAGACGCTGGTGGGCGACTATGTGCCGGTGCGGGTCGGGGCGACCGCGGCGTTTTACGATTGCGTTTCGGGTGAGCTTAAATATTCCGCCGGCGGAACGCTCACCTGCGGCGATGATGTTGCTCTTCCTGAGGAAGCCCCCGCCACGGACGCTTTTTTTCATATCCCCGGCCTCATTCTCGTCTTCCGGTAAGGGAATTTCAGTGCAATCGTTAGCGGGGAGGCATGCGATGTGGTGGCGCGGCGCGGTAGGGTGCCGCGGTGCTGAGAACAAACCCAATAACTTCGGACTCTCGGTAGGCGGACGGAGAGCGGCCGAAGGCGCGGGTGAAGTTGCGGTGGAAGTTCGCCGCCGAGGGAAAGCCCGCTTTGCTCGCCACTTCGCCGATGGGGAGACGGGTCGTGGCCAGAAGGTTCTGTGCCCGCTGGAGCCGATAGTCGATGATGGCCTCTTTAGGTCCGATTGCCAACAGCTTCTTGAATGAGAGGTTGAGCATCTGCTCGGAGACGTTGAGCGCCTGGGTTAGGGTCGAAACCGTGAGGCGGCCGCCATACTGATCGATGAGTTTCTGCGCCGCATTGACGAGGCGGCTATGAGAATTTGTCGGGCGCGTGGAATCGCGCTCGTGGACGAAGGGCGCGCGCGGCAACGGGAGGGAATCGGCGGCGGCTTCGCCGTCGCGAATAAGCCGGCAGGCGTAGCGGCCGAAGGTGAAGAAGTCGGTTGCCACCGAACTGATGGAGGGAAGCGATGCCTCGCAAATGTTCTCGTCATCATCGACACCGAGGATGGCGACGGTGTCGGGGATCATGAATTCATGGGTCTGACAGAAGGTGACGAGGTCGTGCGCCACCGAGTCGTTGTAGGTGAAGATGCCGCAGGGCTTGGGGATGGCGCTGAGAAAATCGAAGAACTTTTTCGTCGTGCGATTGGTTTTTGACCAGCAGAAGTCGCCGCAATATCGGGCATTGCCCCTGATAATCGCCTCGCGGAAGGCGAGACGTCGGGGCTCGGAGTATTGCGGTTCCCGCTTAAAGCCGATGTAGCCGAGATGCCGGATGCCGCGCGCGAGGAAGAATTCGGCGGCGGCAACCCCGATGGCGCGGTTGTCAACATAATACCGGAAGTCGCGCATGCCGGTGCCGACGTCGAGGATATGGATTTGCGCTTGCAACCGCGTTTGTCGGATCAGCCGCCTGAGCGACGGGGCACAGTCGGGATGAGCGGCGAGAAGGTCAATCTTCAGGTCGCGGACGAGCGTTTTCAGCTCGTGTTGCCAGCTCGCCTGAGAAATATCGACGAGGAACGCCGCGAGGCGGTCGTTGATTGCCGCTTCGCGGAAGAAGCCGACGATGCGCTGGCGATGCGATTCGATATTGGCCGGCCAGAGGAGGACGGCGGTTTTGCGCTTTGGGGAGCGGGTCTTCATGGTGGGGATTGTAGCATGTGAGGGTAAATGGCGTCAAGAGTTATTTGTGATTTTGAGATATCATATTTTCGTTTTTGGTATTTTATTTTCATGAATGGTCTGATACAATAGAAGCACAATTGTGAAAGGATTGGTTAAAATGAAAAGAAATTCACTGGTTCTTTGCGGCGTGATGACCTTGGCTTTTGCCGGTAGTCGAGTTCTTGCCTATGAAGACGATTACCTGACGACGACCGATAGTGGCGTGACGGTGATTGATACCGAGGAGGGGAATCGCGTCTATGTGTTTACGACTGCAGGAACGGAATTGACGGCAACCCTTAAAAGGGATATGAAGCTCGACCAGGTTCTGCTGGTTGGCGGTGGCGGTGGTGGCGGCGGATTTAAGGGCGGTGGCGGTGGTGCCGGTCAGGTGATTCATTTGCAGAATCTTAACCTGCTTCATTCTGTCGGCGTGAGCTATCGCTTTACAGTTGGCTCCGGAGGAACGGCAGGGACGAGCGCGTTTAATGTTTCTGCGGGCGATGGTGGCGATGGTTTGGCTACGAGTTTCGCCATAACGGGTGCCGATATCGGCGGGAGCGCGAGTTATAGCGCAGCTGGCGGCGGTGGCGGCGGACGCTGGGGAGTCGCGGGGCATAATGGCGCATGCGGTGGTGGCGCGGGTGGAACGTCTGATGCTAAGCCGAGTGGTGGCGTGGGTTCGGTCGGCGGCGATGGCGGCAACAATGTCGGTGTCGCTCGTAATGCCGGTAGCGGTCCGGGCGGCGGCGGCATGGGACGCGATCTTCAGGGCGCAGACGGTGAATCAACCGATACCGGGTTGGGTGGCGCAGGGTACCTCTGTTCGATCACCGGGGTGGAGAAGGAGTATGGCCGCGGCGGCGATGGCGGCGGCTTGGCTTCGGCGGCGGCGGGGGCGCTCGGGTCTGGCAATGGTGGCGGCGGCGGTGCGATGAGCGCGGCTGCCTATTCGGGTGGTTCGGGCACGGTCATTCTGGCTTTTTCACTCAATGCGAAGCCGAAAATCAAGGCCACGCTTGATGCTGTGGAGCTTCGTCCGAATGGGGAGGCGACAATTCGTTATTCGCTCACTGATGTCGGCTCGGGATCCTGTTCGGTAGCGGTGGCTGTTGCTGTTGACGAAGGGGACTTCGGGGACACGAATGTCATTGGCAACGTCACGGAACCGGGGACCTTCACGAGCGCGCCGATGGCAATAAGCGGGTTTGCAACTAAGACAACCTATCGTTTTAAGCTGATCGTCACCAACGAGAGCGACGATCCATTGGTGACCGAGCCGGTTTCCGCCATTTCGATTCCCGAGCCGGCGGCGACTTTTGCTGTTCGTGAGGTTGCGGCCGCCATGGACAGTGAGACCTTTTCGGCCCAGGGCGCGATTGCCGTTACGGGGTGTGGAGATTTTTGCGATGCGGTTGACGTTTATCTTGTGCTGGCGAAGGAGGGGAACGAAAGGCCGGCGTGGGACGCACCGGTAATGACGGTGGGCTTGGGTGAGGCGGAATACGCTTTCACTGGGCTTGAGGAGCTTACAACCTATCGCTATTGGTTTAAGGTCGTCAATGCCAATGCGTATGCGACGGAGGTTGCGACGGGAACGTTCAAGACGCCGAAGTATGTGGAACCTGCGGTGTTGCCCGAGCCGGTCGCGGGTATGACGGTCGAGGAGGCGATGGCCGCCTTGCGGCCGCAGTCCCACCGCGGACCCAAGGTGCTCATCATTGGCGACAGTTATTCCACCTTTTATGGATGTATCCCAGAGGATTACGCCGCCTATTACGCGATGACCGCCGGGCAGGTTAAGAACGGCGTCGAGAATCCGTCCTATACCTGGTGGTACAAGTTCATCAAGGCGGTTGACGGCTATTTGGTGCGCAATGATTCCTATAGTGGATCAACCATCGCCTGGTGGGGGATTTATGCCCAAGCCCATAATTTCACCGGCTGGACCTATTGGCAGGCAGACCGTGACGAGTCGTTCTGTGAGCGGGTTAAGAATCTGGGCGAAACCGAAGCGGATCGGCCCGATCTTATCTTGGTTTTCGGCGGCACCAACGATAACTGGATGCGGCAGCGCGTGAAAGAAGGCGATGCGTCGCAGATGGGGCCCTACACTTTCGATCCGCGTGCTCGCGACGGCCTCGTAAATGAAAACGACTGCGTTCACCTCGCGCCGGCGATTCATCAGCTGATGTGGGTGCTTCGTAACAAGTATCCTTTGGCCAAGACGATGTTCATCATCAATTCGAGATCCACGGTAAATTATGGTGGAGGGGCTCCGACGGGGAAGGAACAAGACGGTATGACCGATGAATATATCGAGGCCATTGACGTAGCCGCGCGTGGTCTCGGGTGCGCGACGGTCAAGCTCAAAGACATCGGTAAGGAAAACCAACATCCCAATGTCGAAGGCATGGTGGCGATTGCCCAGCAGGTGGCGGATAACTATAATGCGTGGAAGAGCATGGATTGGGAGGTGATCTCGCCGTCGGCAGGGATAGGGGCCGATGAAGATGGCAGCCGTTCGGAGACGGGCGACGAGATCGCTGGTACGGCGAATGAGGACTTCGGTTTCTGGCGGCTCGTCAATCACCGCGATGCCGGTGGCGTTACGCGGCACTACCGGGTGATCGCTGTCACCAACGACACGCAGGAACAGCAGGTGGATGTGCCGGCAGATACCGCGGTTGAATATCTTTTGGTAGGCGGTGGTGGCGGCGCCGGTACGGTGTTTAACGCGAAGTATGGCGGTTGCGGTGGTGCTGGCGCGTTGAACGAGGGCTTCCGGCGGTGGGAAGCGGCGACGACACTGACGGTGCGACTGGGTGTGGGCGGGAGTCATGATGCGAGTAACAATGGTCTTCCCGGCTTGCCTACGGTGGTGTATGCGCCGGCGATCACGTGTTTACCATTTGAGGGTGATGGCGGTAGCCAAGTGACGGAGCGCGAATGTCGGCTCTTGATGGCGGCTGGCGGTGGTGGTGGCGCTAATTGCAATAGTTCGACTATGGGCGTGGTGAATGACGGCTCCTTGGGCGGTACGGCAACCGGAGGAACACGCGCGGAAACCAATCAAGGGCGCGGCATTTATGCGCATGCGGGCGGCATTGGATACAGCAGCACCTATCCGGGCGGCGGCGGCGGCGCCGGCGGCGTGGGCGGTGATGGTTCGGCATCCGCCGCAGGTACGGCCGGCGCGGGCCTAATTAGGGCGATTACGGGCGAGGCGATTGAGTATGCGCGCGGCGGCGATGCGACTACGGAGGAGACAGTTCCGGCGGCGCTTGGCTATGGCGGCAACCTCAATCAGGCGGGTGGCTCGGGCGTAGCGATTTTCCGCTATGAAATCTCCGACGAACAGTATGAGACGCTCTTGGCACAGCTTCCCAAGCTGGCGGCGAAACCGAAGCTCACGGCGGATAGTGCCGTTTACGATGGGGCGGATCACCGCCCGGCGTTACCTGGCTCGATCGGCTATCAGATCCGTTATTCGGCGGAGGAGTGGATTAATGCCGGCGAATATCGGGCGGAGATCGTGCTGAACGACGGCTATCAGTGGGAGGATGATCTTTCCGAGGAGCCGCTGACGCTGGACTTTACGATAACGCAAGCGGAGAACGAGTGGGTGACGGAGCCGACGATCAGCAAGGTCTCTTGGCTGGAGCAGACGGAGAGCGGGGTGGTGGATGCCGGCGAAGCGCGGTTTGGTACGCCCGTTGTGACCTATGACGGCGGGGTTTCGGAGATGCCGACGATTCCGGGCGTTTATACGGCCACCGTTGCTGTTCCTGGCTGTGGCAATTATAGCGCACTTAACTATGCGCTCAATTTTGAAATCACCTTTAATAGTGCGACGCGCGAGAGTGTGGAGATTCCGGAGTTGCCGGAATCCGGGACGGTTTTTGCGTACGATGGCACGGATCACCATCCGTCAATCGCCGAGACCGATCTCATCGCGGTTAGCTATTCCAAGGCGCAGTGGACGGAGATCGGGGTTTACACGCTGACGCTCTCGCTGAAGGATCCGGGGCGGTATATGTGGGCGGACGAGACGGTGCAAAATCGCATTTATACCTATTATGTGCGCGAACAGCACACCTCGACGACCGGTACTCCGGTGGAGGGTACGCTTGAGAACACGACTTGGGGGAGGCAGTATGTCTTGTGCGATGACGGCAATCATGGCAATTATCGGATTGTGGTGGTTACGAATGCGAATGAATCCGTTTCGGTGCAAGTGCCAGCGGGGACTTCGGTCGAATATCTGATTGTGGGCGGCGGCGGTGGCGCGGGTGGAACCTTCAACCGCTTTGGTGGCGGCGGTGGCGGTGCGGGCGCTTTTCAATTCGGATTTTTAGATATTGCTCAGTCATCGACAATCGTTGTTAGCGTGGGTGCGGGCGGTGCGGGTGATGATAGCGATGCCGCTAAGTGGACGGGGAGTAACGGCGGGGATACAACGCTCTCAATGGCCGGACAAGTGGTGCGCTTGGCCACCGGCGGAGGAGCTGGCGGGGCGTATAATCGGGCGGGTGCAGATTCGGAGGGTGGCTCCGGCGGCGGCGGACCGAACGGAACTATTAATGCTGCCGGATCTTCGGTGGCGCCGACGGATGCGGCGTCGGCGGAATCGTTAGGGCATAATGGCGGAGCTGGCTTTGCTGGAAATAGTGCTTATACTGGCGGTGGCGGCGGCGCCGGCAGTGCGGGAGCTGACGCGGCTTCAAATAAAGGCGGCAATGGCGGGGATGGCGTTCAATGTTATATTACGGGCGAGGGTAAGTGGTATGCGGCCGGCGGCGGTGGCGCATATGGCGGCGTAGGCGGTAGTGAGGTTGGCGGCAGTAATGGTCAGGCGGCGGTGGCAAATACCGGTTCTGGCGGAGGTGCGGGTGATGGTCATGGCGGTGCCGGTTCCGAAGGTATTGCGGTTTTACGTTTCCGCTTACCCGAGGGAGTTCCTTTGCTTTCCGCGGCATCGCTGACGGTTACGGATACGGCGGCGGGGACGGTTGCGGTGACGGCGACGGTGCCGTGGCTTGGTGGCGAGGAGGTCTGCGATCTCGTCCTCAAATACGGGAAGACGCCGGGCGTTTATTCGAGGCAGACGGTGGTTTGCGCCGGGGCGAGTGCTGGCGAGATCGAGGGAACGGCTACGATTTCGCGCGGCACTTGGTACGGCGTACTGGTAGCTCGGACGGCGGCAGGCGAAAGCGTTGCCTCGCAGGAATTTCAGTTCGTCTCGGAAAAGCGGCATCAGGGCGTGATTGTCGTCATTAAATGAGGATAGTTGGAGTGAAGAGTTGGAGTTAGGTGGCGCCCGAACCGGTTGCCCGAAGCGGCGGAATTATGATAGAATAAGAGCAACTGTTCGCGAAAGGAGACAAACGATGACACGTAAGGACTTTATTACCGGTGGCGCTTCGGCGTTGGCGTTCGCTTCGACCTTCGGGCTCAACGGCTTCGGCGAGGAACTCGATTCGCCGCAGCTCGCGGCAGCCAAACGGTGGTTCAAGGAGGCGCAGTACGGGATGATGATCCACTGGGGGCTCTATTCGCTTTTGGCCGGCGAGTGGAAGGGCCAGCGTATGGCCCAGCAGTTCATCGCCGAGTGGATTCAGCAGTATTACCGCATTCCGAACGCCGAATATTCCCGGCTCGCGTCGGTCTTTAACCCCATCTACTTCAACGCCGACGAGTGGGTCAAGCTCGCGCGGGATGCGGGCATGAAGTACGTCGTCCTCACTTCTAAGCACCACGACGGGTTCGCGATGTTCCACTCGAAGGTGTCGAAGTACAATGTCGTCGATGCGACGCCGTTTAAGCGCGATGTCGTCGGCGAGCTCGCCGAAGCGTGCCGCAAGCACGGGCTTAAGCTGGGGCTCTACTATTCGCAGGACCTCGACTGGCATGAGCCCAACGGCGGCGGCTATACGCTCGGCAAGACCTGGACGGATTGCGCGGCCTATTGGACGAATAACTGGGATTTCCCCGAAGACGGGAAGAAGGATTTTTCGGAATACTTCTACTCGAAGGCGGTTCCGCAGGTGAAGGAGATTTTGACGCAGTATGGCGACCTCTGCCTCATCTGGTTCGATATCGGCATGACGCTCTCTAAGGAGCAGTCGAACGAGCTGTACCAGCTGGTGCGCAAGCTGCAGCCGGGCTGCCTCATCAATTCGCGCATCGGCAGCGGCAAGTGCGACTACACCTCCTCGGGCGATAACGAGATTCCGGAAGGCGACCGCGGCGGAATGCTCTACGAGACGTGCGCGACCACCAACGACTCCTGGGGCTACAAGGCGAGCGACCAGAAATGGAAGAGCGCCGAAGAAATCCGCAAGACGCGCGAGCACCTGAAGGCGATCGGGGCGAATTATCTCCTCAACGTCGGTCCCGACGGTCTCGGGCGCATTCCCGCGCCGGCGATCGCCAATCTGCTCGCGGCGCGCTGAACGGAATTCCGATTAAGCTGACATAATGAAGAAGCTCACGATTCTTGCCGTACTGGCCCTCGCCTCGACGGCGTTCGCCTCCGCCCCCAAGAACATCATCCTCTTTATCGGCGACGGGATGTCCACGCCGCAGCGGATGACGGCGGACGAATTCGCCCGCAAGGCGGGTTTCCCCGAGCTGGTGATGAACCGCCTGCCGTATCAGGCGACGACTCGCACCTGCTCCGCGGACTCGCTCGTCACCGATTCCGCGGCAGCGGCGACGGCGATCGCCTGCGGCGAGAAGACCTACAACGGCGCGGTCGGCGTCAACGCGGCGACCAACCGCCTCCTCTCGTCCGCCAGCGCGGCGAAGGCGTCCGGGCGCAAGGTCGGCATCGTGACGTCCGTCACCAACAACCACGCGACGCCCGCCGGCTTCTACGGGCACCGCAAGCATCGCGGCGAGGGCTACGGGCTCGGCCTCGACCTGCTCGCGTCCGATTTCGACTACTTCGCCGGCGGCGGGCTGGATGGTCATGATGACAAGAGCTACCCGTCCTATAAGGGCGACATTTATGCGCTGGCGGCGGATGCGGGCTACACCTTCGTCAATACGGACGCCGTGGCGTTTCGGGCGCTGAAGCCGGGCGCGGGCAAGGTCTGGTATGTGGCGTGCGCAGGCCCGATGCCGTTTGCAATCGACGCGGACGATTGGGGCGCGGGGTTGCCGTCGCTGGCGGAGCTTACCGCCAAGGGCATTGAGCTATTGGAGAACGACCAGGGTTTCTTCATGATGGTCGAAGGTGGCAAGATCGATTGGGCGGGGCACGCCAACGACGCGGCGACGAACCTGCGCGAGGTGTTGGCGCTCGACGAGGCCGTGCGGGTGGCGCTCGACTATCAGCAGACGCATCCCGACACGCTGATCGTGACGACGGGCGACCATGAGACGGGCGGCATGTCGATGGGTTTTGCAGGGACGGGCTATGCGTTCTATATGGATCGGCTCGCGAACCAGAAGTGCTCTTCCGAGAAGATCGGAAGGTACATCGCGGCGAATCATCCGGCAACGTTCGACGACCTGAAGACGTTTCTCACGGAGAACTTCGGCTTCGACTTCTCCGGCGAACAGGCGAAGGGCAATCCGATGGCGCTTTCAAAGGACGAGATCGCGACGCTCTCCGAGGCGTTCGCGCACGATCTTGAACTGGCGAAGAAAGGCAAGCGGGATGACGAGGCGTATGACGCGCACAAGATCTCGCGGCTCCCGACCGCAGTCAAGGACATCTTCTCCCACAAGTGTGGCATCGGCTGGAGCTCCGGGGCGCATACGGCCTTGCCGGTGCTCACGACCGCGGGCGGCCCGGGGGCGGAGCGGTTTTTGGGATTCCTCGACAATACGGACATCGCCAAGATCCTGAAGTCGCTGATGGAATAAGGGGGAAAGTGCGGAAGGTATTGCCAGTTGCCGTTCTGGCGGCGGTTTGCGTCGTGCTGGCGTTGCTGCCGGGGCCGCGCAAGCTGGCGGCGGCGGGCGGCGAGACCTCGCGGGCCGAGGTCGTCGAAGTTGATGACTCGGCTCTTGCGCTTCACGGAATCGTCGAGTTCGGTACGCAGAAACTGAAGGTGCGGCTGCCGGACGGTTCGGTTCACACTGGCTTTAACGAGCTTCGCGCCCAGATGGAGCTGGACAAGAAGTTCAAGGTCGGCGACACGGCGCTGGTTGTCCTCGGATCGGATCCGCTCGTCGTCCGCGACCACTGGCGTCTCGGTTGGATGGCCGTGCTCTTCGGGGGCTTCGCGCTGCTGCTTTTCGCCTTCGGCGGTTGGACGGGGCTCAAGGCGCTTTTCAGCTTTGTCTTCAGCTGCTTCGCCGTATGGAAGTTTCTCATTCCGCTCTGTCTCTCCGGTTGGAGCGCGGAGTGGACGGCGTTCGGCGTTGTCTCGGTGCTGACGGCGGTCATCATGTACCTTGTCGCCGGATGGACGCGAAAGGGCGCCGCGGCGTTTCTCGGCGCGATTCTCGGCGTCGTCGTCTCGCTGGGGCTCGCGGACTTCTTCGCGGTGGTGCTTCACGTGAATGGTGCGACGATGCCGTTCGTGCAGACACTGCTCTACTCCGGCTATGTCGATCTTGACCTTGCGGATGTCTTCACGGGCGCGGTCATCCTCGCCTCGTCCGGCGCGGTGATGGACCTTGCGATGGATATCGCCTCGGCCGTCGAGGAGGTTGCGCGGCACAATCCGTCCCTCTCGCGCCGCGAACTCCTCCTTTCGGGGCTGCGCGTCGGCCGTTCTGTCGTCGGGACGATGACAACGACACTCCTCCTTGCGTATTCGGGCGGATACTTAACGCTCCTCATGGTTTTCGCGGCGCAGGGGACCGATCCCCTCGACTTCGTCAATTCGACGCTCGTCTCGGCGGAAATCGTTAAGACGCTAGTCGGCAGCTTCGGGCTCGTCTTGGTCGCGCCGTTCACGGCATTGGTGAGCGCGGCGTTTCCCCGCCCGTCATTGAAAACACGACATGAATTTGTAATCGGTTAGTTTTGCTCGTCCCTCGCAAAACTAACCGGCGGTTGCGGAGGGTTGACCATGAGTGAGCTTTTTCGCTATAATACCCAACATGATGCGTCGCCTGATATTCGGAGCGATTACTCTTGGCTTATGCCTTCTCGGGCATAGGGCCTGGGCAGATACCGCCGTGTCCATCAAGGGCGAGACGGTTGGCTTTACCGGCGCCATCCTGAAGCGGTCGGGCGTTCTCGTCCCGGCCGGCTATACGCTCCTTAAGGCGGTCAAGACGGATGGGAAATCCTACATCGACACGGGCTATCAGCCCACCTCGCTCGATTTGGGTTTTGACCTCGATTTCACTTATCACTCGCCGCTTTCGACGACGAACGGGCGGCGGATTCTGGGCGCGAGCGGCAAGTCGAATGGCGAGTGGAGCGGGCTCTTTTTAAGCGGCACGACGATTGCGGGTGCGGAGGGTGGCGGCACTTTCTACTTCGGCAAGATGGCTTCGCCGATCAATCCCGAGCTTAAGCAGAACGAGCGGGTGCTGTTGCGGGTTCGCAACCATGCGCTTAAGTCCTCGGCGGGGCTTGGGGAGGCGCTGACGGCGACAGACGCTAATTTCGGCGTAACTAATCTGTGGATTGGACGGGTGGGCACCTCTTCGGGTTATCAGGTATCCACCTCGGCCTTGTTGACGCTCTACGGCTTTAAGATCTACGAGGGGGATACGCTGGTAGCGAACTTCATTCCCGTGCAGCGCAATGAAGACGGGGCGGTCGGGCTTCTTGATATCGCGGGCAACCAGGGCTTCTGCGGCAATGCGGCCGGCGAAGGAGAGCTTGCCGCGATTGAGCTTACCGATGCGCCGCCCAGCTTGGTCATCACTTCTTCGCTCGGGGACGGAGTGGCGGCGCAGCCCGGCGAAGTGTTCCCCGGTTACGGCGTTGAGGCGGGACTGCAGGCGGGCGAGAAGATCGCCATCGGGATCTTGCGTGATAACGAGTTTGGCAACTTCTGCTCGGGCTGGAAGCTCTATCATCAAGAGGGCGAAGCTTGGGTCTTGGATCAAAGTGGCTCCGGGCCGTTAGCATATGTGCAGGGCGGCGTTCCCGCCAAGCTCGAATGGCAGTGGCATCAGCTGGTGCTGAACGGGTTTGAGGCCATCAAGAATGGTGGCATCGAATCTGGCACTTGGATTAAGAATGACGGGGCGTATGGCTCTAATGACGGAACCGCCGCGTTTACCGCAGATTGGACGGGGGGAATTATTTCCAAGGCGGGCAGCGGCGGATACAATGTTCCGACGGAATTGGTGGCGGGAACCTATTGCATGGTGGCTCAGGGAAATACGACTTTTTCCCAGAAGATTAGTATTCCCGTGGCGGGCACTGGGGTTTTGAGTTTTAGTTGTGCGCGGAGGGGAGGAACATATAATCCTAACACTCCGCATTATTTGACGGTTTCGCTCGGCGGTCAGGTTGTGGTGGACAACGCATCCATCATCGGCGATAATGTTCAGCAAAAGTCCTTCGATCTTGGACAGGTGCCCGCAGGTGAAACAACGCTGGAATTCGTCTTTTCTAAGACCAGCGGCGACCTGGCTACTTTCCTTGAGGATATTTCGCTTAAGGTGACTTCAAAGGAGTCGAGTGACGAGGGAACATTCATTATCTCCTCTTCGGTGGATGGAGAAAGAGGTGCGCCGCAGCCGGCCTATGGCTCGTATAGCGGTTTTGCCGAGGGTGACCCCGTTTCGGCGCGGATGGAAAATGCCGTCGTCACCAACGGCATAGAGGTTTTTAGCTGCGTCGGCTGGCGGCTTTACGGCTATGACCGTATGACCGATGGCTGGGAACTGCGTTCCGAGGGTGCCGGCACGGCCTTTGCCGGGGTCTTCGCCTATCCGCGCATGAAGCTCGAGTGGGTGTGGCTAAAGTGGTTGTCTGAAAATCCGCTGCCAGAGGGATATACCTTGCTGGACTATGTGGAATCGAATGGTAGCCAGTATTTCGATACTGACGTTGTGCCGAAAGATAATACGCGGTTAGTTATTGATCTTCAATACTATCAGCTTCCACTTCCACCGAATTATCTCGCTCGAAACGGTTGGGGGTCTTCTGCTACTCAAGAGGCGTTTGAATGGGGTATTCGAAATGGGCAATTCATGGTGTGCGTTAGCCCGGATACGGCATATGTGGATTGTGGAGCGATGGATACGGAGCGGCACAATTTCGATATCGGAAACGGCAAGCAGTATTTTGACGGCGAGCTTGTCTCGCAGACGTCGGTTGGCAATACGGCAACCTCAGGGCAGACGATATATCTCTTCAACTTGCATGGTGAATGGATTACGTCGTCGGGAGGAAATGTGGGCGACCAATGCTATGAACGGATTTTCCGTTGCCAGATCTTTAACGGCGGGACATGGTTGCGGGACTATGTGCCGGCTAAGGATGATAATGGAACGATCGGGTTTTACGATTTGATAGCGAAGTCGTTTAAGACCTCGGAGAGCGGAACTCTGGACGCGGGGCCACCGAAGGAGCCGCCGAGCGTGGGTACGCCGGGGACGGTCGCCGTTGAGGGCGTGCCGGCTGCTTACGCCCAGGTCTTTCCCGCCTACGGCATTTATGAGATACCGACGGAGCCGATCGTCTGCTCCGCGCCCGAGGCCCCGACGGGGCTTGATGTGGTTGTCCGTTGCCGCGGATACCGCCTCTCGGTTCTGGATGCGCAGGGCGAGTGGCAGGAGGCGGAGGCCGGCGAGACCTCCTCGTTCCTACTGGAGCCGTCCGCTTCGCCGATGAAGGTGGAGTGGCTGTGGGAAGCGCATACCGAAACCTATCACGCGACGATTGGCGGCACGCAGCGCTTGAGCGAGATCGCCTGGCTGGATGCGAACAACCGGCTGGTCGATTGGGATACCGTGCGGCTTTCGGCGGCGGAACTGCAGCTCTCCGCAGGCGGGGCGGTGACGGTGGATTTCGATGCTTCAATCGAATTTTCGCGACTCACGCTTGCGGGCGGCGGCTATTTCCGGCTGGTGAACACGGTTCTGCCGTCGATTTCCGAGGGCGTGACGCTTTCGGGTTCGACCAAATACGAGTTGGTGTATCCATTTGCCGCCGGGAGTTCCGAGCAGACGCTGGAAATGCCGACGAACGCCGCGGCGGTGGTGCTCAAGGGACCCGACGGCGATCAGGCCGCCGTCCTGAGCGGGGCGTTGGCGAGTGCGGAATCAAAGGTGGCGGTCGAAGGGCGCCTGCGGATAGAGAACGCGGGGAGCGATTTCGGTGGCGGCGTGGAAGTGCGTGCGGGGAGTGTGGCCGAGGTGGCGGGGCAGATCAGCGGCAAACTGACGGTCGCAAAGGGCGCCCGCTTGGTGGCGCTCGGCAATGATCAGCTTGATTCCAATGCGCAAATGGATATCGCGGGCGTCCTCGACCTCGGCACGCACTGTTGGACGTTGCCCCGCTCTTCGCTGGCGGAGCGGCGCATCTATTTGCGCCCAGGGGCGGTGGTAATGGGCACCGGCAATGCCGAGGGCATAGCGTTCGTCGTTTCCGTGGAGAACTGCTGCGTCGCTTGTCAGGACACGGTCGCCGGCGGCATTAAGGAGCCCGTCGTCTGGAGCGCCAATATCCGGGCGGACGGCGAAGTGACGATGTTTTTCGTTGATGACGGCCATACCCTGCGCTTCGGCGGGCGTTTGCAGGCGGGTACTCAGGCCGCGACACCGTCGATCATCAAGAACGGCAAGGGGCGGCTCGATCTTACCGAGGGCTTTGCGCAGGACGAGAAGCTGAAACTCTCGGTCGCCAAAGACGGCACGCTTGGCGTGGCGGCACCGCTGACGGTGCCTAAGCTGGAGATGGCCGGTGGGGCGGTCTTCAGTCCGGCGGCGATCTTGACGGTCACGAACTTGACGGCTGAGGTCCTGGATGTGGATCTCGCCGGCTATCTCGCCGCCAAACCCTGGTGCAAGCGCTTCGAGATCCTGCATCTGCCTACGGCGGATTCCTTCGCGGTCGAGAAGGTTCACTTTACGCCGCCCTCCAAGGGCGAATGGGCGGCCAAATTCGATGCCGAGGCGCATCTCCTCAAGATCGAACTTCCCGACCTCGACATCACCTGGACGGGGGCGGCCGGTGGTGGCTTCGACTGGACGAAGGCCGAGAACTGGTCGCCGCGCGTTCCCGATGACGGCACCTATGTGACGCTCGCCCCCGCGCGGACGGCGGAGATTTCACTCCCGGCGGACGGTACGGCGTTCCTCGCCCGGCTGACGCTCTCGGGCGGACCCGTCGCCTTTGCGGGCGGGACGCTCAGGGTGGACGAGCTGATCGCCGACGAGCTTACGAATGCGCTGGCGGTCGCCGAGGAATCGGAAGTCGTCGTCAGCAGCCGCCTCTCCGCGAGCGCGGGGCTGAACCTCGCGGAGACGGCCTTGCTCGTCATCAGCAACGACCTCGCCATGACCTTCGCGACGGCGGTCGGCGGTGCGGGCGAGGTGCTGAAGGAGGGCGAGGGGACGCTGACGCTCGTCGGCCCCGTCTCCTGTGCGGGCGGGCTGACGCTGGCGACGGGGCTTACGCGCCTTGGTGCCGAAAATGCCGCGGGTGCGAAGGTGTCGGTGGCCGCTGGCGCGTCGCTGGATCTCGCGGGCTTCGGCGGCGTGAAGGAACTGGTCGTCTCGGGCGCGGGAGATGGTCTCGGCCGCCCGTGGGCGCTCACTTCCTCGGGGGCTTCGAGTGCGGGCGTCACCAATGTCGTCTTGCGGGGCGACACGACGGTGAAGACGGAGGAGGGCACGGTGATCGGCTTCGGCGGCGAGGCGCCGGGGGCGCTCGATCTCCTCGGCCACACCCTCGTCAAGAACGGGGACGGCGTACTGGCGCTTACGAACCTCGTCATCCGCGGCGGTACGCTGGAGGTGCGCGAGGGCGGGGTGGAGATTGCAGGAGATAGTGCGTTCGCGGCGAACGGAGCGATGGGGTCGGCGCTCGTCATCCGCGAGGGGGCCTGGGTGCGCGGCGCAGCTGTCCGCGGCGGCGAGGCCGTGCCGCTAATGGTGGGCGAGCTCGTTTGCGAGGGCGAATACCGCGGCGCGGCGGACGGTTGTGGGCTTTGGGTCACTTCGCGGCTCGCGGGCGCGGGGGTGATCGATTCCTTGCGGCTCGGCGAGGGCGCGACGATGGTCGTCGGGGCGTCGCCGATGGTGGCGACGAACGAATTCACGGCTCCCCAGAAGACCTATGCGCTCGACTTCGGTTCGATAGACCTTTCGACGCTGGCGAAAGGCGAGGAATATCCGGCGGCGCTTTTGGCCGCGCCCCTGCCGACTGATCTTGCCGGCATTTCCTTCTCCGACGACCTGCCGCCGTTGGAACTCTACTGCACCGAGGATGCCGCGACCGGCGTCTGGACCTTCGGCGTCCGCCGCAAGATTCTTCCGGCCGTCCTCACCTGGGTAGGACAGGCCGGCGGCACCTGGACGAAGCGTGATTTCGACGGGGTCGGCCAGATTTACGACGATGCCGAGCGGCAGAGCATCTTCTTTGCCGACAGCACCAACAAGACGGTGGAGGGCATCGTCGTGCGGGCGGTGGGGGCGAAGCAGGTGGACGCCCTCGTCTTCAGCAACGATTTCCGGGAGGTGCGGCTGGAGGGCGATGCCGTCTCGGCGCGGCGTTTCGTCAAGACCGGGGCGGGACGGGCGGTGCTGGCGGCGGAAGTGGCGGTGTCGTCGCGTGAAATCGTGCTCAAGAACGGCGTCCTTGTCTTCGAGGTGCCGGCGGGAACCTCGCGCACGGTTACTGCGCAAATCGTGGGCGCGGGGGCGATTGAACTCGTGGGCGGCGGTACGCTGGTTCTCGCTGGCGCGAATTCCTTTGGCGGCGGCATCACGGTGACGGACGGCGTCCTCCGTATGGGGTCGAAGACGGCGCTGGGCGCGAGCGCGTCAGCCGTCAGGGTGCTGCCGGGCGGCACCTTGGATATGAACGGACAGTGCGGCTATGCCGCGGATGAGGGCTATGCGCTCGTCCTCGCCGGCGGCTGTCTCGCCGATTTCGCGGCGGCGTCGGTAGATCCGACCAATTCGCGCCCCTTCTCCGTCTGGCGGGTGACGGCCTCCTCCGAGGTGTCGGGCTCGGCCGAGGTGGGGCTGGTGGCGGTTGAAGGCGGGGCGACGGCAATTGGGCTTGCGAACGGTGCCGTACTCAACAAGCGCGGTGAGAATACCTTGCGCATCGCGAACGCCACGGTCAGCGGCAACGGCAGGATGCAGGTGACGGGCGGGTCTTTGACGGTGGATGCGGCCTCGACGCTGGTCGATGGCGTGGCGCTGGAGGTCTCGGCGAGCGGACGGCTGGTTCTGAACGGCGCCCTCACGACGGACGAGGTCTTCATGAATGGCGGGGTTGCCGGGCAGGGGACGCTGACCGTGCGCAAGCGCTTCAATTCCAGCTCGACGGCGAACATCCCCTATCTCTCCTTGGCGAGCGGAACTCTCCTTTCTGGTATCGCCCCGCGCATTGCGGGGCGGCTCACGCTTGGCGACACCCTCGATCTCGATCGCGCCAAAGTGCCGGAGAACGGGACGATCTTCGCGTACGTTCCTGCCGACACCTACCTCGCCGAGACGCGCGCGACGGTGCGGGGGCAGGGCTCCTATCGGCTCTACGTGAGCGCGGGCGAACTCAAGTTCTTCAGGCCGCCGGTGGTGGACTACGAGAAACTGGAAGTGGTGCAGAACTTCCAGGAGGTGCGGCTTACCGTCAAGGTGCGCAACCTCCTCTACGGGCCGAATGTGGACGGTGGTGCGAAGGCCTGGGCCGTCATCGTCGATGAGCGCGGGGCCGAACGGACGGGCGACGGCTTCGAGCTGCCCACGGAAAACGGCGAGAAGTACTATAACTTCAAGGGTCTTGCCTACGGCCACCTCTACCATGTGGAGACGCGGCTCGAATACGACGGCGCGCTCTTCACGCTCGACGCCTGCCAGCCGCTGGTGACGGCGAATCGCGTCCATAACCAACCGGACTGGGTGGGGATGGACGGGATTTGGATGTATGAGAACGCCTATTCCTACGAAGATCCCTTCTTCTCTTCCGGCGAATGGCGCGCCGATCCGGCGGCGGTCAAGTCGGTGGCGGGGCAGATTGTCGTCGATCCCTCGGAAGCCGACGAAGAGGAGCTGACGACGCTCTTCATCCCCACCAATTCCATTCCCGAGTGCTCGGGCTACGAAATCGTCTTCCAGGCCACTCCCGACGGCGCTTATGCGCCCGGCGACCTGCCGCCGGCCGACGGCGTCTTCGGCGTCGCCCTCGGCCGCGACGCCGTGCGGACGGAGAAGCTGGCGTTCTGGGTGACGGTGGACGGGGGGTGGGTCCAGGTGCCGCGTTCGCGGTACGCGCCGCGGCTCGGCGCCACCTACGAGTTCGAGGTGGCCACCTGCCTGCGGGGCGACATGAACGGCGACCGCCCGGCCATCGCCTACTATGTGTCTGAAGTGAATGGCTCCACGGTGGGCTCGCGGCATTTCCTTTACGGCTCGGGGATGACCACCCGCCGTTTCCCCGAGAGCATCGAATTCGACGGCTTCATGCATCTCTCCTTTATCCGCGGCGACGTGCTCGACGACTCGCTCCTTAAGGTAGAGGTGAATTTCGCCGATGGCGGCGTGGTGGGGCAGAATTTCACCAACCTCAATCTTAACGGCATCATCAACCTCGCCGAGCTTTTCCCGACCGACTACACGAACGGCATCGCCTATCTGCGCGTGCGCGATGCGGCGGGGCGGCTCGTCTTCAACGACGAGATCTGGCTTTCCGACACCCATAGGTTCAACCTGCCCTGCGAGGTGAAGCCGGGCGGGATCTATTCGCTCGAACTTGACGTGATGACCGAGAACGGGCTCAGGGTCAAGGGCGATAACGACTACCGCGATTCGGTCGCCGACGGGCGGCGCGCGGAGTTCGGCGCCACCGACAGGTTCGGAGAGCCGGCGGGCGGCTGGATTCGCGAAGACGCGCTGACGCTTGCGGGCGAACGCGCGGGAACCGGTGAATGGCGCACGGAGGGGGCCATCGACCTCCTGCGGACGGAATTCGGGCGAGCCGAACCCTGCGTTGACTTTTCCGGCGAAGGCGGCGCGAAACTGGCCTTCGTGCCCACCAACGATTCCGTTCAGGTGCGGAATGCGACCACGCGCGAGTTCCGCTTCACCGTGGTTCAGCGCGGCTGCGACACGCCTTACCGCTTCCAGAGCGACGTGGAGGACCGGATGGGCGAAGACCTGCCGCCGGACCTCAGGATGGACGGGGAGTTCGCGGGCGTCACCCTCGTCGCCGACGAGCGCTTCCCGCTGGTGTCCACGAATCTCAGCGAGAATGTGGTGCTTACCAATTACCTGACGCGCCTCGCGGTCTGGGACGCGCCGGCGGCGCGCTGGCGGATGGTGGAGGACTCCACCACCCGGTACGCCCGCTTCCTCGTCACCAACCGTACGGACGTGCTCCTGTACGATACCTATGAAATCCTCGTCCTCGTCAACTACCCGAATCCCCAGAACGACAAGACCTTCGTTTCGTATTACCGTACGCTCGAAGGCGAGAACCAGTTCCTCGCGGGCTTCGAACTGCCGGACGGGATGCTGCCGGCCCTGGGCACGGTCTTCACCAACGATGTGAGCTTCGCGGGCGTGGGCACCTTCCTGAAGTTGGAAGGCGACTGCTACGACGCGCATCTCGCCGAAGTCGATGGCGAGGAGTATTGGACCATCGAGGAGGCGCGCCTCGCCGCCGAAGAGAAGGGGACGGGCTTCAAGCCGCTCTGGAACGCCACCTACGAACTCACGCAGGAAAGCGGGCGCTTCTCGGTAATCGACCCGGACGGCATCCTGAAGGTGCTCTGGAACGGGCGCGCCTACGAGACCGAGCGTGTGGGCGAAGTGGTGTGGTACTACTACTCGCCCGTCAACAACTGGATCGGCTTCGCCGACGACCGCCACCTCGTTTCGAATGGGCTGGAGTACGTGGTGGGTGACGCGCGGGCGCTCGCGTGGATCGCGCGCGCCTCTACCAACGCCGATTTCCGCGCCGCGCGCGTGGTGCTCTCCAATCGGATCGACCTCACCGCCCACGACTGGACGCCGATTGCGCGCTTCGACGGTGTCTTCGACGGCCAAACCAATGTAATCGCGGGACTCAATACGGGCGATTTCCGCGGCGGGCTTACGAATGCGGCGAACATCTCCGCCTACGGGCTTTTCGCCTCGGCCTCGAACGCCGTCTTCCAGAATGTCGCCTTCGAGCGCGTGGCGATCACCAACGGTGCCGATGCGGTCGCCGCGCTCCTCGGCTGCTCGCTCGGGGAGCTTACGGTTTCCAATGTCACCATCCGTTCGGGCGTCATCTGCGGCGACGGCACTTGGACTGCGGGCGCGGTGGGGCTGGCGGAGGACTATCCGAAGCTCGTCCTCGTCGCCAGCACCAACGCCGCGGCGCTGGTCGCGGGCGAGCCCGCATCCTACCTCGCGGGTCTCGTCAACTTGGGTGGCTTTACCGAATATCGGGAAGGGCGCGGCGAACTCAAGCTGGTCGATAACGAGAACCGCGGCGAACTTAAGGCGCAAATCGAACTTGGTAAGGGCAATGTGGCGCAAGTGGCGGGCGGCGCCAAGGAAGGGGCTACCTTCGGCGCGCGCGAGATTCACGGCAATGTGGGCACGGGAGCGGTAGAGCGCGTTGTTTGCGAGACGGGCGGGGACGATCACGACCTGCCGCCCTATCCGGTGGTGAACCTCGCTTCGGTCTTCGCGCGCTACGGCCGCTATTCCGAGTCGATGGGCGATTACGGGTTCCGCCGTTACATTGAGGCCGAGGGTTCGCCTGATTTGACGTCCTTCGATCTCCTGGTGGACCCGTGCTACCGCACGGCGCGGCTCCTCGGGGCGTTCGACTCGAACGGCGAGACGAATCTGGTCGGGCTCGTGAACGATATGATCACCACCTTGCCCGACGGCGGGCGCTTCGACCTCAACTTCGATCTCGAGTCGCGGGACCCCATCGAGCTCGACCGCAACCTCGGCTTCAACCTGAACGGGCATATGCTCGATGTGGTCTTTGAGAACAGCGCCTTCGCGATGACGCATAGCGACACGGCTACGGTCATCTCCAATGGTACGGTCATTGTCAACGCCCAGCAGGAGGCGCCGTTCATGACCATCGGCGAGGGCGTGGAGCGCGCCTTCTGGACGACGAACGACATCCATCTCGTCAAGTGGGGCGAGGACGGCACGGAGTATTACGACCGCGACATCTATCTCCCCGAGAACGAGGAGTACAGGGACTCCGTTTCGGCACCGCAGCTTATGACATACCTCAAGATGGGGGTGGTGGTGTCGTTCAACTATGATTCGGTTTATTCGGTGGACGAGAAAGGCAATGTGAAGGTCGCTGGGCAGACGGTTGCCACTTTCGGCAAGGGCTACAAGGTCGTGCCCTTCATCGGCGAGGATGGCTATCCTGCCTGTAAGGTCGAGTTGGAGCCGATTGAGCTAAAGGAGGCCGTGGCGGAGGTGGCGCTTGATTTGAGCGAAGTCCTGAAGTCCGTGGGCGAGATCGGACCTAAGGGCAAGAACGTGGAGCTGGAAGTCGCGGGCAATACGCTTGCCGCCTGCGACTACTGCCTCCAGGAGACCACCTCTCTGGAGCAGGGTTGGCCGACGGTGAAGGAGACGGACTGGAAGAGCGTCGCCAAGGACGGCGATCCCCTCCGCTTCACCGTCCACCTCACGGCCGAAGCCGGCTTCTTCCGCATCACCATTCGTGAAAAACCGGAAAGAAACAATGTCGATGAGTGATATGGCAGTGGAAGGCGCGGCTGATTGGACGGCCTATATCGAAACGAAAGGCCGTGCGGCGCGGGCGGCGGCGGCGGAACTGGCGCGACTCAAGGCGGAGGATAAGAATGCGGCGCTCGGGCGGATGGCCGACGCACTGACGGCGAAGCGGGCGGCCATTCAGGCGGCGAACGCGGAGGATGTGGCGGCGGCGAAGGCGGCTGGGCTTAGTCCCGCGATGGTCGATCGGCTGACGCTTACGGAGGCGCGTTTCGCGGCGATGACGGCGGGGGTGCTGCAAGTGGCGGAGCTTCCCGATCCCGTGGGCGAAGAGCTGTGGGCGCGCACGCGGCCGAGCGGAATCACCATCAGGAAGGTGCGCGTTCCCCTCGGGGTCGTGGCAGTGGTCTTCGAGTCGCGCCCGAATGTCTTCGTGGATACGGCGGCATTGTGCCTCAAGACGGGGAACGCCGTCATTCTGCGCGGCGGCAAGGAGGCGATTCGCACCAATACGGCGCTCGCGGCGGCGGTGCGCGAAGGACTGGGGGCGCTCGCCGAGGCGGTGCAGTTCGTGGAGGCGCTCGATCATGCGGCGGTGACGGCACTCGTTCGGGCGGTGGAGTTTGTGGATGTGGCGATTCCGCGCGGCGGCGAGCGGCTGATCCGCGCGATGTGCGAGGCGGCGCTTGTTCCCGTCCTCAAGCACTACAAGGGGGTGTGCCACCTCTATGTCGATGACAAGGCCGATCTCGTGAAGGCGCTCGCGATTCTCGATAACGCCAAGACCCAGCGGCCGGGAGTGTGTAATGCGGTGGAGGGGCTGCTTATTCATGAGCGGCTGATGCCGCTGTTCCGGCCGATGGTGGAGGCGTGGGCGAAGGATAAGGGCGTAACTCTTCACGAGGGCGAGGAGGGGACGGAGTTCCTGGCGCTCGACCTCAACGTGGCGACGGTGCCGGACGTGCGCGCGGCCATCGAGTTCATCAACGCGCACGGTTCGCACCACAGTGACGCGATTGTCACCGAGGACGCGGCGCGCGCGGCGGAATTCCTGCGGGATGTCGATTCGGCGTGCGTCTATCACAACGCCTCGACCCGCTTCACCGACGGCGGCGAGTTCGGCATGGGCGCGGAGATCGGCATCTCCACCGACAAACTGCACGCGCGCGGACCGATGGGGCTCGAAGAGCTTACCACCTACAAGTATCTCGTCACCGGCGACGGCACGGTGAGGGTTTGAGCATGGGCAGGCGTACGATGGTGTCGCAGGGTAGGTTGTTTGCGCTCGCCTTTTCGCTGCTGGCTTTGCCACTTCTTGCCGAGACGACCGTGGGCGTGAGCGGGCTGATCGCGCTTCCGCAGGGCGGCACGGGTGACCGGCGGCGCGGCGGTGCGGCGGTGCGGTTCGTGCAGACGCTCGGCGAGGACTGGGCGCTCGAAGGCGAGGCGGGGGCGCTGGAGGATTCGGCTTTGCTTGCCGCCCGCGCCCGTTGGTTCTGGCACGGCTGGGAGGAGTTCAACCTGCTCTTCGGCTATGAGCGTCTGGATCCGTTCTTTACGCTGGGCGTCCGCGGCACTTTGGGCGGTGACGCCGCCTTCGGGCCGGCGGCCGGACTGGGCGCGCTCTATTATCTTACCGACGAATGGGCGCTTCGCTTCGATGCCGAGGCCATGCTTTCGCTGGACGGCTCGGAGGCGATGGTCTATGCCCTTGGATTGGGAATTGAGTATGCGTGGTGAGAAGGTTGAGGGAGGGGGAAGGTGGAGAAAGTAGGTGGAGGTGGAGAGGGGAAGAATTGTTCGATTGATCGATTGAGGGGGAGAAGGTTGAGGTTGTGGAATGAGGAAAGATTGTAGAGAAGAATGGTTTGATGCCGAAAAGAAGGTGGCGGTGACGATGGTTGACGTCACTTCCGCCGCGCAGGCGCTCGCGCGCGGGCATCTCGCGGGGCCGACGGCGGCGCATTATCTCACCAAGGCGCTTGCCGCCGCGGCACTCTTGGGCGCCGAGGTTTCGGAAAAGGACGAGACGGTGATCCTGCAGGCGAAGTGCTCTGGTCCCCTTGGCGGCTATACGGCCGAATGTACCGCCGCCGGGACGCTGCGCGGCTATACCGAGAAGAAGCTGCTTGACGCCTTCGACGGGATGGGCAGGCCCGACGACCGGCTCGTGATCGGCAAGGAGCAGGTGCAGGTGACGCGCTCCGTTCCCGGGAAGATTCTCTCCCAGGGAATTTCGGCTTCGCTGGACGGGTACCTCGCGGGTTCCCTGCAGCGCAAGGCCGTCATTCAGCTGGAAGCCGCCGTCTCCGATGAGGTGGAGATTTTGTGCGCCCGCGGCATTTTGGTGGAGGAGTTGCCCGATGGCCGCGATACCGGCGTCCTCGGGGTCGTCTTTAAGTCGCTCGCCGTCTCCTCCCGCAAGCTCCTCGACCAGCTGGGGCTTAAGGCGGCGGAGCTGAAGAAGACGACGCCGCTTTCCTTCGCGTGCCGCTGTTCGCCGGAGCGCGCGACGGCGATGCTCGCGGCGCTTTCGGAGGAGGAGCGGGAAAAGCTGCCGCCGACGCTGGACATCACCTGCCACATGTGCGGGCGGACGTTCTCCGTCGCCACCGGTAACGGGGAACGCGGATGACGCTTTGGCGCTACGGGGCAATCAGCTTGCTGCTCCTGGCCGCCGGGGGCTGTCGCGCGTGCCATTACTTCATCCGCGAGCCGGTCGCAAGCCAGGTCCTGGAGGTGAAGGCCAATGACCGCTGGTACGTGCATCTCGACGAGAACGGCACCACCGGCTACCAATGGGTGGCGACGAGCGACAGTCCCGAGGTGCGGCTGCAGGTGGAACATCGCCCCCCGAAGGCGGAGAAGGGACTGTGCGGCGCACCCGGTAAGGCGGTGGTGACGATGCATGTCCTCCCCGGCTTTTCGGATATGGCGACGGTCACCCTGAGCTATCGCCGTTCGTGGTCGGGGGAAACGGCGCGGGAGGTGGTCTTCGCGCTCTACCGCAATGTGAAGGACACGGCGCCATGGCGATAAAGGTGCTTTTCTGGGACTGGAACGGAACCCTCCTCGACGATACCGATGCCGCGCTCGCGACGCTCAATCTGATGCTGGCGAAGCGAGGGAAGAAGCCGATCGGACGGGAGTTCTACCGCAATCGCTTCGCCTTCCCCGTCAAGCCGTTCTACGAGACGATCGGCGTCTGTCTGGAGGGCGAGGACTGGGATGCGCTCGCCCGCGAGTACCACGAGATCTACGCGCGGCAGCCGGTGAAGCTGAATGCGGACGCGCTTACGGCACTCAGGCGCGTGCAGGCGGCGGGAGTGCGGCAGGCGATCATTTCGGCCCTGCGGCAGGACCTCCTCGATGAAGTGACGGCGGCGTTCGGGGTGGCGCCGTATATGGAATACATCTACGGGGTGAACAACCTCGACGGCTCCTCCAAGCTTTCGCGCGCGAAGGAGCTGATGGCGCGCTTGCAGGCGGAGGGGATCGCGGCCGCCGAGGTGGCGATCGTCGGCGATGCGCTGCACGACAAGGAAGTGGCCGATGCGCTCGGCATCCGCTGCGTCCTCCACGGTCAGGGCAGCCACGCCCCCGACCGTCTTGCCCGCGTAGCCCTCACCGGGGAGACGCTCTTGGACGCCGTTGCACTTGCCTTGGGTTGACGGCGCAAGGTTCCGTTACCGTCGGTCGAACTTGCGGTCGAGCTCGCTCGTGGAGGTGAAGATCATCACGGGTTTGCCGCGCGGGCAGACATAGGGCATTTTGCTCGCCGCCAGTTCCTCGACCAGTTGCGTCGCCTGTTCGGCGTCCAGCTTGATCGCCGCGCCCGCAAACGAGCGGGCGACTGATTTCGCCACCAGCTCCTCGCGCCAGCGCTCGCCCCCGCGGCGTCCCGAACCGTCGGCGAGATCCCGGGCGATGGTGGAGAGGACTTTCTCGCATTTAAGCTCCCCGATCAGTTGCGGCACCGCCTCCACCTTGTAGGTATCGGTGCCGAATTCCTCCAGCAGGAAGCCCATGCTCCGCAAAACCCCGGACGAGGCCTTGACGCGTGCGAAATCGGGCGGCGAGAGGCGCACCACTTCGGGGATGAGGAGCGGTTGGGAAAGTACGGCGGCATCGCCGTCGCTGGCGAGCAACCGCTCGAAGGCGATGCGCTCGCGGGCAGCGTGCGGATTGATGGTGACAACGCCTGCGTCGGTCTCGACGAGCAGATAACCGGAGTCGGTGAGGGCGAGGAACTTGAACCAGTTCCAGGGCTTGGCGCGGTCGCCCTCGGCGGCGAGGGGAAGGGATTGCGGTTGGGGTTGAGGGAGGGGAGGAGGTGGAGAAAGTAGGTGGAGGTGGACAGAGGAAGAATTTTTCGATTCGTCGATTTTTCGATTCGTCGATTGATTTGGGGATTGGGTGATTGGGGAATTTGAGGGAATGAGAGAAGGTTGAGGGAGGGGAGAAGGTGGAGAAAGTAGGTGGAGGTGGACAGAGGAAGAATTTGAGATTTGAGATTTGAGATTTGAGAAGGAAGGTTGACCGGAGGAGGAGGATCGGAGGCCGAGCGCTTGCTCGATTGCCGCGATGAGCGCACGCTTGACGGCAAAATTGTCGCGGAAACGGACTTCGCGCTTCGTCGGATGCACGTTGACATCCACTTCGCGCGGCGGCAGGTCGATAAAGAGGATCGCCGCCGGCCGCGCTTCGCCGACGCGCCGCGGATACGCCTCCTTGAGGGCATAGGCGATGGCCGGCGCCGAGGCAGCGCGCCCGTTGACGAAGACATACTGGTCGCGCCGCGTGGCCAGCCCCAGCCCCGGACGCTCAATGAAGCCCGTCACCCGCACCTCGTCGCCGCGGTGTTCGCCGCCCGCGGGCAACGGCAGGAGGTCTTCAAGGAACTCGTTGCCGAAAAGTTCGCGCACGCGGTCGCGGACCGTCGTTGCCGGCGGCAGGCGGTAGAGTTCGCGACCGTCAACCGTGAGGACGAAGCCCACTTCGGGGTGCGCCAGCGCCTGGCTCGTGAAGATCGCCTTGATGTGACCTTCCTCGGTGGCCGCCGAACGGAGGAACTTCTTGCGCGCCGGCACGTTCAGGAAGAGGTCGCGCACCTCGACGCGCGTGCCGGGCGGCGCCCCGGCCGCCGTCGCCTCGGGCGCTTCCCCGGGCAGGACGCGGATCGCCGTCCCCTCGTCTGCGTCGGCGCGCCGCGTGATGAGCGTGAAGCGCGAGACGGCGGCGATGGAGGGGATCGCCTCGCCGCGGAAGCCGAGGGTGTCGATCCGCTCGATGTCATCGACGTCGCGGATCTTGGAGGTTGCCTGCCGGATGAGCGCGGTGAGCGCGTCCTCGCGCGTCATCCCCGAACCGTCATCCTGGACGACGACGAGCTTGCGCCCGCCTTGCTCCAGGACGACCTGGATGTGCCTGGCGCCGGCGTCGAGCGCGTTTTCCACGAGTTCCTTGACGACGCTCGCCGGCCGCTCCACCACTTCGCCGGCGGCGATCTTGTTGGCGACGTGCTCCGGGAGCACGCGGACGTGTCCGTCGGTAGGCATCAGAAGTCGAGCGAAACGCCCTTGCGGAGATAGGTGGGAGTGTCGAGGTCTTCGTCGTGCCAGATCGTCGGCACCACGTTGGCGAAACGCCCGCGGCCCGAGACCCCGGACGCGAGGACCGAACGCTTCGGCCGCGCCTGGCCCTTGGCCTTGGCCGCGGCCTCCTCCGCGCTCGACTCGAAGAGCATCGCCACCACGGAGATGCGCCCGCAGAAGGTCGCCTCGTCGTTGACGGTGGCCAGTTCGAAATCGGCGCGTTCGCCGAAGGCGCCGCGGATGCCGCCGGCGATGACTTCGATTTCCGACAGCCGCAGGTCTTCGCCGGCGAGAACGCCGATAAGCATGGAGCGGACGCCGGCGGAACCGGTCGTAAGGGTCTCGGCGCGGACGAGCGCGTCCACCGCCTCCTTGGCGCGGTCGGGGCCCTGCACCGTCACCGCGGCGAAGCGGCCGCGCCCGGATTTGGCGAGGAGATGGCGGATGCGCTCGACATCCAGCCGCAGATAGCCCGGCTTCTCGACGAGCCGCCAGAAGAAGGTGATGCCCGTTGCCACCGTATCGACGGCTCGCCGCAGGGCCTCATCCATGTTGTCGATGCCCGAGACCAGCTTGTCGAGCGGCAGGAAGAAGGTGGCGTTCGCCGCCTCTTCGATCATCGAACGGATGCCGCGGGCCGCCCGCTGACGGTTTTCGCCTTCGAAGGTGAAGGGCGTGGTGGCGAAGACCACCGAGGGAATGCCGCGCTCGCTCAGGTGCTTGACGGCTTCGAGGGTGATGCCGCCGCCCGCGCCGCCGCCGAGGGCGGTGACGATCACCGCGAGGCGGACGCCTTCGAGCGACTCGTCGAGGACGCCGATCGAGTCCTCGGCCGCGAGCCGCGCGGTGACGATGTCGCCGCCGGTGCCGTGGCCGGAAAGCCGGTCGCCGCCGATGAGCGCGAAGGGCGAGCCGTCGGTGTCGGTGGAGGCGTCGGTGTCGGCGGTGAGGTGGCGGAGGTTCCCGCCGTAGGCGCGGTTGACGCCGCGCGCGATGGCCGCGCCCGCGCCGCCGATGCCGATGAGGATCATCTTGGACGAGTCGTTCATTTGAAAAGCTCCCCGAAGAGGTTCTTGAGGAGCGGCTTCTCCTCGTAGTTGCGGTGTGCGTAGAGCAGGGCGCCGGCGATGGCGGCGTAGGAGGCGGGGGCGTCGACGTCGGCGAACCCGTCCACCGTGTTCGGCCGCCCGATGCGCACGGAGAGCCCGTAGGAGTTCTGGACGAGCGCATCGAGGCCCTTCATCGCCGCGCCGCCGCCGACGAGCACCACGCCCGCATGAAGCCGGTTGAAGAGATCGAGGTCCTCGAGTTTTTCGCGGATGATGCCCAGCAGCTCCTTGAGCCGCACGTTCACCACCGTATCGAGCGCCCGCCGCGAGACGGTGCGCGACTCCATCAGTGAAGAGGTGCCCTTCAAGGTCGCCCGCGCCGAGGCGTCGTCTTCGCCGCCCACGACGGCGGAGGCCTCCGTGCGCTTGAGCTCTTCGGCCTGGTTGTGCGTCGCCTGGAAGGCGAGGGCGATGTCGTTGGTGATGTGGTCGCCGCCGACGCCGATCACCTCGGCGGCGGCGAGGGTGCCGTCGAGATAGACCGCATAACCGGTGGAGCCGCCGCCGAAGTCGATGACCAGGACGCCGTTCTTGCGCTCATGCTCCTCCAGTACCGCCTCGGCCGCGCAGGTGGTGGCGAAAAGCGGTTCGCGGATTTCGAGATGCGCGTCTTCGCAGGCCGTGCGCGCGTCCTGGATGCGGTTGCGGTCGGCGTGGAGGTGGAGGGCGTTGAGCTTGAGGATGCGCCCGGCCATGCCCTTGGGGGTGACGATGCCGCCCATCTCGTCGAGGACGTAGTCCTGATTGACGATGTCGAGGAGTTCGCGGTCTTTCGGCAGCGGCATTTCGCGCGTCGCCTCGTTGACGGCGCGGATGTCGTCCGTCCCCACTCGCCCGCCTTCGACCTGTACGAAACCGGCGTAGCGGTCGGCCTTCACGTGCTGGCCCGAGAGGACGAGGAAGGCGTTGCCGATGGACACCGACCAGTTGCCGGCCGAGCCGCGTTTCTCGACTTCGCGCAGGACCGAGCGCACCGATTCGCGCGCGTTGCCGATGTCGATGATCTGGCTCTTGCGCACGCCGGAGGAGGGGATCTCGGCGTGGATCGCCTTGAGCCGTCCGCCGTTTTCCGACTCACCCACGGCGAGCACGGTGCGGGTGGTTCCGATTTCAATGGCTGCGTAGATGTTGGTCACGGCTTCAGTTGACTCCTTGGGTGTCGGCGTAGATGCGGTTCGGAACGGTGGCGTTCCAGATCTTGACGTTGGTCGAGAGGCGGGCGCGGATGGCATCGCGCAGGCAGGCGAGCTGGCCGCACAGGGCTTGCTTGGCCGAGCCGAGCGAGCCGTCCATTCCCGTCCAGGCGATCTTCGCGCGCGAATAGTTGCCGAGGGTGGCCAGCAGGTAGTCGGCCCTGGAGATGTCCACTTCCAGGATGCCGAGTTCGGAGAATTCCGGGTCGCGGGCGGTTTCGAGCAGTTCCAGCGCCGCGCGGGCACGGCCTTCGAGCCGCTTCCCGGGCTGGGTGCCCGGACGCCCCTTTTCGCGAATGACGGGAAGGGCGGACGTGCCGCGGCGGCAGTTGAAGACCATGCCTTCCGCATCGGCGACGCGCCCGGTCTCGGTGCGCTGAGCGGTGATGCCGAGCCGTACCGACGGCACCCGCTCGATGACGGAGATCTCGACCCGGTCGGGGAGGTGACGGGTGACGGAGATCGAACGGAGGATGGGATAGCGCTTGAGGGCGTCGGCGCGCTGCTTCGAGAAGTCCACGAGCGCGAGGTTGACGCCGTTGCGGAGCCCGAACGCCTCCATTATCGCATCGGGGCTGACCATCCTTCCCGACGAGACCGTGACCTGGGAGGCGACGTCGGTGATGACGCACTGCTCCAGCCAGAGGTCGCGGAGGCGCGAATAGGCAACCGTTATCCCGATGCCGAGGGCGGCGAGGACGACGAGGGAGATGAAGACGGCGAAAGTGCGCTTGCCGCCCGAATGGCTGACGGTGTTCTGCTTCATGGGGCGGATCCTTCGTCGCAGGCGGCGGTGGCGAGGATGCGGTCGCAGACCTCGGCGAACGTAAGCCCCGTCTTCATGCCCGCCTTGGGGACGAGCGAATGGGAGGTGAAGCCGGGCGAGGTGTTGAGTTCGAGGACATAGCAGCGCCCGAGCGGGGAGACGCGGAAATCGACGCGCGTCACTCCGCGGCAGCCGACGGCGCGGTAGGCGTCGACGGCGAGCTTCTTCAGCTTCGCGGCGAGCTCGTCGGCGTCGTCCAGGAAGGGATAGCGCGTCTCTTCGGAATTGTATTTCTCCTCGTAGCCGTACCACCCGCCCTTGGCGACGATTTCGATGACAGGCAGGGCCTCGCCGTCGATGACGCCCACGGTGAACTCGCGCCCCGGAACGAATTCCTCCACAAGGACGGGCCCGGGAGCGGCCATCGCCTTCGTCGCGCAGGCGAGGGCGGCGGCCCATTCGCCGGGCGACGAGACCTTGGAGATGCCCACGGAGGAGCCGTCGGCCGGCGGCTTGACGACGACCGGGAGCGGCAGGGGACTCTTTTCGGCATCCGGTTCTGCGAGCGACCACCTGGCGGTGGGGACGCCCTTCATCTCCAGGACGAGCTTCGTCTTCACCTTGTCCATGGCGATGCGCGAGGCCGCGACGCCGGGGCCCGTGTAGGGGATACGGAGCGCGTTGAGCGCGGCCTGCACGCCGCCGTTTTCGCCCCAGCCGCCGTGGAGGGCGATGTAGGCGCGCGAAATCCCGGGCGGCAGTGCCGTGAGCTTTTCGCCGCGCACATCGACGCTGACAACCTCATACTTGCCGAGGGAAGCGAGGCCCTCGGCGACGTTCTTTCCGCTGACCAGGGACACTTCGCGTTCGTTGGAGTCCCCGCCCATCAAAACCGCAATCTTTTCCATACGGTGGTATTATAGCAAATCGGAGGTCGGTTTTTTGGTATAATGTGCGGCAGGTCGAAAGGTTCTGGGAGAGAGAATTGAGAAGGTCAAGTCATCGTCGCATTGCGTTCGTCTGTCTGCGTTCGGATTCGCTGGTGCGCAGCTTCTATTCCGGCGTCATGCTCTATGCGCGCCGCAATCCGCGGTGGTTCGTGCGCGTGATCGAGGCGGAGCTGCGGCCGGGCTCCGACTGGATCGATTTCGGCGAGGCCCATCCCAACGGCGTCATCTGCTGCGGGGTCTCGCCGCGCGAGGTGCAGCGGGCGCTGAAGGCCTTCGGCATGGAGCATATCCCCGTGGTGGCTGCGCCTCAGCAGCTGCCCTATCCCGGCGTCAGCAGCGTATGCTTCGACATGCGCGGCATCGCCGGGCGCGCTATCGAGCTCTTCGCCCGCCGCGGATGCCGGGCGGTGGCGTACGTCGGTTCCCATTTCCCGCCCGAACGCCGCACTTCGCGGATGCTTCGCGATGCCGTCCGCGAGAAGTCCGCCGAGCGCGGGCTGCCGTTTTTCACCATCTTGCGCCGTCCCTCCCTGGGGCGCGGCATCGCCATCGTCGAGTCGCAGGACATCTTCCCCTGGATACAGTCGCTTCCGAAGCCCTGCGGCATCCTGACGTGGAACGACCATGTCGGGCGGGACGTCCTCGACATCTGCCGCTATGCGAACATCAACGTCCCCGGTGCCGTCTGCGTCCTCGGGATCAACGACGACGAGTTCATCTGCGAACGGGCGTCGCCCACGCTCTCCTCGTTGCAGCTCGATACCGAACGCGCGGCGTTTCTGGCGGCGGAACGGCTCGACGGGCTCATTTCACGCCGGGTGAACAACGTGGAGCCGATCTTGTGCGGTCCGAGGGATATCGTCGAGCGCGCCTCCACCCAAGACCGCCTCGGCTCCGGAATGCTGGTCTCCCTCGCGTGCGAATACATCGCCCAGAACGCCTGTCGTGCAGGCGGCCTCAACCAGGGCGACATCGCCCGTCACTTCGGCGTTTCGGTCCGCACCTTGCAGATGCGCTTCAAGGAGGCGCAGTTCGCGAACACCATCCTCAAGGAGATCCAGCGCGTGCAGCTCAAACGGGTCTGCAAGCTCTTGGGCACTACCGACAAGTCCATTACCGAGATCACCTTCGCCAGCGGCTTCAATTCGCTCTCCCGGCTGAAGGCCCTATTTCGGCAGGAGTTCGGCATGAGCATGCGGGAATACCGCGATGCCGCCGGATCCCGTGGGGGGGGGGGGATCGCGGAAAACCAGTGCGGTTCGCCGAGATTTAACTAATCACTGAACACTAATCTAACCAAATCTAAAAGGACAGATCAAGTGACTAACGAAGTATGCACGTCGGCAGCCGCAACGGCTGGGAAACTTACCGGTGAATTCACCCGTCAGCTCACGGAGGGGCAGGAGCTTTGGAATCAAGCGCTCGCGTGGCTTACCGACAAGGGGCTCTCCTTTGCGGTCTCGCTCGTCGCCGCGCTCGTCATCTTCGTCGTCGGGTTCTTTGTCATCAAGGGGATCGTCGCCGTCGTCGTCAGGGCGGTGGAGAAGGGCGGCAAGAAGAACACGCTCTTCGCGAATTTCGTTCGTAATGTCACATCCAAGGTGCTGTGGGCGATACTCGTCGTCATCATCCTCGGCAAGCTCGGCGTTGACGTGGGGCCCCTCGTCGCCGGCCTCGGCGTCACCGGCTTCATCCTCGGCTTCGCCTTCCAGGAGTCGCTCGGCAATCTCGCCTCGGGGCTCATGATCGCCATCAACGAGCCCTTCAAGATCGGCGACTACGTGATCGTCGCGGGGTTGGAGGGCACGGTCCTCAAGGTGGACATGATGGCCACCGTCCTCGCCACCGCCGACAACAAGAAGGTGGTCATTCCCAACAAGAGCGCCTGGGGCTCGCCCATCACGAACTTCTCGGCGCTCGGCCGCCGCCGCGTGGACATCCAGATCGGCATCGACTACGGCGCCGACGTCCTCAAGGCGATCGAGGTGGCGCTTTCCGCGCTCAAGACCGTTCCCGGCGTGCTCGCCGATCCTCAGCCCGCCGTCTCGGTGGCGACGCTCGGCGACAGCGCCGTCACCCTCAATGTCCGCCCCTGGACGGACGGAGCCACCTACTGGAGCGTCTATAACGACGCGCAGGTGGCGGTGAAGGCGGCGTTCGAGCGCAGCGGCATTCAGATTCCGTTCCCGCAGCTCACGGTGCATACGGAGAAGTGATGGCGGTGCGCGCGTTCGTCATCGCCATGCGGAAGGAGGCGGAGGCCATCCGCCTGGCGCTCGGTCCGGGCGACCGTCTCTACGTCTCGGGCATCGGCAAGGTGAATGCCGCCGCCGCGACGATGAAGGCGATTTGCGAAGGCGCCACCGAAATCTGGAACGTGGGGCTCGCGGGCGGTTTCGGCGCGGATCTCGCCGTCGGCGACATCTGGGGCGTGGAGGATGCGTGCGAATACGATTTCGACCTCGCGAAGATCAACGGGGTTTCGGTGGGGGTTCTCGACGGCTTCGATTCGCCCTACATCCGCTTGGCGAAGATCCCCGCGCTGACGTCCGGCGCCTTCCCTTGGTTCAAGGGCTGGAAGACGCTGGCGACCGGCGACCGCTTCAATGACCGCGAAGACGATACGGAGCTGATCGAACAGGTTCTCAAGGCGGGTCTTCGCGATATGGAGGGCGCGGCGATCGCGCATGTCTGCAAGCAGGAAGGCGTGCGCTGCTCGTCCCTGAAGTGCGTCTCCGATGTTCATGGCGCGGGCGGGATGACTGGCCAATATCTGGAGAACGCCGAGCGGTGTCTCGGTATTCTGGGTACGGCGATGCGGGAACTGCTGGCCAAGGAGGAGGTGGGAGAATGACGCGGGAGAAAAAGGCGGAGGCGCTTTTCGCGAGCGGGCTCAATTGCGCCCAGAGCGTCTTCGGCGCGTTCGCCGACGAATTCGGGATGGATGCGGACTTGGCCGCCAGGGTCTCCTGCGGGCTCGGCGGCGGCGTCGGGCGGCTGCGCGAGGTGTGCGGGGCGGTGACGGGCGGCGCGCTGGTCCTCGGCATGCGTCACGGCCCCGACAAGACGGCGGTCTATCCGCGGGTGCAGGATTTCGCCGCGGCGTTCAGGCGGGAGGCCGGTTCCGTCGTCTGCCGCGATCTTTTGGCGGGGACGGGGGCGACGGCCGGCGGCGCGCCCGAGGCGCGTACCGCCGCCTATTACGCCAAGCGTCCGTGCGCGGAGCTGGTGAAGCTCGCGGTGCGGCTCCTTTCCCCATGATCGAGATTCTCTACGCAGACGCCGATCTCGTGGTCGTCAACAAGGAGGCGGGGCGTCCCGTCCATCCTTCGCCCGGCTACGAGGAGAACGCCCTTACCGCGGAACTGGTGAAGCGGTTTCCGGAAATGGCGTGCGTCGGTTCGGCGGAGCGTCCCGGGGTGGTGCATCGGCTGGACGTGGAGACGAGCGGTGTGATGGTGCTGGCGAAGAGCGCGCGTGCCTATCGGGGGCTGCGGGCGGCGTTCGAGGGCCATGCGGGGGTCGAGAAGACCTATCTCGCCGTGCTGCACGGGGCGCCGAAGGCGCGGAGGGGGACGGTTTCCGCTCCGCTTGCGAAACGGGCCGACAAGCGCCGGATGCGCGTCGCCGAGGCGGGGGCGCCGGGGGCGCTCCGGGCGGTGACGCACTGGGAGGTCCTTGCGCGGCATGGCGCGGTGGCGCTCGTCAAGTTCGTCATCGAGACGGGGCGCACGCATCAGATCCGCGTCCACGCGGCGCATCTCGGGCACCCGATCGTCGGCGACCGGCTCTACGGGGATGCGGCGAAGGACGCGAGGCTCAAGGTGAAGCCGCCGCGGCTGCTGCTCCATGCCGTGCAGCTGGCCTTCAGCCATCCGGTGACGGGCGGGCGGATGGAGTTCGCGGCGGAAGTGCCGCGGGAAATCGTCTTCGCGGGGTGAATGATGTTCGAGGTGCGCGGCTATCTTCTGGATATAAGCAGAGACAGGGTGCCAACCATGAAGACCCTGCGGGAGATCGTCGATCTCCTGGCGCTTTGCCGCTACAACCAGCTGCAGCTCTACACCGAGCACACCTTCGCCTATTCGCGCCATCCCGTCGTCTGGGAGGAGGCCGACCCGCTGACGGCGGCGGAGATCCGCAAGCTCGATGCCTATTGCCGGATGCAGGGGATCGAGCTGGTGGCGAACCAGAATGCGTTCGGGCACATGGAGCGCTGGCTCGTCCATCCCGAGTACAACGCGCTCGCCCGGTTCCCGCAGGGCGGGGCGGTGACGCCGTGGGGGACGGTGAAGAAGTTCCCCACCACCCTCGATCCGAAGAATCCGGAGTCGATTGAACTCGTGAAGGGGCTTTTCGAGGAGCTCTTGCCGAACTTCTCCTCGCCGCTCGTGAACGTCAACTGCGACGAGACCTTCGAGATCTCCGATCCCGAGGAGTACCTCGGCTTCCTCCTTCGGGTCTTCGACTGCGCGCGCAGCTGCGGCAAGCGTCCGATGTTCTGGGGCGACATCGTCCTAAGGCATCCTGAGTTGATCACCAGATTGCCTAAGGATGTAATCGCGCTTGACTGGGGCTATGAAGGCAACCATCCTTTCGAGCGGGAGTGCGCGGCGTTTCAGCGCGCGGGGCTCGACTTCTACGTCTGCCCCGGCACTTCGAGCTGGCGTTCGCTCGGCGGGCGGGTGGAGAACATGCGCGAGAACCTGGAGGCGGCGGAGGCGGCGGGGCGGCGTTTCGGCGCGAAGGGCTATCTCGTCACCGACTGGGGCGACGAGGGGCATTGGCAGCCGCTCGCGGCGTCGCTTCCCGGCATCGTGATGGGCGGAGCCTTCTCGTCCTCGGGGGCGAAGGCGGCGAAGATGGATCTGGAGCGCGAGCTCAACCGCGTGATGGACGCGCCGCTCGGAGGGCTGCTGCTCAAGCTTGGCACCCTGTATCTGCGCGGCGGGGCGCTCAGGGCCAACTGTTCGGAGCTTTTCAATATCCTCCTAAACGACCATGGTTATTCCCGCCATCCCGCGCTTACCGATGGCATCTTGGAGGAGATCGGCGGCATCGCCCACGGCATCCGGCTCGCGGCGGAGCGGTGGGCGGACGACAACGTGTGGGCGAAGGAGATCGTCTATATGGCCGATCTCATCGACTGCGCCTGCCATCGGCGCGACGAGAAGCGCCTGCGGGAACTTCGCGAGGAGCACGGGCGGGTCTGGCGTCTCCGTTCGCGCGAGGGCGGGCGGGCCGATTCGCTGGCCAAACTGCCGCGGTTCTGAATCTTTTAAGGAGACCTATGCTGTTGACGGTGGAGCATCTGCGCATTGAATTCGATCTGGGCGAGCGGCGGTCGGTGCCGGTGCGCGACGTGAGCTTCGCCGTGCCCGAACACGGCCGGGTGGCGCTCGTCGGCGAATCGGGTTCGGGCAAGTCGCTCACGGCGCTCGCGCTCGGGGGGCTCGTCGATCACGCGCGCATTTCGGGGAAAATCACGGGTTCGCCACGCCTCGCCTATATCTTCCAGAATCCGATGCAGTCGCTCAATCCCGTCTGGCGCGTCGGCGACCAGGTGGCCGAGCGCGCCGCGGAGAGCGACATCCCCGCCCTCTTCGAGGCGGTGCAGCTGCCGCGTGAGACGATGCGCAAGTACCCCTGTCAGCTTTCCGGCGGCCAGCAGCAGCGGGTGATGATCGCGATGGCCCTCGCCCGCCGTCCCGAACTGCTGATCGCCGACGAGCCCACCACCGCCCTCGACGTGACGACCCAACGGGAAGTGCTGGATCTGCTGGTGCGCGTCGCCGACGCGCGCGGGAGCGCGATCCTGCTCATCACCCACAACCTGGGGCTCGTGAGCCGCTATGCCGACGAGGTGAACGTGATGTATGCGGGGGAAGTCGTGGAGCGAGGGCGGACGGCCGAGGTGTTGTCGCATCCGCGGCATCCCTATACGGAGGGGCTCTTGAAGGCGGTGCCGCGGCTCGACGCGCCGAAGGATGCGCCGCTTGCCGACATTCCCGGCACCGTGCCGCCGCCGACCGACTGGCCGACCGGCTGTGCGTTCCATCCCCGCTGTCCTTACGCCCAAAGCGCCTGTGCGGCGCCGGATTTCACCCGTTGCCCGCGTTTTTTGGTATAATAGCCCCCTAATGTACCTCAAGCAGTTAGACATCCTCGGTTTCAAGAGCTTCGCGGACAAGACGAAGCTCGCTTTCGATCCCGGCCTGATCGCGATCGTCGGTCCGAACGGGTGCGGCAAGTCGAATGTTTCCGATGCGATCCGCTGGGTGCTCGGAGAACAGCGGCCGACGGCGCTTCGCTGTTCGAAGCTGGTGGATGTGGTCTTCAACGGCACCGATACCCGCAAGCCCCTCGGGCTCGCCGAGGTCTCGATCACCTTCGCCGACTGCGAGCGGGAGCTGGGGACGGAATATCACGAGGTGACGATCACCCGCCGCGTCTATCGCGATGGCTCGGGCGAGTATTTCCTCAACAAGCAGTCGTGCCGGCTCAAGGACATTCAGCATCTTTTCATGGGCACGGGCATCGGCACGAACTCCTATTCAGTGATGGCCCAGGGTCAGATCGATGCGATTCTCTCCTCCAAGCCCGAAGACCGCCGCGCCGTCTTCGAGGAGGCGTCGGGCATCACCAAGTTCAAGGCCGACCGCAAGGAGGCGATCCGCAAAATCGAGCAGACCGAGCAGAACCTCCTGCGGGAAGCCGATGTCCTCCGGGAGATGAAGCGGCAGATCGGCTCCTTGCAGCGGCAGGTGGGGAAGGCCCAGAAGTACAAGGAGCTGCGCGACGAGCTCAAGGGGCTGGACATCTACGTCTCCAAGAACCGCATCCACGGCTTCGACCAGGAGCTGGAGCAGAACGCTGTCAACCGCCAGGAGATCGACAAGGCCATCGCCGAGGCGACGGAGACGGTGGTGGTCGCCGAGAAGACCCAGCAGGAGCTGCACGCCGAGATCCATGCGCTGGAGGAGCGGTTGCAGACGCTCGCCTCCCAGCAGGCGGCGGCCGACAGCGCCTATAGCCGCGCCAACGAGGTGATCGGCGTCAATACGACGCGCATCGCCGAATACCGCGAGTTCGCCGCGCGCGACGAGTCGGAGATCGCGGGTGCGAAGGAGCAGCTCGGGGAGCTGGCGCTGCAGGTGGAGTCGCTCGACCAGAAGACGAAGCTCCTCACCGATTCGCTCGCCGCCACGCGCGAGGCGCTGGCCGAGAGCGAGGGCGCTTTCGCCGATTCCCAGGCGAAGATCGAGACCCTTAGGGCCGATATCGCCGCGCGGCGTCAGGAGGCGGCGAACACCACGCTTACCGGCACGCTCGCCGAGGACGCGAAGGTCAGCCGCGAGGGGAAGGTCGAGGTGTGGAAGGCGGGCACTACGGTCTCCACCGCCGATCGCCGCGAGTTCCTGCTGGCCGAGCTTTCGGGGAGCGAGGACGAGCTTCGTCAGGCCGAGATCGCTTCGATGACGCTTTCCCAGCAGCTTACCGAGCGCCGCATCGCGACGAGCCAGATGGAGCAGGAGCTTTCGTTCGTCGGGCAGCAGGCGGCCGACGCGCAGAAGCGCCGCGATGAGCTGCAACGCTCCATCGAGGGGCGGCTCAAGGGTATCGAGGGCTATCACGATTCGATCGACCGGCTCACCGAGGAGTCGCGGGAGCTTACCGCCAGTTTGGAGGACCTGAGGGGCGCGGCGGTCGATTGCCGCGCGGCGATCGAGGAGGAGCGCGGGAAGCGCGCTTCGCTGATGGATCGGATTTCCGAGGCCGACCGCGTGGTGGCCGAGAAGCGCGGCGGGCTCGATCAGGCGCGCGACTTCCGCGCCAAGCTGGAGGTGCAGGCGGCCGAGGCGACGATGCGCCGGCAGAACGTCTATGCACACTTGCAGGACGAGTACGGGCTTTTCGCCGATGCGGTGATGCGCGAGCCGGATCCCGAGTGGAAGGGCGAGGTGCCGTCGATGGACGTCCTCGAAAAGAAGGTGGAGAAGCTGCAGGCCGACATCGCCGCGCTCGGCCCCGTCAACATGGTCGCGATCGACGAGTGTCGCGAGCTGGAGGAGCGCTATGCGCGCGAGAAGGCGCAGGAGGAGGATCTCCTGGCGGCGAAGGCGCAGATCCTGGAGCTCATCACCAATCTCAACACCACTTCGTCCGATCTTTTCCGCAAGACCTTCGAGCAGGCGAACAAGAATTTTCAGACGATGTTCACCAAGCTCTTCGGCGGCGGCGAGGCGCGGCTTGTCCTCCTGGAGAACGAGGAGGATCCGCTTGAATGCGGCATCGACATCATCGCGCGTCCGCCCGGAAAGCGGCCGCAGTCGGTGACGCTGCTCTCCGGCGGCGAGCGGACGATGACGGCGGTGGCGCTCCTCTTTTCGATCTTCATGATCAAGCCCGCGCCGTTCTGCATGCTCGACGAACTCGATGCGGCACTCGACGATGCCAACATCGGCCGCTTCGTCGATCAGCTCAAGGAGTTTTTGGCGAAGTCCCAGTTCCTCATCATCACCCACAACCAGCACACGATCGCCGGCTCCGACCTCGTTTACGGCGTCTCGCAGCAGGAGAAGGGCATTTCCCGCGTCATCTCCATGAAGCTGGGCGATCTGGGGGTGAAGGGGAGAGAGTAGGTGGAGGGGGAGAGAGAAGGTGGAGAAAGTAG
>JAZUHK010000031.1:0-2093 GCA_045641645.1 Kiritimatiellia bacterium
AAACCGCCGCGATCCAAATCCACTTCAATACTTTTACTCAACTACTCAGGCCTTGAAAATACTAATTCCACATCGAAAGCGCATCCCTCAATTGGTTTCACGCGATCTCCTCCAAGGCGCGTCCGCGCGTCTCACGGACGACGAACACGGCCCACAGGAGGTGAAGCACCATCATACCGCCAAAAAAGGCAAAGATGACAGCGGCCGGAAGCGACTCCGCGGCAACCGGGAAGAAAAGCGCCACCAAGGCGGCGAACACCCAGTGCGTCGAGGCACCAAGGGCCTGCCCCTGCGCCCGGAAACGCTGCGGAAACGATTCGCTGATCAGCACCCAGATGACAGTTCCCTGCCCGAGTCCGTGGGACGCAAGGAAGAGGAAGATGCAGACCGCCACGAGCGGACCATTCTCAAGCGCGAAGAACGCCGAGGCGGAGAAGAGCGACACGATGTAACCGATGCCGCCGACGATAAGAAGCGTCCGCCGGCCGACGCGGTCGATGAGCCAGAGCCCCGCGAACGTCGCAGCCGCCTGGAGGAATCCGAGCCCGAAGGTCGAGAGAAACGCCGAGTCTCGTCCGAGCCCAGCCATCTGGAATATCCTCGGCGCGAAATAGTTAATCGCATTGCATCCGCTCATCTGGTTGAAGAACGCCACGAAGAACGCGATGAGAATCGGCCTGAGATTCACCCTCGACCAGAATCCCCTTCCCCGTTCCCTGCCCCCCGCTCCCCGTTCCCTCATCGCCAGATAGCGGGGCGATTCGACCAGGAACGGCGCGAGGGCGAGAAAGGCGAGCGCCGGAACGCATTCGGCGCCAAGCATCCAACGCCAGGCGTTCTCGCCGATGTCCTTCAGGAGAAGGTTGGACGTGAGCGCGAGGACAATGCCGATGACGATGTTGAACTGGAAGAGCGCCGTCAGCTTGCCGCGTGACTCCGCCGGCGAGATTTCCGCGATGTACACGGGGGCGGCGATCGTGGAGATGCCGACGCCGAAGCCGCCAATCAGGCGGGCGATCATAAGCGACACCGGTCCAGTCGCCAGTGCGCTCCAGAACGCCGAGACGAAATAAAGCGCACCGACCGTGCAAAGCGTCGGCTTGCGTCCGATTCGGTCCGCGACCCATCCGCCGCCAAGCGCCCCGACGACCGTGCCCCAGAGCGCCGAGCTTACGACCCATCCGTGCATCGCACCCGAAAGCTCCCAGAGTCGCTGGATGTCCTGTTCCGCACCGTTTATGACAATAGTGTCAAACCCGAAAAGGAATCCGCCCAGGGCAGCTACCAGGGCCAGAAACCAAATCTTGCCTTCGCTTATGGTCATACTACATCACCTTCTTTCAGACAATTCTCCCGAAACGCCAAAATATGCATAGACGGTTCCCCTGCCGACTCAGGCGTCGACGCGCCTCGTCCGCGAGTTCCACGACGCCACGCGCCCCCTTCGCCCCGTCGACGAGACGGAGAAGGTTCAGCCGATCGGCGTTGTTCAGGGCGCGAGCCGTGCGCCAGAGGGTTGGTTTGAGGGATTCGCTCATACCGAATATAATAGCACAACCGCCGCGGTGTTACCACCGCATTTTTATAAATGCGGGGGTAGCCCCGCGCGGAGGTGCGGAAAAACGTGCGACCCGCCCGCGCCCCGAGGAGTGGTCCTGATGTAGCCAAGAGCGGGACGGGGCGGGCGTACATAATCAGCTATTCAATTGTGCAATGCCAGTCACCCCGCAACCGGACGCCTGGGCCGACGAACAGACGGATCAATCATCACAAACAACCACGTACTACATCACTGGTTAGTCTATCAGTCGTGCCTGACCCTCTGGCCACACTCTGGCCACACCACCGCCATTCCACCATTGGGGTCCTTGCAACCCACGCCGATCTTCTCCTCGACCGGAAACATCAGAACTCGATCAATGCAAACGACTGGGGCTGCATCCTGATCGACGCAGAACCGTCGCCGTTTACCTCGACCGGCACCTCGGTGTAGGTGCGCACCATGTCCGTCAGGTGGCACCGGGCCTTCGAAAGGTCCCTGCCGGGGACGCGGAGCGTCACCTTGCCGGTCTCGGACGAGTTGTCGTCGTCCA